>NZ_LABX01000245.1 GCF_001043915.1 Methylobacterium aquaticum | reverse complement strand
AAACCGCCTCGACAAGCGGGCTTGTCGTGATCGCTGGCGGGTCGAGGCGGTTTTCTGCCGCCTCAAAGACTTCCGCCGCATCGCCACCCGCTACGACAAGCTGGCCCGCAACTTCGCCTCGGCTCTCGCTCTGGCTGCCGTCATCGCGTTCTGGTGCTGATTGAGTCTCAACCCTAATGATTGCATGCCGGCAGGTAACGGTCGCACCTGCCGGTATACTCTTTTGTTAGAGGCAGCTTCGAAGAGCAAACGGCTGCTTCCGCGTGCATGAGCACCGGAAGTGGACCGGCAGGAAATCACCTAACTCGATCGTTGGTCGCTGCCTCAACGGCCTGGAGACGGACTTTTCCCAATGCCATCACGGGTCGATACTAGCTCCTCGCGTGGTCAAGCCGATTTGGATCGGATCCTCGCTTCCGGAGCACGGAGACCATTGACGAGGGCACCGGGGCAACTGAATCGGCCTGCACATGGAGAACCGCGAGCGCGGCCGCGTGTTGCCCCGGCATGACCGAAACGCAAGCCCCCTCCGACCCGACTATCCAGGCCCGCCGGCGCGAGATCGTCGCCGAGCACCTGCTGTTCACTACCCTCCGCTTCCTCGCCGGGCGCCATCCGGAGCTGCTCGACGCTCTCGACGCCAGCGTCGACCACCTCGGCGATCCAGGTGGCGGCGAGATGCAGGACGACGAGGCCGTGCGCGAGATCGCTCGCCGCTTCATCGACAGCCTCCGCGCCGAAGCTCGGACATGACCGCCCCAACCGGGATCACCGAGACCTTGGCGAGGTTCGGCCCAGGCGCCCCTTTGGTGCTCTGCCACGATGACGCCGACGGCCTGTCGGCTGGTGCCCTCTTCGCCCGCGCCCTCGCGCAGACGTCTCACGGCCCAGCGCGGGTGCGGGTGATCGGGCGCGGCGAGAGTGCCTGGTCCGACGCGGTCCGGGCCGAGCTCGCCGCCGGCCCGTCGGTCGCGGGCCTGATCGTCACCGATCTCGGCGTGCAGGCCGAGCCGGTCCTGCCCGGGGTGCCGACGATCCTCGTTGATCACCACGTGCCGCGCAGCGAGCCCAGCGCGGAGGTCGCGACCGTCATCAGCGGCTACGGCGCGGAGCCGACACCGACCTCGAGCCTCCTCGCCCAGGCCTGCGCGGCCGCACTCATCGGCGAGGCGGAGGCCGAGGCGCTGGTCTGGCTCGCCGCCCTCGGGGCCGTGGGCGATCTCGGCGAGCGCGCGAGCGCAGCGCAGTTTCCCGCCGTGATGGCGGGTGCGCGGCGGTTCGGCACCCTCAAGGCCCTGCGCGAGGCCGTGAGCCTGGTGAACGCCCCACGCCGCTCCAGCCGCGGTGACGCTGCGCCCGCCTTGCGCTTGCTGCTGCGGGCGGACGGGCCGGACGCCATCGTCTCCGATACCTCGCCCGACGGCGAGGCGCTGCGGCAGGCCCGCGCTGAGGTGAAGGCGGCCCTCGATGCCGCGCGCAAGCTGCCGCCGCTCTTCGCTGGCCCGGTCGCGCTGATCCGCTGCGACTCGCCCTGCCAGATCCACCCGCTTGTCGCCCAGTCCTGGACTCACCGCCTGCGCCGGCAGGTCGTCATCGGCGCCAATGCGGGGTTTCGTGAGGGCTTCGTGCACTTTGCCGCCCGCAGCGCCACGGTGCCCGACCTGATCGCCTTCCTGCAGGAACGCGCGCCGCCCCTCTGCTCCGATGACCAGTTCGCGCAAGGCCACCGGCGCGCTACGGGAGGGCAGGTGACGCTGGAGACCTGGAACCGCTTCGTCGCCGGGCTCGGTTTTAGATCTGAGGCGATGGCATGACCTTGTCCAATGCATCCCAAGCACAAGCCTGCATCGGGAGGGAGCTAAGTCCTAGAAAGTCCGGCCCTCGTCGTGAGGGATGCCTTCTGTGCTCATGACGCCCCTGGCCCGGCCCTTGGCGGGTGCGATCCTTGGCCCCCGGTGAGCTTCGGAGGCCCGAGCAGTCTGCTGTTCGGATGGGGTATGCGAGTTCAGGTCACGGTGCTCTGGATGGGCAACCACGAGAACGATCGACCGTTACGCCTGCGAGGACAGCTTCGACGGGACGGAGATGTCGGACCGGATCGATCACGACCTACATGCCGTCCTTCGTTGTCCAGAAGCACGCCGCGCGTCGGCTCCACTACGATTTCCGGCTCGAGGTCGGCGGCGTGCTGAAGAGCTGGGCGGTGACCCGCGGCCCGAGCCTGATCACCGGCGAGAAGCGGCTCGCCATTGAGGTCGAGGACCACGCCTTGAGCTATGGCAGCTTCGAGGGCGTGATCCCGGCCGGGTCCTACGGTGCGGGCGCTGTGCTCCTGTGGGATCGCGGCACCTGGGAGCCGGAGGGCGATCCGATTACGGGTCTCGCTGCCGGGTTGCTCCGCTTTCACCTCCACGGCGCGAAGCTGACCGGCGGCTGGCGCCTCACGCGCCTGCCGCCCCGCGGGCGGCAGGTCTCCTGGCTCCTCATCAAGGCCGCCGACGCGGCGGCCCGCCCGCGCGGCGCGCCCGACATCCTGGAGGAGTGCCCGCACTCCGTCGCCTCCGGCCGCACGATCGAGGCGGTGGCAGCGGATGCGTCTTGAGGCATCGGCCACGGGTGCGAGCGCAGACGCTCAATTTCGTCTTATGCATTTTGGTAAACGCCGACACGGAACCGTTATAACGCACATGGCAGCCGCTGGAGCTGCCCACGCAACGGAGTTCGTGATGTCATCGAAGAAGGCCGCCCCGACTAAGTCCGTGCTCAAGGTGAATGATTATACCTTGGTGCAGTTTGATGAAGATGCTCTGAGGGCAATTATTAGGGAGGAAATCGCACTATTTGCCTCTTTTAACGTTAACAACCATAATGCTACTAATGATAACCTGAAGCGCATCGAGAGCAAGATCGATAAGCTTGTTTGGTTTATCAGCTAAGCAACCTGCAGATTATACCGCAATCTCATCTACTTACTGTAGCAAGCGAACAGTGGTTAGATGAGATTGCAGTTATCTAACTCGACATTTTTCGAAACTTAGCCATGATGGAGGGACCCATCTTGTTAATCACTAGGTGCTGGGCAAGAACCTCGCGGCGCTCTAACCAAGAGTTTTTCGCCATGAAAGTGAGCGATGGTCCACGAGAAGTCCATATGTATACATAATCCACGCGCACACGAGACTGGCCAGCTGCATCGAGTGAAGAGATTGACTGCGCAACGCTATCTACCAACGGCACGTGCTAGCTCTGGGACATCGATAGGACAAACACGGGGCCGACGTCCGCTCTGAGTCCGGTTGAAGGCAATGCGAACTACCTCCGCATACGTTCGATGTCCCCTTGATGTCCTATGAATGTCCCATTGATGTCCCGCTTTGACGCTCGAAAACGCTAATGCGAATCGATTTTGGGATATTTGTCCCATGATTCAAGCTGAGCAAAGTGCTATAGGCGAAGGAAAGCCTCAGGAATAGCGCTGGGATAGCGCTTTGATCGCCCCGACCTCGTTTATTTTCGCTGACCCTCTCGCCTCGTCCTTGTCGACGGTCAGACCTCACGAACGGTCTCATGACATCGCCGAAGTGATCCAGCACGCGCTCGACATGCAGGAGAGAGTCGCTCTGCTCAACGACGTCACCACGTCGGAGATATCCTTGCAGGGCCATCCGCGGCGTCCTTCAGTGCAGCGCTCACGGAGGACGACAGACACGATGGCGACGATCAGAAAGCTTCGGGGGCGCTGGCAAGCCTCCGTCAGGCGCAAGGGTATGCAGCCCCGCTCAAAGAGCTTCGACTCGAAAACCGAGGCTGAGCGCTGGGCGCGCACCCTCGAAGCCGAGCTCGACCTGTGGGGCGTAGATGAGCGCCGAGCGCAGGGCGTCGAAGCCGGTGCGGAACCAGGATTTCTGACGCCGGCCATGAGCCTTTCGGGGGATGGAGCGCGGTCCCATCGTGGCGGTGGCTGTCTTGTAGACCCACGCCATCGCCAGGGTCAAAACGGCCAGAAGCAATTCGATCTTTTCATGATGAGTGAGGTGAGTATCCTCCATGTTGAGGCCGCGGGTCTTGGCATCGCCAAAGAGGCATTCGATCCCCCAGCGTCGCCGATAAGCCTGGAGCGCCCGCTTAGGTTTGTCCGTGTTGGTCATCACGACCAGCCACTCGCCGCTAGTTAACTGCTTGGCCGCCAAGTTCACGGGTAGCTGCGTGTCAGGCAGGATGACATTGAGCGTATGTATGGTCCGCCGTCCCCGCTTGTTGCGCAACAAGCTCTCAATCGACCACAGCCGCCCGTCCGGCAGGCTCATGATGAGTTCGGATCGGACGCGAATGGCAAACGGGATCTTGGCATCGATCAGAAATTTGAACCAGGCTGCACCAATGAACTCGCGATCGGCGAGAAGGAGCTCGATCGAGCTGGGATCGAACCGACTCAAGTATCGGTTGAGCAAAGCGATCCGTTGATCCGTGTTACTGTTGCCCTGATGACCGAGCGCTGTCCAAAATAGCGGAATGCGAAAGCGACGGGTCACGAGAGCAAGCATCAGGATATTGACGTCGTGCCGACCGACTTTCCAGTTGGTCTGGTCAAGCGCAAGACATTTGGGGCGGGCCAGATTGAGCATACGAACGACGAGAGCGGCGATGACGGCTTGGTCGAGGCGGACATACTGAAAGAAGCGTTGCAGGCGGCGATACTTCGAGGCGTAACAGGCTGCTCCGCGACAATGGCTGGCAATGTGGGTGAGGTTGACGCTTCGGCCGTGGATCAATCCGATGATCAAGGCGCTGAGGGTTTCGAGGCGCGATTTGCTCAGTGCGAGGTGCGCCGATAGGCTCACGACTAGGGCGGTGTGCGGGCAACAGGACATTGCGGGATCCTCTTGGCGGAGAATCCTTCAGTCCACCACAGCGCACCGCCCACCACCAGCGCCTCTACCTTGACTGTAACAGCGTCGCAATGGGTACTGTCGTGTACCGTGGCCAGCGCTCTGGGGTCAGATACGCTGCCGCCTTGACGATGAGCTGAGCGCGCTCTTCTAATACGGTCGGATCGAGGGTGTTGATAACGCGCACAGGGTTGCATGCAGATGAGGACGTCATCTGTGGGATCCTTCCATGTCTGAGTTCGTGTTCGCAGCGCTGCTATGCTCGTTATAGCGGTCGGCCGTCGGCGCTTCACACGAGAAGCGCAGATTCTCGCTTCCAAAACGCCAAGCTGTCAGGAGGCCCGCCAGCAGGCACTCTTCGTGTCCCCTACTCACCCAGCCCTCGATACGGCCAAGCCGCTCAGCGACGCTCCTGAGCGATCCTGGTGCCGTGGGATGTGGAAGTCCTAGGTCGAATCGAGACGCGCGTGGGCTGTGCCTTATGTGCTCACCGCCCTCCCAGCGCGTCCTTGGCGACACGGTGTCCTTGACGATCTAGATACCCCTCGGAACGCACTCGCGCCTCTCCTACCGGGAGACTCACCGGCGGGCACCGTTCGCGGCAGCTAGGTATGAGCACCCGATCCCCCGGAACCGCTCAGCGACGCTCCCAGCGCATCCTACGCATACTCCAGATCTCGACCGAGCAGGGCTGGTGCTCGGGACCGCGATCAGTCATGCCATGACAGACCAGGAGCGCGCCCATGCCGCTGACGATCTCCGTGTTCTCCGACGTGATCTGCCCGTGGTGCTACGTCGGCAAGCGCCGGCTCGAACGCGCCCTCGACCAGCTCGACCTACGCAACAGCACCGCGATCGAATGGCTGCCCTCCGAGCTGAACCCGACCATGCCGCCCGACGGCATGGAACGCGCCCTCTACCGCTCCCGCAAGTTCGGGGCGGAGCGCAGCGCCGAGCTCGACGCGCAGATGGCCGAGCTCGGGCGGCAGGAGGGCATCGGCTTCGCGTTCGACAGGATGACGCGCACGCCGAGCACGCGGCGCGCCCACATGCTGATCGCGACAGCCTCGCAGCACGGACGGGCCGACCCGGTCGTGGACGCCCTGTTCCGCGCCTATTTCGAGGAGGGCCGTGACGTCGGCGATTCAGAGGTTCTGCGCGAGATCGGCGCCGCCGTGGGGCTTGAACGCGAAGTCGTCGACGACGCGCTCGGCAACGAGCAGCTGAGAACTCTCGTCGAATCCATCGAGCGGCAGGCTGGCAAGATGCAGGTCGCGGGCGTGCCGTTCTTCATCGTCGACCGCAAGTGGGCGGTCTCCGGCGCGCAGCCGGCCGAGCAGTGGCTCGCAGCCCTCAAGGGGGTGTAGATTTCGCCACCACACCTCCCGGCGGGCTGCAACTTCGAGTTTTGAACCAAAATCATTGCATCCATAAGCGACAGAGGGCTGGCTTACTGGCGCATTTGGCGTTAGCCCTAGCGATACTCGCCGCAAGGTATAGCCGCCGATGGCGCGGTCGGCACGCAGGGCTGATCTATGCGTGGTCGTTACTCGTCATGATCTGATCGCAAATCATCGTCACTTGAACGAGCGACTTGAGATGACGATCAAGGCGCGCCATCAGTCTTATCGGAGCCCGTGCGTGGGATACGGCATCAAGCTTTACGTCTGGGGGGATCGCGCCTGCTTCACGCGACCTGAGATGAAGGTGGAACGCGTCTCCTACGACGTCATGACGCCGTCCGCCGCCCGCGGCATCCTCGAATCTGTCCTCTGGAAGCCGCAGATGCGCTGGATCGTCGACCGCATCCACGTGCTCAGGCCGATCCGCTTCCAGTCGCTGCGGCGGAACGAAGTCGAGGACAAGATGTCGTCGGCCCTCGCCGAACGCGCCATGCAGGCGGGCTCGACGGCGGGGCTCGGCCTCGTGGTCGAGGAGAAGCGCCAGCAGCGGGCCGCGACCCTGCTCACGAACGTCGCCTACGTCATCGAGGCGCGTTTCGCGCTCACCGACAAGGCCGGCCGCGACGACACGCCAGCCAAGTATCTGAGCATGTTCAACCGCCGCGCCGCGGCCGGGCAGTGCTTCCACCGCCCCTGCCTCGGCACGCGCGAGTTCCCGGCCGATTTCGCCTTGCTCGCCGATGAGGCCCCGCTGCCGGCTAGCACGCTGCCCACCGAGCAGCGCGACCGCGACCTTGGGTGGATGCTCCACGACATCGTTGGGCCGCAGCGGGCGTCGCAGTTCTTCCGCGCCCGCCTCACGGGCGGAGTCCTCGACGTGCAGGCTTGCCTCGCCGAGGGGACGGTGACGTGACCGTCCTCCAGGCTCTCGATCGCTACTACGACCGCATGGCGGCGCGGGGCGAGGCGGAGGCGCCGGGCTTCTCGCGCGAGAAGATCGGCTTCTGCCTCGTGCTCGCGCCGGACGGCGCCGTCGTCGAGATGCAGGACCTGCGCGAGACCGCGGGCCGCAAGCGCCAGCCCCGGCTCCTCGACGTGCCGGCCGCGGTCAAGCGCACCGCCGGCATCCTGCCGAACCGGCTGTGGGACAAGACCGCCTACGTCCTCGGCCGCACCGCCGGCCCGGGCCGCCGGACCGCCGAGGAGCACGCCGCCTTCAAGGCGCTGCACCGCGAGCTGCTGGCGGGGGCCGACGATCCGGGTCTCCTGGCGCTCGCCCGCTTCCTCGAGTCCTGGGATCCGGCCGCGTTCGACGCGGCTCCGTTCGAGCCGGAGATGCTCGACGCCAACTTGGTCTTCCGGCTCGCCGGCGAGCACGCCTACCTCCACGACCGGCCGGCGGCCCGGCGCCTCGTGGCGGGGGCCCCCGCCGCGGAGGCGACCGGCCCGGTCTGCCTCGTCACCGGCCGGCCCGCCGCCCCCTTGCGGCTCCACCCGACCATCAAGGGCGTGGAGGGCGCACAATCCTCCGGCGCCGCGCTCGTCTCCTTCAACAAGGACGCCTTCACCTCCTACGGCAAGATGCAGGGCGACAACGCGCCAGTCTCGGCGGAGGCGGGCTTCCGCTACGGCGCGGCCCTCAACCGGATGCTCGACCGCACCAGCCGCAACCGCCTGCGCCGGCCGCTCGGCGACGCCACGGTGGTGTTCTGGGCCGACACCTCGGCCACGGTCGACGAGGACGCGGCGACCGCGGCCGAGGACACCTTCGCGGCGTGGTTCGATCCCGCTCCGGGCCCGGCTCCCGATCAGGACGCCGCCGAGGCGGCGCTGATCCGCGATGCCCTCGCGGCGCTGGCCGCGGGCCGCCCAATCGCGGCGGTTGCCCCTGCGGTGTCGCCCGGCACCCGCTTCCACATCCTCGGGCTCACACCCAACGCCGCGCGCCTCTCGGTGCGGTTCTGGCTGGAGGATTCCTTCGAGGCATTCGCGCGGCGCCTGGCGCAGCACCATGCCGATCTCGCGCTCGAACCCCGCCCCCGCGGCTGGGGCAGGCCGCCCGCCATCGGGCGCCTGCTCGTCAAGACGACGGCGCTTCAGGAGAAGTTCGAGAACATCCCGCCCCTGCTCGCCGGCGAGGTCGCCCGGGCGGTGCTCGCCGGCACCCGTTACCCGCGCAGCTGGCTCGCGGCGGCCCTGGTGCGCCTGCGGGCGGGGGACGATCCCTCGACCGGCTGGCATGCCGCCGCCATCCGCGCCTGCCTGATGCGGGACCTGCGCCTGACTGGAGACCGAGGAGAGATTCCGGTGAGCCTCGACAAGGACGATCCCAGCCCCGCCTACCAGCTCGGGCGCCTGTTCGCGGCGCTCGAAGCCGCGCAGCGCCTCGCCCTCGGCCGGGGACTCAACGCCACGATCCGCGACCGCTATTTCGGGGCCGCCTCGGCGACGCCGGCAGGCGTCTTCCCGCTGCTGCTGCGGGGCGCGCAGAACCATGTCGGGCGCCTGCGCAAGGACGGCAAGGATTACTGGATCGAGCGCGAGATCGGCGAGATCGTCGAGCGGCTGCCCTCCGCGCTGCCGCGGGTCCTGCGGCTCGAAGCGCAGGGGCGCTTCGCCATCGGCTATTACCACCAGCGGCAGGCGCAGTTCGCCCGCCGGCCGGCCCTCGCCTCCGTCGAGGCCGACGGCACGGAAGCCGGCCCGACCGACGACACCCCGATCGAGGACAGCCAGGATGACGTCTGAGGCCACCGGCGTGACCCGCCGCCACGAATTCGTGCTGTTCTTCGACGTGCAGAACGGCAACCCCAACGGGGACCCGGATGCCGGCAACCTGCCGCGCCTCGATCCCGAGACCAACCAGGGCCTCGTCTCGGACGTCGCCCTCAAGCGCAAGATCCGCAACTACGTCGCGCTCGCCCGCGCCGACGTGCCGGGCCACGAGATCTACATGCGCGACGGCGCCACCCTGAACGTCGAGCACCGGCGGGCCTGGACCGCCGTGATGCCGGAGGCCAAGCCCGAGGACCAGAAGAAGCTGCCGAAGGAGGCCAAGGCGCGCGAGCTGACGCGGTGGATGTGCGCCAATTTCTGGGACATCCGGACCTTCGGAGCGGTGATGACCACCGGCGTCAATGCCGGGCAGGTGCGCGGGCCGGTGCAGCTCGCCTTCGCGCGCTCGGTCGAGCCGGTCCTGCCGCTCGAGATCGCCATCACGCGCCTGGCCGCCACCACGGAATCCGACGCCGAGACCAAGGGCGGGCGCACCATGGGCCGCAAGCACATCGTGCCCTACGGCCTCTACCGGGCCCACGGCTTCGTCTCGGCGCCGCTCGCCTCGCATCCGGTGAAGGGCACGGGCTTCTCGGACGACGACCTCGCGCTGCTGTTCGAGGCGCTCGGGCAGATGTTCGATCACGACCGCTCGGCTGCCCGCGGCGAGATGGCGACCCGCAAGCTCGTGATCTTCCGCCACGCCACGGCGCTCGGCAACGCGCCCGCCCACGCGCTGTTCGAGCGGGTGCGCACCTTGCGGGTGCACAAGGGCGAGGCGCACGAGATCGGTGCCGACGCCACCGACAACTGGCCTCCGGCCCGCAGCTTCGCGGATTACCGAGTCACGGTGGACCGGGAGGGACTGCCGGCGGGGGTCGAGGTGATCGAGCGGTAGCCCTGGAAGAATGACCGCCGGACCGCCCTGCTCCGCCGCCGAGGACGACCTCATCCCGCTCTCGGCGCTCCAGCATCACCTGTTCTGCCCGCGCCAGAACGCGCTCATCCATGTCGAGCGGCTCTGGGCCGAGGACGCGGCGACGGCGGAGGGGCGCCTCCTGCACGAGCGCGTCGATTCCGGGGAAGGCGAGGGCCGGCCGGGCCTGCGCATCGCGCGCGGCCTCGCGCTGCGCTCCTTCGCGCTCGGCGTGGCGGGCCGGGCCGACGCAGTGGAGTTCCGGGGCCGGCCGGCCCGTCCGGTCCCGGTGGAATACAAGCGCGGCAAGCCGAAGGCGCACCGGGCCGACGAGGTCCAGCTCTGCGCCCAGGCGATCTGCCTGGAGGAGATGTTCGGCTGCCCGGTCCCCGAGGGGGCTCTGTTCTACGGCCAGACCCGGCGCCGCGTGCGGGTCGCGTTCGACGAGGACCTGCGCGCGCTCACCGCCGAGGTCGCGGCGGCGGCCCGCGCGATGATCGCCGGCGGGGTGACACCGGCTCCCATCCGCAAACCGGCCTGTCGCCGCTGCTCGCTCGAATCGTTGTGCAAGCCCGACCGCCTGGAGACGGCCCCGAAGGTCGCCCGGTGGCTCGCGGGTCAGATCGCAGACTGAGGACGTCCATCATGCGCCGGATGCGCAACACGATCTACGTCACGAGCGAGGACGCTTGGCTCCGCAAGGATGGCGCCAACGTCGTCGTTGAGGTCGAAGGCCGCGAACGCGGCCGCGCACCGCTGCACATGATCGACGGGGTGGTGAGCTTCGGGCGCGCGGGCGCCTCGCCGTCGCTGCTGGCGGCCTGCGCCGAGGCCGGGATCACGGTCTCGCATCTCGACCCGAACGGCCGTTTCCTCGCCCGGGTCGAGGGGCCGCGCAGCGGCAACGTGCTGCTGCGCCGCGCCCAGTATCGCGTCGCCGACGACGCGCCGCGTGCCGCCCTGATCGTGCGCGGCATCGTCACGGCCAAGACCGCGAACCAGCGGGCCGTGCTGCGGCGGGCCCTGCGCGACCATGGCGAGCGCCTGGGCACCGACGCGGTCGCGGGCCTGTCGGCTGCGGAAGCCCGCCTGACCGACATCGCGCGGCGTGCGCTGGTCGCGGACGACGTCGACGGCCTGCGCGGCCTCGAGGGCGAGGCCGCCGCGCAGTATTTCGGTGTTTTCCGGCACCTGATCCGCGTCGACGATCCGGCCTTCACCTTCGCCGGCCGGTCCCGACGGCCCCCTCTCGACCGGATCAACGCCCTGCTGTCGTTTCTCTATGCGCTGCTCGGCCACGATTGCCGCTCTGCCCTGGAGGCGCACGGCCTCGACCCGCAGGTCGGATATCTGCACGCCGACCGCCCGGGCCGCGCCAGCCTCGCCCTCGACCTGATGGAGGAACTGCGCCCTGTCCAGGCCGACCGGCTCGCCCTCAGCCTCGTCAACCGGCGCCAGCTCGGCGCGGAGGATTTCACCGTCGAGGAGACGGGCGGCGTGCGCCTCACGGACGAGGCGCGCAAGCGTGTCCTCGTCGCCTGGCAGGAGCGCAAGCGCGAAGAGCTGCGTCACCCTTTCCTCAACGAAACGATGCCGCTCGGCCTCGTCTGCCACGCCCAGGCGCAGATGTTGGCCCGGCACCTGCGCGGCGACCTCGACGGCTACCCCGCCTTCGTCTGGAAGTGAGGCGGCGCCATGTTGATGCTCGTGGCCTACGACGTGAACACCGAATCCGCAGCCGGACGGCGCCGCCTGCGCCGCGTCGCCCGGGCCTGCCTCGATTATGGACAGCGCGTGCAGAACTCGGTCTTCGAATGCGAGGTCGAGCCGGCCCAATGGACGGAACTGCGCGCCCGTCTCATGGCTGAGATCGACCCGTCGCACGACTCGCTCCGCTTCTACCGCCTGGGCTCCGATGCGCGAGGCCGGATCGAGCACGTCGGGGCCAAGCCGATCCTCGATCTCGACGGACCGCTGCTCTTCTAGACGCGTGCGCGAACCCCAAGCGGACAGCCTTCTCCCGACGCCTTCGCGCGTCGCACAACCTGTTGCGGTAAGACGCATTTCGATGGCGCGCCGGTCCCGTCACGGCGCGGAACGCCGGTGATCGGGGGACGTTCGCGCAGAAGCGTCCTATTTCGTTTTACGCGCAAGTGGTTAGGGTGCCGCCGTCGCCCCCTCACGGGGGCGCGGATCGAAACAACCGCGGCCTGCTCTCTGGGCTCGTGCCCGAAGTCGCCCCCTCACGGGGGCGCGGATCGAAACAGCCGCGGCCAGGCCAGCCTCGGCGGGCTCACGCGTCGCCCCCTCACGGGGGCGCGGATCGAAACTACGAGGCATGGTCTCAGATCCGCTCCGCCATTGTCGCCCCCTCACGGGGGCGCGGATCGAAACTCTCGTCTCGCGCGTGATTTCGTCGACGCGATGGGTCGCCCCCTCACGGGGGCGCGGATCGAAACCCAATTCGCCTTGATCTATGTCCCGACGATTTGGTCGCCCCCTCACGGGGGCGCGGATCGAAACACGCTTTCGACCGCTAGGCTGCGGGCTTTGGCGAGGTCGCCCCCTCACGGGGGCGCGGATCGAAACGCAGGATCTATTCAGCAACGCTCATGACCGCGCGGTCGCCCCCTCACGGGGGCGCGGATCGAAACCGCTATGGCGGTGGTGGTCGTGGCGCAACGCAGGGTCGCCCCCTCACGGGGGCGCGGATCGAAACCTTTTGTCGGGCGAGCATGTGGGTGAGTAGCGCGGTCGCCCCCTCACGGGGGCGCGGATCGAAACTTCTGCAGGATGGCGCCCAGCAGCGCCTGTTCGGGTCGCCCCCTCACGGGGGCGCGGATCGAAACCTCCTCGGCTACGGCCCGCTCGCGGTGCGCAACTGGTCGCCCCCTCACGGGGGCGCGGATCGAAACTCAATGGGTCGCGCTGCTACGCCAGCGATGGCAATGTCGCCCCCTCACGGGGGCGCGGATCGAAACGCGTCGGTCTCTATGCCAAGGCGCTCACTGGCAAGTCGCCCCCTCACGGGGGCGCGGATCGAAACACTTACGGGACCCACGCTCCGCCCTGGCGTTTAGTCGCCCCCTCACGGGGGCGCGGATCGAAACCTCCCGGGCGATGAGGGCTGCGCGATTGGGTCTGGTCGCCCCCTCACGGGGGCGCGGATCGAAACCAGTTTTGCATTAGCCACGGATGCCGCTCACATGTCGCCCCCTCACGGGGGCGCGGATCGAAACCGATAGACCGCGGCCCGTGCGGCGTTGGCGCTGTGTCGCCCCCTCACGGGGGCGCGGATCGAAACCTGCGTCTCACCGCGGCTCCCTCCGATCGCGCCGGTCGCCCCCTCACGGGGGCGCGGATCGAAACAAGGACAAGGTCGAGCACTCCGGCCCGAACGGCGTCGCCCCCTCACGGGGGCGCGGATCGAAACATCAACGCAGCGGCTGAAACGGGCCTCCCGCTCGGTCGCCCCCTCACGGGGGCGCGGATCGAAACAGCCCTACGCCGACGGCCTCGACCTCGTGGGCGGTCGCCCCCTCACGGGGGCGCGGATCGAAACTCCCCCGAGATCACCCCTCTGGGTCATGCCTGATGGTCGCCCCCTCACGGGGGCGCGGATCGAAACCCTGAAGCGCGCCTTTGGCGCCGGCGCTCGCGAGGTCGCCCCCTCACGGGGGCGCGGATCGAAACCTGGCGGTGATGCAGGCAATCCCGTCCGACAAATGTCGCCCCCTCACGGGGGCGCGGATCGAAACCCAGCGAGGCCGCGCCTGAGTTGATGCCGACCTGGTCGCCCCCTCACGGGGGCGCGGATCGAAACGTGGCTCTCCCCCGAGGCGGGCGAGCGCACGAATGGTCGCCCCCTCACGGGGGCGCGGATCGAAACCTGTCACGGGCCGTGAACGACTACGCGGCCCGGCGGTCGCCCCCTCACGGGGGCGCGGATCGAAACTGCGCCGCCATCGTGAGCACCCGCATGGCTCTAGTCGCCCCCTCACGGGGGCGCGGATCGAAACCCGGCTGCGCGGTGGCGTGACGGAGAGGATGGCGGGTCGCCCCCTCACGGGGGCGCGGATCGAAACTGCATATCATAGCCAGCCGCCGCCAGAGCCCAACCGTCGCCCCCTCACGGGGGCGCGGATCGAAACCTCTATCGCATGAGCGGCAAGCGCCGGGAAATGGGGGTCGCCCCCTCACGGGGGCGCGGATCGAAACAGTGTCTGTCGTCGCGCCCTTGAGGGTGGACGACATGTCGCCCCCTCACGGGGGCGCGGATCGAAACGACTGATCCGGAGCAAGGGAATAGGTGTCTATTGTCGCCCCCTCACGGGGGCGCGGATCGAAACATAGCGCCACGGTGTGCATGTCGCGGGCCCTGTCGTCGCCCCCTCACGGGGGCGCGGATCGAAACAACGACCTCGAGCCCTATCCCGGCCCCTATGTCGGGTCGCCCCCTCACGGGGGCGCGGATCGAAACCGCCAGATGGCGATCGAGCACGGCTCGCCGCAACGTCGCCCCCTCACGGGGCGCGGATCGAAGGACAGGCGAGGCGGCCCAGACAACCGGACCGCCTCATTCACCAGCGTCGTGGCGGATGCGGCGTCACGCGATGATGTTGTCCTCCGGGGCGCGGTAGGCATCGTCCTCCAGGGTCAGACCGGATCGAGACTCGTAGAACGCCATGTCGTCGAGGCGCAGCAGCGCCCCTTCGAGCCTGGAGTGGACGGGTCGCAAGCGCCCAACGGCCAGCCAGCGCGCGCGCAGCGTCGGAGGAACGGGCACGACGTAGCCCTGAAGGCGGCGCAGATCGTCGCCGAGGGGGCGGTCCATGGCGGCGATCCGCGCCAGCAGTGTCTCCGCGCGGCCGTCGTCGGAATCGGCCCGCCACGGCACGATGACCGGCTCCATCGCATCGTCGATAACGCGGAACGCCCGGGCGATGCTGGCGAAGGGGAAGGCCCATGTCTTCGCCCGCTCGGCGACGGCGGGGAGAATCGGCCAGATCTCCTCGTCCAGCCGAGGCGCATCGAAGGCGTGCTCACCCTTACGCCAGTAGAGCGCCGCGAAATAGGCCCGGATCGCGTCCGGTGCGAGCGGGTCGCCTCCTGCCCGCAACACCTCTTCGGCGGCGCGCCGGAACGGCTCCAGCTCCCGGGGCGGCGGCGCATCGGCCGGATCGAACACGACCACGCGCCCGGCGCCCGCCATGGCGCCCTCGCGGTTGCAGCGCCCTGCGGCCTGGGCCACCGCGTCGAGGCCGGCGGTGGCGCGCCAGACCTCCGGCAGGTCGATGTCGACGCCCGCCTCGATCAGCGAGGTGCTGACGATCCGCACCGGCCCTCCGTCGCGTAGCGCGGCCCTGGCGGCATCGAGCACGACCTTGCGGTGGCGCGGGCACATCAGGGTGCTGAGATGGACGGCACCCGGCAGGTGAGCGATCCGGTCGAACAGGGCTTTTGCGTGCCGGCGGCTGTTGACGATGCACAGCATCCGCGGGACCTCGGCGAAGCGCCGCGCGATGGCCTCGTCCTTGGTCGGGCCGGGGAGCCGCTCGACCGCGACCCGCCGCAGCGCCCGGTAGAGGCGCGGCGGATCGGGGGCGAGCTCGCGGGCGTCGTCGACCGGCAGCCCGGGCTCGAAGCCGTCGATCCGGCGCAGGGCGGGCTGCGTGGCCGTGCACAGCACGACGCTGGCGCCGTAGTTGCGGGTCAGTTCCTCGATCGCGGCCAGGCACGGCCTCAGCAGGGGCAGGGGCATCGCCTGCGCCTCGTCGAGGACGATGACGCTGCCGGCGAGGTTGTGCAGCTTGCGGCAGCGAGACGTGCGGTTCGCGAACAGGCTCTCGAAGAGCTGCACCGCCGTGGTGACGACGACGGGCGCATCCCAGTTCTCGGCGGCGCGGCGCAGCCGGGAGACCGGATCGAGGCCGATCCCGTCGTCGACGGTCCGGGCCGCGGCGGCCTGCCAGTCGAAGGTGGCGTGGTGCTCGAGGATCCCGGCGTCGTCCCCGAGGGCGGTGCGGAAGACCGCGGCGGTCTGCTCGATGATCGCGGTGAATGGCGCCACGTGGACGACCCGCCGCAGGCCGTGCCGCGCGGCGTGGTCGAGGGCGAAGGTGAGCGAGGCCAGCGTCTTGCCGCCCCCCGTCGGCACCGTGAGGGTGAAGAGGCCGGGGGAGAGCGCCGCCCGCTCGCGCACGGCCGCGAGCACTTCGGCCCGCACCGCGTTGACCGGACCGGGCCGGGCTTTCGCCGACAGCCCGTCCATATGCGCGCGAAGCCGCACCTGGAGGGCGGCGATCCCGGGATAGCCGCCGCGGGGGACTGGCCGCGAGCCGGCGTAGAAGCGCTCGGTCTCCAGGAAGTCGGCATCGACCAGGCAGGAGAAGAGCATCCGCGTGAGGAACGCGTGGGTGAAGCCCGGCAGCGTGCTCTGGATGAAGCGCCGGGTCGGGCTCAGCCTTCCCATCGGCGGGAGCGCAGCCGCGTGGCTCCGCCAGCCCTCGAAAGCGGGGATCTCGGTCTGATGCGGATCGAGCCGCCGGTCGATCCCGTCGCCGTCGTCGAGGCCCGCGTGGTGACCGGCGATGATGGTGGCAAGCATGCGCCCGACCGGGTGAGGGTATTCAGCCGTGGCCACGCGGGCACCCGCCGTCGAGTGATCGCAGCTCGAGGCTCGACCGTGCAGGTAGGCCTGGAAGATCTCCGACATCTTGCCGACATCGTGGAGCGTGCCGGCGAGCCGCGCCAGCTCACCCCAGCCGAAGACGTCGGCGAAGCGTGCCGCAGTATCGCCCACCCGGGCGAGATGATCCGCTAGGAGCTCCCACTGCGCGATCGACTGATTTGGCACCGAGTGGGCGTAGACTCCGTTCATGCCTGCTAAACCTTTCACGCCGCAGGGATCGTCACGACGGTGACATCAGAACAGCACAGGCACAGCCGGCACACCAGCGGCACGCGGCGTCAGCCGCGCCGCACGCCGTTCGCACCGCCGCCCCTTCTCCGCTTCGCCCTCTCTCCCCCGGCGCAGCCGACACGATTCGACCGTGTGACCTTTGCCGCAGGAGCCTTCGCCTGGATCCCCTTGAGCGGGCTCGCGATCCCTTTCCCTGTTGCGCTCCGGGCGGAGCCGGGCTACAGAGGCTTCGCGGTCAGCACCCGTAGCTCAGCTGGATAGAGCGTTGCCCTCCGAAGGCAAAGGTCACACGTTCGAATCGTGTCGGGTGCGCCATTCCTCTCAATGACTTAGCAGTCCGCAGCCTAGCCAGGCATCGTCCGGGGTACAGGCTACCAGCGAACCCGAGCGCACTGCAGTCGGCTTGTGGCGACCACCGATTCTGGGATTGCCCCACCGATCCGGGGCAATCCCAGGGGCAGGTAGCGACGGTACAAGCACTGCCTATTGGCATCGCTCAGGCAAGTGGGGCAAGCCAGGTGCACGCCGCGCAGGGGAATCGCTTCAGCTTTTTGAAGGGTCTGCTGGTGTGTGTCGGAGAAGGGCTTCGAGGTAGTCGGGATTGAGATTGGCGAGCTTTCTGCGGGCCTTGAGGCTGTGGCGATCGTGTGGTGCGCGCACGAGGTTGATGGCCATGTGGCGCACGACTGCCATGTTCTGCGGGCCTGATCCGGTCCGCAGCCGCACGAGGTCGTCGTGGAAGACGACGTCGAGCACCCAATGCAGGCGGTTCTCGATCTGCCAGTGCGCCCGCACGGCGGGGGCGGAGGGCTTGGGGTCGAGCCTCGCTGGAGAGAGATAGTAGCGGCGCCCGTGTTCGATCCGGCCGGCGCGGTTGACCTGCGTCTCCGTCATGCCGGTCATTGCCAGCTGAGGGATGTGCGGGGCGTCGGGGGAGGGGCGGTCCG
>NZ_LABX01000244.1 GCF_001043915.1 Methylobacterium aquaticum | reverse complement strand
CTTGAATGGGTTTTGACCCTAAGCGTTTCAGAAACGAATGTTCTCACATGGCTGAATTAGACACCAGAGGCGATCTATTCAGCGCTCAAGCGCAGCCTCAAGGTTCCCAAGAACGCCCAGCTGCTGAAGGATAACCGACGGAAGATTGTAGCAGTGAAAGGATTTGACCTTGCCATCCTTTATGTGGAACACGTCACAGCACGGCGCATCCATCCGCCGACCGGTCGGGGCCAGCACGCCGCCGGCCATGGGAAAGTCGCCCTTGTGGGTGCCCTGCAGGGCGAGTTCGACGATGACCACATCGTCCTTGACGTAGAACGTGTAGAGTTCGCGATGCATATCAGGGAACGCCGAAGCCATAACATCAACGGGCAGTCCTATATCCTTCCCATGATACTTCTGCCCGCCGGGAACGTCGTAGAAGTAGCCATCTTCGGCAAACAGGGAGACAAATTTTTCGGTGTCCTTGGATTTTGCCTCCGCAAACGCATAGAGCTCGCGAATAATTTCTTCATTATTCGGCATCATTAAATCTCCTGATAGGAATGCGTGAAGCATCGTCGCTGCCTAATCAGGCACAGCTTCTGAGATATTTGCACGCGGATTGATTGCCTCAGGTCTTCCGAGGGTCGCAAGCGCAGAGACCGCTCGTGGAGCAGATAGTCGGCCCCGGGCCCATCACGCTTCGGCGCTGACTACGGCGTCTCCTTATCAGATCTGGGCTTGGCCGCCGTCAACGAAGAACTCGACACCGTTGACGAAGCTCGCCTCGTCCGACGCGAGGAAGAGCGCCGCCTTGGCGATCTCTTCGGGCTCACCCACCCGCCCGAGCGGAATGCGCGATCCCAGGTAGTCGAGGAGGCCCTGCTGCTTCTGTGTATCCTCGCCAGCCAGTCCAACTAGGCCCGGCGTGCGCGTCGCACCTGGGCTGACGACGTTGACGCGGATGCGGCGCTCCTTCAGATCAAGGATCCAGGTGCGCGCGAAGTTGCGCACTGCCGCCTTGCTGGCGGAGTAGACGCTGAAGGCCGGCGTCCCTTCGCTGCCTGCGGTCGAGCCCGTCAGCAAGACTGCACCACCATCCTTCAGAAGCGGGAGAGCCTTCTGGACGGTGAACAGCGTGCCCTTCACGTTGGTGTCGAAGGTCTTGTCAAAGTGATCCTCAGTGATGGCGCCGAGCGGCGCGAACTCGCCGCCGCCAGCATTCGCGACGACGACGTCAATCTGACCGTGCTTCTGCTGGACGGCATCGTAGAGGCGGTCGATGTCGGCGAGCCGCGCCATGTCAGCCTGGACGCCGGTGATGCGCCCGCCGATACGCTTTGCTGCGGCGTCGAGCGCCTCCTGTCGGCGACCAGTGATGAACACGGATGCGCCTTCCCGCGAGAAGGCCTCAGCTATGGCTAGACCGATGCCGCTGGTGGCACCGGTCACCACCACCACCTTGTTCTCGAACCGCTTAGTCATCGTCGTTCTCCATAATTCGGCCGCGTGTGAGCCGCTGCCGAGAGAGATGCGCCCGGAACGATGATGCGAACAGGCTGAGAAAGTGGCACGTAGCGTTCTAATTGGAGAACGATGATGCGCCCAGACCTCAACGACTACGTCACTTTCGCCGAAGTGGTCGCCCATGGCGGTTTCACCGCTGCAGGTCGAGCGCTTCGCGAACCGAAATCGAAGCTGAGCCGCCGTGTCTCGGCCCTGGAGGCCCGGCTCGGGGTGCGGCTCATCGAGCGCTCTAGCCGGCGCTTCCGGGTCACCGAGGTTGGGCAGACCTTCTACGAGCGCTGCCGCGCCATAATGCTGGAGGCGGAGCGGGCCGAGGCGCTGATCGCGGAAGCTCAAGCCGAACCATACGGGCGCATCCGCATGAGTTGCCCGCGGAACCTTGTGAAGGTGGTATCCCCTATCATGCGCAAGTTCCTCGACCGCTTTCCTAAGGTCCAGCTCCAACTTGTCGTGACGGATCGACCCGTCGATCTGATTGAAGAGCGGATCGACGTTGCGCTCCGCGTCCGCCACGAGCTGACGAGCGATGCATCTCTCACGATGCGGTCGCTCGGACACTCCCGCTGGATCCTCGTCGCCAGCCCGCAGGTCGCGAGCGGCCTCGGCGCCGACCTTGCCGACCTTGCCTCCGTCCCGACCATGGGCACGAGCGACGATGCAGGCGAAACCACCTGGATGCTGGAGCGCGAGAACGGGACGGCGCAGGTGCTGCGTCACGAGCCGCGGCTGACCTGCGCCGACTACGCCGTTCTCTGCGATGCCGCTGCAGACGGTCTCGGTGTTGCCTTCCTGCCCGATCACGTCTGTGCGGTGCACATCAGCTCCAGAAAACTTGTTCGCGTCTTCCGGGACTGGCGGAGCCGGGACGGCATCGTCCATCTCGTTTTCACGACCCGCCGCGGCCTACCGCCCTCTGTCCGCGCCCTCATCGACCATTTGGCGAAAGAGTTTCCGAATCTTTGAGGGTCGGAAATCCTGCGGTTGATGCTCGCGTTCTCAAGTAGCTTAAACTCAGATCGTCGATGGGTAGCTGCTTCGAGAGACGCTGATGCCAATCGTTGCGAACGGTATGTATAGGAACGAGAAGGTCAGCTTCCCGATAGAGAGGCGGAGTTCTCCCCTTTCGGACAACAGCCTGATCTCTTTGACGGTCTGCTTCAAGGCGGAAGGCGGACACCGTTTAGGCCATCATCACGTCCGCTTGCCGTGACTCACCATGGGCGTCACACCCATGGGGCTGGCGTCTCCTGCTCGATCTCTACGCTTGCGGAGAGCAGCCTGTCCCAGGGTGCAGGGGATGGGAACACCTCCTCAAGGAAAGCCAGGAAGGCTTTCACATTTGGGTTGCCGCGCCGGCTCTCCGGCCACAGTGCTGTGACAACCGACCGCTCAACGGCGAATTTCTGCAGGACTGGCACCAACACGCCTCGCTCGACGTAGGGAGCTGCAATGTAGACTGGCGAGATGCCTATGCCGCCGCCGGCCACCAGGACGGCCGCCACGGCGTCGCTGAAATCCGTGACGATGCCGGCGTTCGGCGTGAGTTCGACCGTGCGCTCACCGATCCGGAACGGCCAGCGTAGGGCCTGGCCCGTGCTCTGGAAGCGGAAGTTCACGCAGTCGTGGTGGACTAAGTCATCCGGATGCCGCGGCGTCCCGCGACGCTCCAGGTAGGCTGGCGAGGCGAAGGCACAGAGCCAATGCGGTGCGAGACGCCGGGCGACCAAGCGGGAGTCGGCGAGTTCGCCCACGCGGATCGCGACGTCGATTCCCTCCTCGATGATGTCGGCGAAACGGTCGCCCAGGCGCAGGTCGACGGACAGACGCGGGTAGCGCTCGCGGAACCGCGGCAGGGCCGGGGCAAGCAGGTGCATGCCGATAGGGATCGGCGCCGTCACCTTCACGGTGCCGGCAGGCTCGGAGCGTGCCGCCACCGCAGCCTGCTCGATCTCCTCGGCCTCGCGCAGGAGCCGCAGCGCACGCTCATGCAGGTCGCGACCTTCCGGCGTCAGGGTCAGCGAGCGCGTGGTGCGGGTGAACAGGCTCAGGCCCAGCCGCTCTTCCAGCCGCTGCACGCTCTTGCTGACCGCGGAGGGCGAGATGCCGAGGGAGCGCGCGGCGGCCGTGTAGCTGCCGAGCGAGGCGGAGCGCGCGAAGGCGATGATACCGGTGAGGCGGTCGAGACCGATCTGTTCCATGGCGGCATGATTGAAACGAAAACAGGCCTGATTATCAAGCGCAGGTAGACCGGCCATTCTTCTTCCCACGGGCGCTGTAGCGCCGCCGGGAAGGATCATCGTCATGAGCAGCAACCTCCAGGACCGCACCGTCGTCATCTTCGGCGGCACCTCAGGCATCGGCCTCGCTGCCGCCCAGCAGGCCAAGGCAGCGGGCGCTCAGGTCATCGCGGTCGGCTTCAATGCCGAGGGCGCCGAGCGGGTCGCGGCGGAGAACGGCTTCACTGGCTGGCGCGCCGCCGACGTGACCCGGCCCGAGACCATTGCGGCGGCGCTGACCGACATTCCCCACGTCGACCACCTCGTGCTGCTCGCCGGCACTTTCGTGGCCGGCAAGGTCCTGGAGGCCGAGGTCGACTACCTGAAGCGGGCCTTCGACGAGCGCATCTGGGCCGCCGTCCACACCCTTCGCGCCCTCGGCGACCGAATGGCGAAGGACGGATCGGTCACCTTCATCTCGGGTGCCCTGGCCGACCGCCCGAACGCTCAGGGCACTGCGGTGCTCGCCGCCGCTTCAGCCGCGATGGAGGCCTTCGCCCGCGGTCTCGCCTTGGAGATGGCGCCGGTGCGGGTCAACACCCTGTCGCCCGGCACGACTGACACGCCGCTTCTCGCCCGCACGCTGGGCGCCCACCGGGACGCCTACGTCGCCGCGCTGACCGAGAAGCTGCCACAGCGGCGCCTCGGCACCGCCGACGAAGCAGGAGCGGCGGTCGTCTTCCTGATGAGCAATGGCTTCATGAACGGCGAGACCCTGCACGTCGATGGCGGCGCTCGCCTCGTCTGATCGCCTGCACCCGACGAAGCCCGTCTTGCGATACGAGCCTTCAAGGAATTCCCCATGTCGCCGTCTCTCACCGGTAAAGTCGCCCTGGTCACGGGTGGGTCTCGAGGCATCGGGGCCGCCATCGTGCGCTGCCTGAGCCGGGAAGGCGCCACCGTCGCCTTCACCTACTCAGCCTCTACGGATCGCGCCGAGGCCCTCGCCGCGGACCTCGCGTCTTCGGCAGCCTCGGTTGCCGCCCTGAAGGCGGACAGCGCCGACCCAGTCGCCGTCCGCGAGGCCGTGCAGACCACCGTCGAGCGGTTCGGCCGGCTCGACATCCTCGTCAACAATGCCGGCATCCTCGTTCCCGGCGCGATCGACGATATCGAACTGGCCGACTTCGACCGTCAGGTCGCGGTCAACATTCGGGCCGTGTTCGTCGCCGCCCGGGAGGCCGCGCGCCACATGCGGGAGGGCGGCCGGATCATCTCAGTCGGCAGCGTCGGGGCCGAGCGCAGCGGCTTTCCGGGCACGACCGTCTACAGCATGACCAAGGCGGCAGTGGCCTCCCTGACCCGCGGCTTGGCTCGCGACCTCGGTCCCCGCGGCATCACCGTCAACACCATTCAGCCCGGTCCGGTCGCGAGCGAGATGTCAGCCGGCATGGAGACCATGCTCATCCCGCTGATCGCGCTCGGGCGCATGGGGCAGGACACCGAAATCGCGGCGCTTGCGGCTTTTCTGAGCGGGCCAGAAGCTGGCTTTATCACCGGGGCCGCCTTGACCGCCGATGGCGGCTACCTGGCTTGATGAAGGACGCTGGAGCGACCCCTTTCTCGCTCCCGATGCGATCCGCCTGCACCGAAGGAGATCAGTCATGTCCGAGCTCACGCATGCCGCACCACAGGCGCCGGAACCCGACTACGACCGCTTACTGCGGGCCAACCTCGAACGCGTCTTCAACGAGCGCGACGCCAGCAGGCGGGCTGCTGCACTGGACGAGCTCTACGTGGCAGAGCCGGTCATGTTCGAACCAACCAATGTCGTTGAGGGGCGGTCCGCCATCTCCATGGTCGCCGGCAACCTGCTGGAGCAGTTCGGACCGACCTTCCGGTTCACACCCGTTGGCACCACCGTAGGGCATCACGGACTGGGTTCGCTGCAGTGGCAGGCGGGTCCGGACGGCGGACCCGTCGCAGTCACTGGAGCGGACGTGGCCGAGGTCGTGGATGGCAGGATCGCGCGCCTCTGGGTGCTGCTCAATCGGCCGGTAGCGTGAGGCCGATACCGGACGGAAGCCACGGGTTCAGGATGCCTTGGCCTTAGGACCGACTGTTGAGGACAAACGGCAGCCGTCGGTCCTTCCCGGGCCTCGAACCCTAGTCCACGATGAAGAGCCGGGCACCATCCTTCGTCCACGATCGATGCGCCGCGTCGCCAAAGTCCGACACCGTGTAGCCCATGCCCGGCTTCATGATGAAGTTGCGACCATCTTTCAGTTCACTCGTCACTTCCCCCTCAAGCACGTAGACGATGTGTCCACGATCGCACCAATGGTCGGCCAGATAACCCGGTGAGAGTTCGACTACGCGCATTCTCACGTCACCGTTGTTGAGCGTCCGCCACAGCGCCGTTCCAGTTTCTCCTTGATGTTCGTTTGCAGGTAAGGCGTCCCAATGAACAGGTGTATAAGATAGAGAGGGCAGTTTCATGGAACGGTCCTGGCTGTCGCTGCTGCAAGGGGTCGATCGTGGAATGCCATCTTGCCAGGTGCTTAGGCTGTCAATGGCTCTTAATACCCTATGCATTGCATCCGCTTTTCACCCATTGCCGACGCTCGTAGAAGCTTTGGGTGCGAGCATCGAAACCACGCTGTAGGGTGCGTCAGCGCCGAAGAATTGCACCAGATTTTGCGCAGACGCATCGGCGATCTCGGCGCTGCGGGGGAACAGCTCGCGTTCGTATGCGGCAAGTGCCGTGCCGATGTCGCCAAGCGCCGCGACGATCGCTCTGGCGAGTTCTGCACCATCATAGAGGGCGAGGTTCGCCCCCTCGCCTGCAAACGGGGACATCAGGTGCGCGGCGTCGCCCAGCAAGGTCAGGCCGGGTCTATAATCCCAGCTGTGACCAACCGGCAGCGCGTGGATGGGGCGAAGGACGGGATCGGCGTCGCTCGTCGTGATGAGAGCGGTGAGGTGCGATGCCCACCCCGCGAACTCCGCCGCGACGCGGGCCAGTGCCGCCTCCGCGTCACGGAAGTCGATGGCATCGAACCAGGGCTCCGGCCTTGCCAGTGCCGTGTATGTTTGCAGCCGTCCGTCCGCGTGCCTGTGAGCCAGAATGCCCTGGCCCGGTGCCACGGCCATCAGCGTGCCTCCCCCGATCGCATCCGAGCTGGCCTTGCGGCGCGCGTCGCCGTCGTGGATGGTCGTCTCGACGAACGAGATACCCGTATAGGCTGGCGTCGCCCGCGAAAGCATGGGGCGGACTTTCGACCACGCTCCGTCCGCCCCCACGAGCAGGTCGGTCGTGATCGTCGCGCCGTTCGTGAAGGCGACCGCGTGCCGCCCGTCCCCGCACCCGGTGACCCTGATCGCCTTATGGCCCCAGTGGATCGTTTCCGGGGGGAGCGCGGCGACGAGCATCCGCCGCAGGTCACCGCGATCGACTTCGGGCCGATGGCCCGCGGAATCGCCGGGTCGGTCAAACAGGATGACGCCCCCCTGATCGACGACGCGCTTGGCGTCTTCGCCAGCGCGCACGAGGCGGAGGAAGTCGTCATGGAGCCCCGCGGCCCTCAAGGCGATCTGTCCGCTACGCTCGTGGATGTCGAGCAGGCCGCCCTGCGCTCGCGCATCGACCGAGGGCTCGGCCTCGTAGATCGCAGCCGCGATCCCGTGGATGTGGAGGATGCGGGCCAGCACGAGGCCACCAAGGCCCGCGCCGAGGATCGTGATGGACTGTCGCATGGCTGCGCTCCCGCGACCGTATGTGATCCAGCCCGTCTGAGCGCTGATCACTACGGTTGCCCGACGGTGTCGGGCTGTTGTTTCGGAGACGCTGGTCGAGCCACACGAGGTGCGTGGGTGACGTGTATTCGACGAGCCCAGAGGGGGCTGTCGTTTTTCGCGACAGGGCAAAATTACCGTCGATCATTGAGTTCGGCAACCACCCGTCTCACAGCGAGATCGACCTGCCGCTACCACCCGTTACCGACCTTCGATCGACGGGTGCTCTCGCTTTCTCGACCTAGCCATTAGCCAGCGGGTTGAACGACGGCGTGCCTCTCGCCCATCGTCGCCAGCCAGCGGCGGCGCAGGGCAACGGAACGCTCAGGGTAACGCTGGTCGAGGAACTCAATCGCCGTCAGGCGGTCGGTGCGGAAGATCCGAAAATCCTGCCGCAACTCGCACCAGGCCATGACGACGCGAACGGTTGCGACGTAGCCCACCATGAAGGGTCTCACGATACGTTCGCTGACGGAGCCGGACTCATCGACGTAGCCGATGGCAAGCTTCCGCCCCTCGCGGCACCACTTCCGGAGGCGTGCGACATCGATCTGGTCGCCATTACGCTCGCGCGCAGGCGGGGTTCCAACCACGGGATCGTCAATCACCGGGCGCAGCTCCTCTGGCACGATCGCGGCGATCTTGGCGAGCACGCTGTGCGCGGCGCGCGCCAGCGCCGTATCAGCGTTCGCGAGCACCCACTGCGCACCGAGCGCGACCGCTTCCACCTCGTCCACGGTGAGCATCAGCGGCGGTAGATCGAAGCCCCGATCGAGAACGTAGCCGACGCCAGCCTCACCCCTGATCGGCACCCGCTGGGCGACGAGCGCATCGATGTCGCGGTAGATCGTGCGCTTGCTCGTCTCCAGTTCAGCGGCGATCCGATCGGCGGTCAACGGGCCGGAAGCGCGGCGCAGCACCTGGATGATCTCGAAGAGGCGGTCGGCGCGGCGCATGGCCCGGCTCCGATAGCGGAAGGCTCTATGACAGCGCCACCAGGATCGCGCACGACATCAGGCTGCCAGCGACGAAGAACGGCGCGTTGAGGAGCGCGTAAGCGAAGGGCCGCGGGAAGAGCGGATTGATCGCGATGGTGACGGTCATCGGCACGAGATAGCCGACACCAACGAGCGCGCCCAGGGCGAGCGCGTCGCTGTAGGTCGTGATGCCGAGCGCGCGCAGTAAGGTCGCGGTAGTCGTGATGGTAATCGCACCGCACACAAACGGACCGGCAAGGAACAACGGTCCGGGCTTCTGCCGCGGCTGATCGGCGATGCCGAGCGCGGCGGCGTAGTGGTCGCCCACGAGCGCGGCGAACCAGATGCCGCCAAGGATGAAATGTGCGGCACTAGCGACCAGGACGGCGAGCCAGTTCACGTGAGAGAGGGCGTTGATCATGGGTCCTGCATCCTTGCTTCGGAGTGTCGAGGACCCACCGGTAGGGGAGCGCTGCTGCCACCGTGCTGTCAGCAGCAGCGGCACGTCGAGTGGGATTTCCACGGTGGTCGATCGAGGCGGCATTGGCCGTTTATGGCATGTCGCGAACGACGGCTTTCTAACCCGAACGGCCCTTCGAGCGGTCAAGCTGATGGGATCATGACCGTGCCGGAGCTTCTCTACGTCCCTCGCAGGGGCCGGACCGCCAAGGATCGCACCCGCCAAGGGCTGGGCCAGGAGCGCCATGAGCACATAAGGCACCCCTCACGATGAGGGTCGGATTTTCTTGGACTTCGTGATCCGCGCTGCCGAACGCGCCCACGCCCGAACGCGGCTTGGTCGGGCTCCGTCGATAGCTCAGGGACGGCGGACTCAAGTCCTGGGCGCCCGGATCGCTCTCCGCGGCCCGATGCGGCCCATTTGTGCCTCGGACAGGCTCCCAATAGCTCAAGCAGAGCTTGCAGAGCGCTAAGTCCTTCATGGATCATGATGTCGATCTAGCACCGGCTCTACTCGTCCTCCACCTTCGGAGGGCAACGCTCTATCCAGCTGAGCTACGGGTGCTGACCGCGAAGCCTCTCTAGCCCGGCTCCGCCCGGAGCGCAACAGGGAAAGGGATCGCGAGGCCGCTCAAAGGGATCCGGGCGAAGGCTCCTGCGGCAAAGGTCACACGGTCGAATCGTGTCGGCTGCGCCGGGGGAGGCGAGGTTGGGCGCGGAGGAGTCGGTATCGTGCCCCGGGTGCGGACGGCGTGCGGCGCGGCCGACGCCGCGTGCCGCTGGTGTGCCGGCTGCGCCTCACTTCGGCTGTCTGCGGCCCCGGCGAGGCCGTGCCATGGGCGTGTCTTGGGGAGCGCCGGCCTCTCGCATCGGGGCTTCGACAACAGCCTCAGGTATGTCCACCTCCTCGACGACCGTTAGGCTTCGCGCCTGGATGTCGTCGGCGTAGAGCGCGGCCGCCAGCGAGTGGCGAATCGGCAGGCGGTCGCCGCGAGCGGCGGCCCGCGTGCAGAACGCGACCAGATCCTCTCGCGGCTCGACGATGATGCCGAAGCCGGCATGGAACGGCCCGGCCTCGAACAGCCGCATGCCGATCACGAGGCCCTGAGGTGCCGAGGCTTCGATGCCTTCGTCGACGAGCCAGAAGCGGCGTCCAGCCGCCATCAGATCCTCGAGCCAAAGGCCGGCCTGCGCGTGCCGCTCGGCCACCCGGAAGATCGACACGAATGCATCACCCATCCGGCGGGCGACGTCCTGCTCGGTCGGGTCGAGGGCGGCGAGGCGATCGCGGAGGAAGCTGTCAAAGACGCGCCGGCCGCGCTGGTTGGGCTCGAACAGCGCCACGTCGCACAGCATGTCGAAGATCGTGTCGTCTTCGAGTTGCGCGTTGTCCACGAGGCCGAGGTGCTTGGCGGCCCGGTCGAGGTCGGGCTTCTTGCAGGCGTGCACGGCCTGCGCGAGGACGGCCTGGATCGCGCGCCGGATCGGCCGATACTGCGAGAGGATCGCGTCTCGTGACATCGAATTCTCGCCGGTCATGATCATCCCTCCACCCGACAGGAAGTAGGTCGCATGAGCAGCATCCAGGAGCGGCTCCAGGGCCGCTGGCGCATCACCGAGACTGGCACCTGGGACAACGACTATCTCGATCTCGTCGAGCCGGCCTTCATTGCATTCGAGCAGAATGGAGCGGGCGAGTTCCGCTTCGGAGCGGTCGTCGCGGCTCTCGACTGCGCCTACAGCCAGACCGATGTCGGTTTCCGGTTCCAGGGCTCGGACGAGGGTGATGAGGTCTCCGGCGAGGGCTGGGCCGAATGCAAGGGCGTCGACACGATCCACGGCGAGATCGCCTTCTGGAACGGCAAAGAGACCACCTTCAAGGCCCGTCGCTGGCCGAAGTCGTGACGCGGCGCTCGAGGTCGACCGGAACGGCGTAAGCCTTCGCGGCAGTCTCGAGCCGCGCCCGGACTGAAGGGCTCGCCGGCGCCACCATGTAGCCCGCAATGCGGTCGCCGATCATGATCGAGGTCTCTCGCGGCTGGACGTGCCAGTGCAGCCCGATGAGGGCACAGAGCACCGCGTCAAGCCGATCCTGGTCGGCCTTGCGCGGGGTCTCGATCCGCGCCAGGTCGTCGGCCCAGTCCGCGAGCCCTGCGACTTCGGCCGCGATGGCCTGTTTCCGAACCGCCGCGATCACCGCTTGCCAGCCCGCCAGCGTGAAGGTGTTGCGGCGGGCCGGGTTGTAGCGCGGTCCGCGCAGGCGGCCGTCGAAGGCGGCATCGAGAGATGGCATCGCCAGGGCGGGGAAGACCTCCATCAGGTAGAGGCCGCGCGAGGCCTCCCGCGAAGCCTCTGGGTCCTCGATTGCGCCGAGCCGCTGCTTGAAGCGCCAGAGCGGAGCCGTGTCGTCGAACATCCCGATCTTTGCTCGGTTCGCCGGCTGCACCCCGCCGCCGAGCCAGGAGATCAGGGAGGCCGCGACCCGATCGACCGGGCGCATCCCGGTCGCGTTCGGCACCAGGGTCGGCTGGTCGAGGGCGACGAGGCGCAAGTCGCTGGCCGCGCCCTCCGCTTCGATCGCCGCGAGGGCCTCGGCGAACGAGGCGAGGCGCGGCGGCACGAGGGTGCGGCGCCCGGTCCGGTCGATGCGGATTGTGCAGATCGCCCCCGGCGCACGAGGGTTGTCGGTCCAGGCCGAATCGAAGCCGATGATGCTGGTCGTCACAGGCGCGCTCACGGGCCGGCGCTCCGCAGAGGCACAGCCCCCTCACCCAGCACATCACGTTCGCGAAGCACGTCGCCGAGCCGCTTCCGATCCGTGATCCTGATCCAGTCACCATGCCCCGTCGAGCTGCGGCCCTTGACCAGCGCCGAGGCCGGCGAGGGACTCGTGAAGGAGATGTCCTTGGTCAGCCGCAGGCAGCCGTCCTGCGGCACGAGCGCGTTCTCACCGGCGAGCTGCTCGCGCAACTTGCCGACATTCGCGGGCAAACTGTCGGTCGTGGTTGGGCTGATGAGCGAACCGGCGCGGAGCACATAGCCGTCGCCGATCATGTCGAGATAGGCTTTGTGGGTCTCGCTGCGCGGCTGTGCGCTCGCAAAGAAGCTCTGCGCTACAGGCGGCTGGGCTGGCGCCACGGGCACGTCCGTCGGAGCCACCAGACTCGCTCCAGGCTCCTCGAAGAAGGCGAAGCCGAGAGCCTCGAGCACGTAGATCATGTTGCCGAGGAACGTGCCCATGCTGGCCGTTTCGGCCTCCGGCAGCTTGGAGCCGGTCGGCGTCGAGCGGTTGGCGATCCGGACCTTGCCCTCGTTTTGGCTGAGCAGCTCCCAGACCTCGCGCTCCAGCCACTTCACGTGGGCGCGGGTCAGGTTGTCGTCCTTGTTGGTGAAGACCACGAAGCTGTCGAACGGGATGGGGAAGGGCGATGCCGCATAGCGCTGCACGAAGTCGTCGCTCTCCCCGACATAGACCTCCGGCAGGTCGTCTCCCCCGGCGCTGCGGATCAGGAGGTAGATGCAGGAGCGCGACAGCTCGTCGCGCGCGAGCGCCTTCTTGAAGTAGGAACGCCGGCCCATCACGGCCATGCCCCACCAGTTGTCGAGCTCGACCGTGCGCAGCGAGCGTGGATCGTCGCCGGTGATGAACAGCTTGATCAGGCGCCCGGTGACGCGGTGTCTCTCCATCGACCGTCCCGCCTCGCATCCGGCCTCTGTCCGCCGTATGGCGGATCGATCCGCAACCCCGTGTCGCCGATGCGCAACCTTAAGCGCAAATCGATCGTCCCGGCAGCCGCGCCGTTGCCGCTGAGCGCGCCGCCGTGACAGAAACGGCCGCTGGAGGATCGGCATGCTGACAGGCGAACTGCGCAACAAGATCGACACGGTGTGGAACGCCTTCTGGTCGGGCGGCATCGCCAACCCGCTCGAGGTGATGGAGCAGATCACCTACCTGCTGTTCATCCGCGGGCTCGAAGACGCGCATACGCGGGAGGAGAACAAGGCGAACCGCCTCGGCAAGCCGATGGCGCGGCGGATTTTTCCCGAAGGAAAGGACGGCATCGGCCAGGCGGGCGGCCTCCCTTACGAGGAGAGGCGCTGGTCGTGCTTCCGCAACAAGGCGCCGGCGCAGATGGTCGCGATCGTCGCCGATCACGTCTTCCCCTTCATCCGCACCATGGCGGGCGCGGACACGGCGCATGCCGCGCACATGACGGATGCGCGCTTTACGATTCCGACGCCGGGCCTCCTGGCGAAGGTGGTCGATCTCCTGGCCGACGTGCCGACGGAGGATCGCGACACCAAGGGCGACCTCTATGAATACATCCTCGGCAAGATCGCGAGCGCCGGCCAGAACGGACAGTTCCGCACGCCGCGCCACATCATCGAGCTGATGGCGAGATGACCGCGCCCGCCCGAAGGACGTGATCTGCGATCCGGCCTCGGGCACCTGCGGCTTCCTCGTCGGCGCCGGCTAAGACTTGCGTGATACCCCCCAAAAAAATCTTCCGATGCGCGGCACTATGCGAGCCTTTCGACGGCGAAATGTTCCGCAGCTTCGACTTTGAAGGCACGATGTTGTGCATCGGCTCAATGAACATGTTGCTGCATGGTGGAGAGAAACGGATATCCGCTACAAGGATTCTCTGGTCGAAGAGCATGGCGGAGACGTCGATCGCTACTCGCTCGTGCTGGCAAATCCGCCCTCCGTCGGCTCGCTCGATGACGAGACAACGGCTAAGCTCGACTTTGTCGAATTTCGGCGGGTCGGAGGCCCGGGCCGAGCGGGGGTGACGAAGCAGGCGTGCCGGGTAGGCTGGCGCGGTTTCGACTAAGCGACACCGCTATGCCGGACCTGCCCGCCCGCTTCGCCGGGATCATCCTGGCTTTCGCGCCGTTGTTCGTCCACCAGTCGTCGGCCGACAGCGGCTTTGCGGCCCTCCTTTCCCGGCGCCCTGAGCCGCCGCGGCGTGACGGTCGTCACCCGCCGGCGACACGGCCGTCTGGTGGCACGCGGGTCTGCCGCTGGTGCCGGTCCGCAGGGTGCTGATCCGCGACCCCGAGGAGCGTTTTGCGCCTCAAGCGCTGCTGTGCTCTGACCTGACCGGTGACCCGGAGCAGATCGTGACCTGGTTCGTGCGGCGCTGGAGCGTCGAGGTCACGTTCCAGGAGACCCGCGCGCATCTGGGCGTCGAGACTCAGCGCCAATGGTCAGACAAGGCGATCGCCCGCACCACGCCCTGTCTGCTCGCCCTGTTCTCGATCGTCACCCTGCTGACCGCGCGACGGCCCGTCCGCGAGTGCAAGGCGAGGCAGGCCGCCTGGTACCCCAAATCTCCACCGTGTCGGATGCGCGGGCCAGCGTGCGACGGGTGCTCTGGCGCGAGCGGGCTTTGGCAACGTCACGCCGCCGACGTCACAGAACAAAACCTCGCTTCGCTCTGCCACCGTCATGGGACGATGCCCTCTGCAACCCCGCGTGAATGGACGAAGGCGAGCTGAGAGGCCGGAACGAAAGGCGGCTTATCATCGACCGTCGATATCGGGTGTCATCGAAAACGCGACCCGCCCCCCGGCGGGATCGAGCCGCTCCATGACCGGCAACGCGACGCGCATCGTCGCGCGCCAGCGCAACCGGACTTGGCGAAGAACCGGGCTTGGCGAAGTAAACGGCCGACTTATCGAGAATATTTCGTCGTTCATTCTCGCAATTCGACGCGCGCGTGCAAGCTATGGTGCGTCACTATCCATAGTGCACGACAGTGGCGTGAATCCTGCCGGCGCTGGGCTCTCCCACTCGC
>NZ_LABX01000243.1 GCF_001043915.1 Methylobacterium aquaticum | reverse complement strand
CGAGCGACAGGATGGCGTAGAACGAGCCGTTGATGAGGCCGAGCAGGAGCTGGCCGAACAGCGCCTGCATGGGGATGCCGAGGATCATGGGCATGGCTCAAACCCCGAGATAGGTGTGGAGCTTGTCGATGTTGGCGTCGAGGTCGCGGTTGGGGATCATGCCGATCACCCGGCCCTGCTCGACCACGAAGTGCCGGTCGGCCACGGTCTGGGCGAAGCGGAAGTTCTGCTCCACCAGGACGATCGTGTAGCCCTCGGTCTTCAGGCGCGCGATCGTGCGGCCGATCTGCTGCACGATGACCGGGGCGAGGCCCTCGGTCGGCTCGTCGAGCAGGATCAGCTTGGCGCCGGTGCGCAGGATCCGGCCGATGGCGAGCATCTGCTGCTCGCCGCCGGACAGCTTGGTGCCCTGGCTGCCCGCCCGTTCCTTGAGGTTCGGGAACAGCGTGTAGATCTGCTCCACATTCATCCCGCCGGGCTTCACCCGCGGCGGCAGCATCAGGTTCTCGTAGACCGAGAGGCTCGAGAAGATGCCGCGCTCCTCCGGCACGTAGCCGAGGCCGAGCTTGGCGATGTTGCGCGAGGCCATGCCGATGGTCTCGGTGCCGTCGTAGCGGATCGAGCCCTTGCGCTTGCCCAGGATGCCGATGATGGCCCGCAGCGTCGTGGTCTTGCCGGCGCCGTTGCGGCCGAGCAGCGTCACCACCTCGCCGGGCTTCACGTCGAAGGTGATGCCGTGCAGCACGTGGCTCTCGCCGTACCAGCCCTCCAACCCCTGCACTGCCAGAAGCGGGGCGGCGCTCGCGCTCGCCTGCGGGACCGGCTTCATCATCACCGCCTCAGCCATGACCGGCTCCGATATAGGCTTCCACCACGCGGGGATCCTTCGACACGGTGGCGTAGTCGCCCTCCGCCAGCACCTGCCCGCGCGCCAGCACGGTGATGCGGTCGGAGAGCGAGGCGACGACCGACAGGTTGTGCTCGACCATCAGGATGGTGCGGTTGGCCGAGACCCGGCGGATCAGCGCTGCGGTCCGGTCGACGTCCTCGTGGCCCATGCCGGCCATCGGCTCGTCGAGGAGCAGCATCTCGGGCTCCAGTGCCAGGGTGGTGGCGATCTCGAGCGCCCGCTTGCGGCCGTAGGACAGCTCCACCGCCGGAATGTCGGCGAAGTCCGACAGGCCCACCGCCTCGACCAGTTGCAGCGCCTCCTCGTTCAGGGCCCGCAGCACCGTTTCGGAGCGCCAGAAATCGAACGAGTCGCCGCGCTTGCGCCGCTGCAACGCGATGCGGACGTTCTCCTTGACGGTCAGGTGCGGGAACACCGCCGAGATCTGGAACGAGCGCACTAGGCCGAGCCGGGCGACGTCTGCCGGCTTCATCCCGGTGATGTCCCGGCCGTTATAGCGGATCGAGCCCGCCGACGGCGTCAGGAACTTGGTCAGCAGGTTGAAGCAGGTGGTCTTGCCGGCGCCGTTCGGGCCGATCAGCGCGTGGATGGTGCCGCGCGCCACCTCGAGCGTCACGCCGTTCACGGCGCGAAACCCCTTGAACGCCTTGGTCAGGCCCTCCGCCGCGAGGATCGTATCCGAGCTGACATCAATCATGATTATATCGTTCATCGAGCAAAATAATGTTGATCGGTTGCCTGAACAACCGATCGATGGTTCATCAATGCACTTGCCCTGGGTTCCCAAGAGCACCAGCCGGGCCCAACAATCGCGAATGTTCTGTGAACGCGTCACAAAGCGTCCGCATCAAGCATTGCGCGATGATGGTTTTTCACCTTGGGCAGCCGTCTTTCCCCCACGATGGTCCCACTCCGTCGACCGATCCGAAACCCAGGCGAGGTGGTTTTACGGCTTGATTAGGTAAGGGCAGCGTGTCTCGGACAAAGGTTGCATCGCGTCCGATCCCGCGATCGAGCCGACTTGCTTGTAGTAGTCCCAGGGCGCCTTCGACTCGGCAGGCGACTTGACCTGCACGACGTAGAAGTCGTGCACGAGCCGGCCGTCGGGGCGGATCGTTCCACCTCGCACGAAGACATCGTCAACCAGGGTCCCGCGCATCTTCTCCGCGACAGCTAGTCCCTCAACGGTCTGCGCGGCCTCGCAGCATCTCAGGTAATGGCGCACGGCGGAGTAGGTGCCAGCCTGGATCTGTCCAGGCATGCGGCGCGTCTTAGCGTAGAACTCCTTGGACCAGGCCCGGCTCTCATCGTTTCGGTCCCAGTAGAAGCCATTCATAAGGAGCAGGCCTTGGGCCTGCGCCAGGCCGAGCGCGTGAATGTCGCTGATAACCGCACCCGGAAGGAAGAACTTCTGCGTCTGCGTCAAGCCGAACTCGGCGGCCTGCTTGACGCTGTTGATGAGGTCCGAGCCGGCGTTCAGCATCCCGACGACTTGCGCCTTCGACACCTCGGCCTGGAGCAGGAAGGACGAGAAATCGGCGGTGCTGACAGGGTGGAGACTGGCCCCAAGCACCTTGCCGCCGGCCGCCACCACGCTGCGGGTCAGATCGCGCTGCATCTGGTGACCGTAGGCATAGTCTGCCACGATCAGGTACCAGGACGCGAGGCCCTGCTGCATGAGCATCCGCGAGGGGCCGACCGTGTTCGAGTAGGTGTCGAGCACCCATTGAAAGCCGGTGCGCGAGCAGCTCTCGTTCATGAGCGCGCCGGTCGCCGGCCCGGTGAGCAGGGTGACCTTGCCGCGATCCGCGGCGAGCTTCTGCACGGCCAGAGCGACCGCCGAGCTCGTCAAGTCAGCGATCGCCTCGACGCCGCGCCGATCGAACCATTCCCGCGCAATCGCCGAGCCGACGTCGGGCTTGTTCTGGTGATCAGCAGAGATGATCTCGACTGGTCTTCCGAGAACCTGCTCGAACTCGGCCACCGCCATTTGCGCCGCCGCTACGCTGGTCGGTCCGCTATAATCCGAGAAGGGGCCGCTCATGTCGACCAGGACGCCGATGCGGAGCGGTTCGGCCCCTCGCGCCGGCCGCGCAAGGCCGGCCGACACGGCCGCCGCACCGAGGGCCAGGCCAAGTGCGCGGCGACGCGTCGGAGCAATACTAGTGTAATTGCTGATCTGCATGGTGGCTTCTTCCCTATGATTTATTATGAAGGCAAAATTTCTCACGAACGCGCCAAGTTGAGCACGCGTCAGCGCGCGCTTACGAACTTCGTCTTCTGATAGGGGGCGAGGATTTCGATCCCACCCTCGGTGCCGTAGCCGCTCTCCTTCCAGCCGCCGAGCGGGACTTCGGGCAGGTGAGTCGGAACGTCGTTGAGACCTACGGTGCCAGCGCGCAGCGCGTCCTTCATGCGGGTCGCGCGTGCCGGGTCGTTCGTGAAGACATAAGCCGACAGACCATATTCGAGGCTGTTCGCGCGACCGAGCATCTCGTCGTCGTTGGAGAACGGCAGGATCGGGGCGACAGGACCGAACGGCTCGGACCGCAGGATGTCGGCATCGCCCGGGACGTTCGTCAGCACCGTCGGCGCGAAAAAGAACCCACGGTTGCCGAGGCGCTCCCCGCCCGTGGCCACTGTGGCACCACGCCGCCGGGCATCGTCGACGAGGCTCGTGATCGCCTCGACGCGTCGCTCGTTCGCGAGTGGACCCATCTGGGTTGACGGGTCGAGGCCGTCACCGACCCTCCAGGCGCGCGCGCCTTCGGCGAAGCGTTTGGCGAACTGCTCCAGGATGCTGTCCTCGACGAAGAAGCGCGTGGGCGAGAGGCAGATCTGACCGGCATTAGCGAACTTGCGCTGCACCAGAATGTCCGCCACGCGGACCGGATCGACATCGCCGCAGACGATGGTCGGGGCGTGACCACCCAGTTCCATCGTCACAGGCTTCATCACCTGTCCTGCGGCCGCCGCGAGGAGCTTTCCGACGGCGATGGAGCCGGTAAACGTGATCTTGCTGATCACGGGCGAGGGAATGAGGTAGCGCGACACCTCGTCGGGTCTGCCGAACACCACGGAGATGGCAGATCTCGGCACACCTGCGTCGAGGAGTGCCTGGGCGAGCACGAGCACCGACCCGGGCGTCTCCTCTGATGGCTTGCAGATGATCGAGCAGCCCGCTCCGAGAGCGCCTGCAAACTTCTTGGCGGCCAGGGCCATCGGGAAGTTCCAGGGCGTGAACGCCGCGACGACTCCGATCGGGTGTGTCTCGATGTCGATGCGGTTCCCAACCTCCCGGCCCAGGAAGGTCCGCCCCGCGATGCGGCGCGCCTGCTCGCCCGCCCACTCCAAGAACTCCGCCGAACGCGTCACCTCCGCCTTGGCCTCAGCCAGCGGCTTGCCCTGCTCCGTCGTGATCGTCCGGGCGGCGGCGTCAAGATTCGCTTCGAGCCTGCGCGCCGCCTCCTTGAGGATCCGTCCACGCTCCCAGCCGGGTACGGAGCTCCACTCGCGCAACCCCCGGGACGCGGCCGCGAGCGCGTCGTCTAGATCGGTCGTGGAGGCGTGGGCGACGCGCCCGATGCTCGTTCCGGTTGCCGGGTTTAGCACCTCGTCGCTCGCTCCGCTGGAGCCGGCGCGTCGTTCGCCGTCGATGAGAAGCGGGAATTTCAGGGTCATGGGTCACTCTCCTGCTCGTGACGACCCGCGACGAAGTCCCTGTTGGAAGATCGCGGGATTTTCTTCTAAAGAAGAATTTCTATTCGTCTTGCCTCGTCTGCGCGACGCACCGGCGCTACGCCGTGCGGCCTCCGTCGACTGGGAGCTCGACGCCGGTGATGAACTCGGCTTCGTCCGAGGCGAGGTAGAGCGCAGCGTTCGCCACGTCGGACACGCGCGACATCCGCCCGAGTGGGATCGAAGCGATGAACCTCGCACGGTTCTCCGGCGTGTCCGGCACGCCCATCAAGGGGCCGAGAAGGCTTGTCTCGCCGATCACCGGGCAGATCGCATTGACGCGGATCTTCCAGGGGGCGAGTTCGAGCGCGAGCGATTTCGACGCCAGATTCACCGCGCCCTTAGAGGCATTGTACCACGTCAGGCCGGGGCGGGGCCGAATGCCGGCGGTCGAGCCGACATTCAAGATTACTCCTCCCCCGCTGTCCCGCATCACCGCGGCGACCGTCCGCACGAAGAGGAACACGGACTTCACGTTCACCCGAAATACGCGGTCGAACTCCTCCTCACTGACATCCAGGAGAGGCTTGTTCGGATGCGTGGTCCCGGCATTGTTGATCAGGACAGATGGGGCGCCCAGCCGCCGCGTGACCTCCGCGACAACACGCTCGACGTCCGCGCCGGAGGACACGTCCGCGCCGAGCGCGATGGCGTCGCGGCCGATCTCCGCGGCGACGCGCTCGGCGGCATCGCTGCGGATGTCGACGATGCCGACCTTCGCGCCCTCGCCGGCGAAGCGTCTCGCGATCGCTTCGCCGAAGCCGCCTGCACCGCCCGTCACGATGGCGACCTTACCTTTCAGCCTCATGGTGGTCCTCCGGTAATCGGCGCTATGTCATGTGTGCGCCTGAAGAAAAAATTTCTTCGATAGAAGAACAGCGGCGCGCGCACGGATCCCACGTGACTCTGATCATGGCGCGAGCACTCGGATCACGTCCGGACCGCTGGCGATCGACCGGGCCGGACCATGTCGTCCGGCCTCACCCATCGGTCAAAGTCCTCGGGCGCGACGTAACCGAGACGGTCGGCTGCTTCTCTAAGGGTGATGCCATCGAGGAGCGCGGACTGCCCGATCTCCATGGATCTGTCGTAACCGATATGCGGTGCGAGCGCGGTCACGAGCATCACTGAGCGAGCGACGTTGTCTGCGATCCGCTCGCGATTAGCCTCCAACTTCGCCACCATGTTGGAGGCGAAGCTCTCGGCGGCATCCGCGAGCAGCAGGATCGACTCGAGGATCGCGTGAATGATCACCGGCTTGAAGACGTTCAGCTCTAGGGCGCTTTGCGCCCCTGCAACGGTGACAGTCGCGTGATTTCCGATGACCCGTGCGCATACCATCGTCAGGGCCTCGGACTGCGTCGGGTTCGTCTTGCCGGGCATGATCGAGGATGAGAGGCCGTCCGACGGCAGGATCAGCTCGGACAACCCGGCCCGCGGCCCGCTGCCGAGCAGCCTGACATCGTTGCCGAGTTTGTTGAGCGACACCGCGATGACGTTGAGCTGTCCGCTCAGCTCGACCAGCGCGTCATGCGCGCCCATTCCCTCGAATTTGTCCGGATTTGGCGTAAAGGCGAGGCCGGTGCGCTCCGCCAGAAGCCGGCAGAACACGACGTCAAAATCTGGATGTCGGTTCAGTCCGGTCCCGACCGCGGTGCCACCCTGCGGCAAGGACAGGAAGCGCCCCATGCCGGCGCGCAAGCGCTCCTGCCCGAGCTCCACCTGGCGTGCGAAGGCCGCGAAAGCCTGCCCAAGCGTCATGGGGACGGCATCCATCATATGCGTGCGGCCGATCTTCACCACGTCGGCCCACTCCCGCGCACGGCCCGCCAGAGTCCCCCGAAGCGTCTCGAGGGATGGAATGAGCCTATGTTCGATCGCCCGGACAGCAGCGATGTGCATGACGGTCGGAAACGAGTCGTTCGAGGATTGCGACCGATTCACGTGATCATTCGGATGCACGGGGCTTCGGCTGCCGAGCGGCTGTCCGAGCAATTCGTTCGCCCGGTTCGCGATGACCTCGTTCGCGTTCATGTTCGTCTGCGTGCCCGACCCCGTCTGCCAGACGGTGAGCGGGAAGTCGGCATCGCGCTCGCCCGCCGCGATTTCCTCCGCCGCCCGCACAATGACCTGCACAAGATCCTTGGGAAGTTCGCCGAGCGCGAGGTTGGCCTGCGCACACACGACCTTGTGCAAACCTAGAGCACATACGAGTTCGGGCTGGAATCGTTGGTCGCCGATGCGAAAGAGGCGCCGCGCGCGCTCCGTCTGCGGTCCCCAATAGCGCCCGGCCGGGATCTCGATGGCCCCAAGGCTGTCCGTCTCGGTTCTCACGCTATCCGTCATGGCGGTGCCAGTCTTTCCAATGAACGGCTGGGTCGCGCGAGCACAGGCACGACCCGCCGGAAACGTAATTTCGCGCCGCGCTTTCGGAGCCAGCGGCTCGTGTCTCGGAACACACGTTCAGGTCGGACGTCCCGCCCCGATAATCGTGCCGGATTGTCCACGCCTCATCTAGCTCAGCGAGCGCGATGCCTCGTGCCCACTCTCTGAAGCCGGACCCATCGCGACACAGGATGCCATCAAGACCGGCACCCCTTCCTTTGTTCGTACATAGTTTATGTACGTTCATTGCCTGGGCGTCAAGCCCTGGCTTGACGCCGTGCATCATCGTCCGCTTACCCTCCCGGCTCCAACACGGATGGGACCTCTTCCTTGGAGACACGGTACGCCTTCGTCGCACGCGCCCTGGCCGAGGCAATCGCCGACGGACGACATCCCGTAGGCTCGCTGCTTCCGAACGAGCACGCGCTGGCGGAGCAGTTCTCCGTCAGCCGGGCCACCGTGCGTGCGGCCATGCGAGAGTTGCAGGCTTCGGGCCTGATCAGCCGCAGGAAGAGCGCGGGAACGCGCGTCGAGGCCGCGGCAGCTTCGTCCGCGTCCGGCTTCTCGCAGAATCTGGAATCGATCGAGGCCGTGCAGCAGTTCGGCGTCGAGACGGAACGGCGAGTTGAGGAGATCGCCGACGTCGTGGCCGACGTGGATTTGGCCGAGCGACTCGGGTGTCAGCCTGGCCAACGTTGGCTCAAGATTGCGTTCCTGCGGCTCAAGCCGGACGATCCGGCCGAGTTGCCGATCTGCTGGACGGACGTCTACATCGATGCCACCTTCGCGGCTCCGGTGCGCGCGCGCCTGAGCGGCCATGCCGGCATCTACAGCACGTTACTGGAGGCGATCTCGGGTCGGCGCATCGTCGAAATTCGGCAGGAGATCCGTGCGGGGGGGGTTCCGACGGAGATTGCTGGCGCGCTGCGCACGGAGCCGGGAAGCCATGCCCTGGCAATCCGACGGCAGTACGTTCTCAGCCCGCAGTCAGTGGCGGAGATCTCGCTGAGCATCCATCCCGCCGACCGCTACCGCTATGCCAGCCGTCTCCTTCGGCAGGAGGCGCCCGGATCCTGACGGGCGGGACGGGGACCGCCGTCGATCCCCGGTCCAACTTGGGCGACCACGCCGCGCGGCCGATCAGGACGTTCGAGGAGGCGGCAAAGCCGAGATCACCAAGTAATATTCAGCGGCCTGATCCGTGCGGTTGTCGAACCAGTGTTCGACGTCTGGCACAAAGTACAGCGAGTCCCCTTCCTCAAGAACGATCTCCTCGCGACCGAACCCGACGACGACCCTGCCCCGGGCGGCGACGACCTGCTTGCCGGCACCGGCTGGATAAGGCGGCAATCGCCCCGTCGACGTCCGCGCCGGCAGGCGATGCAGGACGACCTCGACTGACAGGCCCGCCATGATCGGAGAGAGGAGGTGCCGTTCGAAGCCGGTTTTGGCGTCATGGAAGACGTGCCGCTGACTCTTCCTCACCAATGCGAAGGCGTGGCGGCTCGCTTCGTCGCCCATCAGGGTGGAGAGTGGCGTGTTCAGTGCGTAGGCGATGCGCTTCGCAATGCCGATCGTCGGGCTCTTCTCCCCGCGCTCGACCTTCGACAGCATGGCTCTGCTGACCCCGGACTGCTTCGAGAACTGCTCGAGCGTCAACTCGGCCCGTTCCCGCGATGCGCGGACCCGGTCGCCGAAGGCGCGGCTCACAGCATCCGGACATGGTGCGGGCCGCATTGTCACCTTCGCCATATTTCAAGACGCTCACCGACTCCGCCGAGGCAGCGACCGCTTCTAGAGACCTCTGCGCGCGCTGTCACATCGACGGCCAGGAGTCCACGGTCCTCCTCAACCGGCCCTCCCCCACCCCGTCGGTGCTGACGGACGCCACCTCCGTTGACACTATGTCCGTACATAAGATACCAGAATTATGTTCGAACATAGTGCACCGCTCGAGGAGCGTCCGGAGGACATGATGGCCCGCCCGATGCGTGCACCCGCGACCACCGTCATCGACTCCCTCCTGTTCCGTGACGCCTTCGGCACCCCGGCCGTGCGCGCGATCTTCTCCGACCATGCCCTGATCCAGCGCTACATCGAGGTCGAGGGCGCCCTCGCCAAGGCTGCCTGCGGCGTCATCCCAACTGTAGCAGCCGAACAGATCGCCGGGCGCTGCAACTTCGAGGCACTCGACTTCGATCTCCTGAGCCACGAGACTGACACCATCGGCTACCCGATCCTGCCGCTCGTGCACCAGTTGGTGAAGCAGTGCGGTGAGGCAGGCCGCTACGTCCATTGGGGTGCCACGACCCAGGACATCATGGACACCGCCACCCTGCCCTGCTCCAGATCCGCGCGGGTCTGGACCTCGTTGCCGCCGACGTCGACGTCCTGAGGACGATCCTCGCCGACTTGTCGCGCCGCCACCGCGACACCCCGATGGCAGGACGCACCCACCTTCAGCAGGCCCTGCCGGTCACCTTCGGCTACAAGACCGCGATCTGGCTCGCCGCTCTCGACCGCCACGCCGAGCGTCTCGCCCAGGTCCGCCCGCGGGTGCTGGTCGGCTCGTTCGCGGGGGCAGCAGGCACCCTGGCCTCGCTTGGCGAGCACGGCCTCGCCGTTCAGGAGACCTTCTGCCGCGAACTCGGTCTCGGCGTGCCGGTCTCGACGTGGCACGTCGCGCGCGACGGCTTCGCCGAGGTGGTCAACCTCCTCGCCCTGATCACCGGCTCCCTCGGCAAGATCGCCCTCGACGTCATGACATGGCCTCGACCGCGTTCGCCGAGGTCTACGAGCCCTTCGTCACCGGGCGTGGCGCCTCCTCGACCATGCCGCAGAAGCGCAACCCGATCTCGTCCGAAATGATGCTCGCCGCCTCCAAGGGCGTGCGCCCGCAGGCCGGCCTGATGCTCGACGCCATGGTGCAGGATTTCGAGCGGGCGACGGGCCCGTGGCACGCCGAGTGGATGGCGATCCCCGAGAGCTTCGTGCTCGCGGCGGGAGCCCTTCATCAGGCGAAGTTCGCGCTGGGCGGACAAGGTGTGCAGTCCCGGAGTGTGATGGTGCATTGTCGGCGCTGGGGCGCCAGGCGGAAGATGCACTATGGCAGGAGTTCTTCACAGCAGCGCCCGCACGACGCCACGTATTCGAGCCGAGCTCCAAGCGTCGAAAGAAAGTAGCCGCTCCCTTACCGCCCAGTACGGCCTGAACCCGAAGACAGTCGCGAAATGGCGCAAGCGGACGGTGACGACCGATGCGCCGATGGAGCTGACGCCCGGGAGCACAGTCCTGACGCCGGCTGAAGAGGCGACTGTGGTCGAGTTCCGGAGGCGAACGCTGCTCCCGCTCGACGATATTTTCGGTTGCTTGCGCGATACTATCCCCCATTTGAGCCGCTCGGCCCTTCATCGCTGTCTGCAACGGCACACCATCTCTCGCCTTCCGGCAGCCGAAACCGCGCAGACGCGCAAGCGGTTCCAGACTTACGAGATCGGCTACGTGCACATCGACAGCTGCGAGCTGCGCCATGCCGAGGGCAAGCTGGTCATGTTCCTGACGATTGACCGGGCCTCAAAGTTTACCTAAGCTGAATTCTACGATAGTGCCGGCAAGATACAAGGATCAGCGTTCCTCCGGAACGTGGTGGCAGCCTTTCCCTACAAGATCCACACGGTCCTGACCGACAATGGCATGGCCTTCGCTGACATGCCAAAGAACAGGACAGGACCGAGCCGGCATTTTCTAGGTCCTCATATCTTCGATCGCGTCTGTATCGAGCATGACATCGGACATCGCCTGACCAAGCCTTACCATCCTTGGACCAATGGGCAGGCTGAAGGCATGAACCGGACGATCAAGGATGCGATCGTCAAGGTCTTCCACTACGATGATCTACAGAGCTTGAAGGCGCATGTGCTGGCGTTCGTCACAGCTTACAACTTCGCTAAGCACCTCAAGGCGCTGCGCTGGAAGACCCCGTTCCAAATCATCTGTCAGGCATGGACCAAAGACCTAGACCGGTTCAAGATCTATCCGCACCACCTCATTCCGGGACCATACACGTAAGCCTCGCACGAGCCTCCTACCCTTTTGGAACGAGACCCGAATATCGCGTGGGACTTCCGTGGGACTTTCCGCTCTGAAGGCCGCTTCTGTTCGCCGTTCGTTGCCGCGAACGCGAAAAAAGGGGGTTGCGCGGCCAAGGCCAAAAAGCTAGATCGACCAGGCCCTAAGGGGCGTCGGAGCGTAGCGCAGCCCGGTTAGCGCACTAGTCTGGGGGACTAGGGGTCGGAGGTTCGAATCCTCTCGCTCCGACCATTATTTTACAATGACTTAGGCGCCGCCTAAGTCGATGCCTTCGAACCGTTTTGCAAAGCATTTTGCAGCTTCCGGTTCCGGTGGTGACCTTCCAGCTTTACGATAGCGGCCTCGGCGAGGCTTCGCGTCCGAGCGAGATACCGGTCCAAAATCTTCTGCGCATGGGCCTGCGAGTGCCCAGTGATCGTCGCGATCTCCGGCACGGTGCAGCCAGCCTCCGCCAGCATCGTCACCGCCGTGCCGCGCAGATCGTGGAAGTGCAGGTCGACCGTGATGCCGGCCGCCTTGGTCGCCTCCGACCAGTGCTCGTGGAAATTCCGCTTCTTCCAGGACGTGCCGCGATCCGTCACCAGGATTGTCGTGGCGCGCCGCGGCGCGGCGTCGAGCGCCGTCCGCAGCGCGGTCGTCGCCGGCACGTAGACAGCCCTCCGGTTCTTGCCCTGGCGCAGGGTGATGGCCTTGCCGTCATAGGCACTCCACGGCAGAGCCAGCAGGTCGGCCTGGCGCTGGCCGGTGTGCAGGGCGAGCATCAGCGCCAGCCGAAGCTCCGGCGACGCCGCTTCCTCGAACGCCGTCACGTGCTCCGGCAGCCAGATCATCTCCGCCCGATCGGCGCGATAGGCTCGCTCGAACGTCGCGATCGGGTTGTTCGTGATATGGCCGCGGTCCACGCCCCACGACAGCACCCGAGCCAGCGCCGCCAGTTTGGCGTCTGCTGCGCGCGGGTGCGCCTCAGCAAGTTTGTCGTGCCAGCGGAGGAATAAAGGGCGCGTGCGCTGCGCTTGCGCGTGTTCAAGCGGGGTCGCGCCCCACTTGTCTTCGACGGCCTTCAGATTGAGCTTCGCGATTTCCTGCGTCGAATCTGCTAGGTTGGTGAACTGCCCGGACGCCTGATATTGCCTGATCAACCAAGAAATTGTGCCGGCACCTCGGTCCTGCGCAGCAGATCGTGCCGCCGACTGAAACGACGCCAGAAATTCGGGTGTGCCAGGATGACCGACGAGCCGCGTTCCGGTCGCCCGGTGATAATAGTAGGTCGCCTCGGTCCCGTCCGCGAGTTTGGCACGGACGGTGTTGATCCCCTTGAGCCTAGTCCGCATGCTGGGCCGCCCATTCCTCCCACGATTGCCCGGCAGCCTCCACGAGGCCCGAGCGGCGATCAAGGGCCCGGTCAATCGCCTTGCGGTCCCACCGCCGGGTGCCGGGCATCGCCGCCGGCACGTAGCCCCGGCGAACCCAGTCGTCGAACGCCTCGACGCTGCACCCGCAGTATTCGGCGGCCTGTTCCCGGGTGAGCCCGCGGGGCAGCATTCCGAGCGGCAGCGCCGTCATCTCAGATCTCCCTCTCGGCTATCCGTAGTGATGCGGCCCGCCACACGACGAGCGGCATCCCGAGCGGCACGCGGCTGTGGCCGCGCGCCAGCGGGTGGATCGGAGCGCCGTTGCCGGTGAGCGCGAAGGCGTGCAGCGGGTGGGCCCCGTCGAGCGACAGCGCCGCGATCACTCGGTCGGCGTGCAGCCCGGGCGCCAGCAGGTTGCCCCAGGCGACGATGCGGACTGGTGCGGCCTTGGCGAGCGGGAGCATGCGGACGAGGTTCGCCTGCCGCATGACCTTCATTGTCGCCACGTCCTGCCCGGCCAGCCACACATCGAGTTCGCGCGGGTCAGTCGCGATCCGGTCGTCGGCGTTGACCACCGTGAAGCCGCCGATGCCGGGCCGGCCCTGGAGCAGTGCTCGCAGCCGACAGATGGTCGGATCGTTGCGATCCGCGCCGGCCGTGCTCGGGTTGCGCATGCAGACCAGCGCCCGCGGTTCGTCCGACCACCAGCGGTCGAGGCGGTAGCGATGCAGGCCGCAGGTGGAGAATTCGGCTGAGCCGCGGATCTCAGCCATCGGCCTGCCCATCCTCTCGCCGGTCGGCCGTGACATGGCCGGTCCCGCCGCAGGTCCGGCACTGGTCCTGCCGCGTCTCGGTGTGCCGGTCCTCGTGGGTGGCCCAGCCGGTGCCGGAGCAGGTGGCGCAAGGGACAGTGATCTTGGTCATGTCCGCTCCTACTGGATGAACGAGACGCAGCCGGCAGCGCAGCCGCCGCGCAGATGGCCGTTGACCGGCGAGCGCTCCCAGCGCACCGGGCCGCCGCATTTCGGGCACGGCACCTCGCCGTGGGTGATCGATTTGTCGGACGGGATTGCCGTCATGACGGCGGGCAGCAGCGCTAACATCTCTCCGATGGCGCGCTGCCGAGCCTCGTCCTCCTCAGGCGTCGGCACGCACTTGCGCTCGCACGCGAACACCGGCGCCGCTGCGTCACAGCACGGGATGCGGAGCGCCCACCCCGCCATCCGCCTCGGGCCGACGCGCGCGACCAGATCGACGCCGGCCCCACACGGTGGCTGCGCCAGGGCGCCGCGCCAGTACTTGCAGGTGGCGAGCCGGCTGGCGCGGGCACGGGCGCGGATCGCTTCCCGGTCTACCGTCTCGGTCATGTCGCTCACTCCGCGGCGAAGAGGGGGAGGTCGGGGGCGGACCGGCGGCGCGGCTGCACCTCGGACTCGCGGTAGTTCGCGGCGACCAGGGCCTGGGCGAGCGCCGGGACGACGCTGTTGCCGCACATCCGGCCCTGCTGCTCGAGCGTGAGCGGGATGATGGTCCCGTCTGCGAGCTCTCCGCGATCGATCACATAGTCGGACCGGAAGCCCTGGGCGCTGAACCGCTCGCGCGGGGTCAGCATCCGCATGCCGATGTCGACGATGGCGTAGGGCTGGCCCTGGATCGTGACGGTGACAACGCCATGCCGGGGCTTGGTGGTGACCGTGTGCAGCGGCTCGTCGGCCGGCTGCGAGGGCAGGCCCTCCCCGTAATACTTCGAGAGGAAGGCGTAGACTGCGGCGGCGTGGTTGCCGCCGGCCATGATGGTCTTGATCGGCTTGCGCGGGTCGCCCTCCCCGCCTCGGGTGTTCGAGGTGTAGGCGTGGGTCAGGTGCGCCGCGATGAGGGTCTGGTTTCCGCCTGCGGCCGTAATGGTGGAAACCGGAGCCCGGACGTCGCTGCCCGGCTTCACGCCGCTGCGCTCGGTGTTGTGCTGCGCCAGGAACGCGGCAACCACGCCCGCCTTGCCGGCCCCGCCTGCCGTGATGGTGCCCACGGGCTCATCCGCCGCCGAGCCGACCGATGCGCCGAACTGGCGGGTCAGGTGGATGGCTGCCAGCGAGCCCTCGTTGCCGGTCGGCACGATGACCGGTGCCGGCTCCTCCACGGACCGGGACCGCGGCTCCTGGCCGGGCCGCTCGCCGTAGCGGGGGACGAGGATGCCGGAGACCAGCCCGAGCGGCGCCGCGCCGCCGCCGTGCGTTTCGGAGGCGTGCGAGGTGATGGTGTGCAGCGGCTCCTCTATCGGGTGGCCGGTGGCCCCGCGGTTGAACTTGGTGATGAAGGGCGTGACCAGGGCCTCGCCGCGCCCGCCGGTCAGCGTCGGGGCCGGCTCCTCGGCAGAGTGTTCGCGACCGCCCTCGCCGCCACCGTGGTTCACCTGGGCGACGAACGGCGTCACCAGCGCGTCGCCGCCGTGATGCGTCGCTGTCGGCATCGGCTCGTCGAGCCCGCGGTCGCGCCGGCCCCGGCTGTCGCCGTGATTGATCCGGACGAGGAACGGCCGCGCCGCCTGGACGACGTAGCGCATCGTGCCCTTGGCGATCCGGGCCATGGTCGCGTCGGCGAGCGGCCGTTTCGCCCGGATGCCCCAGGCCGCCCGGATCTGCTCCTCGGTGTCGAAGATGCTTGGGCAGGGCAAAGACCAGTCGATGATCTCGGCCGCGGTCCGCCAGGGCCTGAGCCGGCCGGCGCGCACTGCTTCCGACTTCGGGTCGCCGTGCGTCGGCTCGGGCCACACGATCGGCTTGCCGTCGCGCCGGGCGATCAGGAACAGGCGCTTGCGGATCGTCGGCGCGCCGTAGTCGCAGGCGCGCAGCTCGCGGTGCTCGACCGCGTAGCCCATGGCCTGCCACGCGGCGACGAACGACCGGAACGTGGCGCCACGTTGGACCGGGCACGGCTTGCCGTCGTCCAGCACCGGGCCCCAATCGGCGAACTCCTCCACATTTTCGAGGCACACGAGCCGGGGGCGCTGCCACTTCGGCAGGCTCTTCACCCAGCGTACCCCGACCCAGGCGAGGCCGCGGATCGCCTTCTCTCGGGGTTTGCCACCCTTCGCCTTCGAGAAATGTTTGCAATCGGGCGACATCCAGAGGAGCCCGACCGGCCGGCCCGCGCAGAGGCTGACGGCATCGACGTTCCAGACGTCCTCCTCGATGTGGACGGTGCCCGGGTGGTTGATGCGGTGCATCGCCAGGGCCTTGGCGTCGTGGTTCAGGGCGTAATCCGGATCCCGGCCGATCGCCGCCCGGATGCCCTCGGACGCGCCGCCGCCACCCGCGAAGCTGTCGATGATGAGGTCGCGCATCACGCCCGCCCTCCCGCCATCTCCGGCAGGCTGTCGATGTTGACGGTGGTGACGCTGGCGGACCCCAGAGCGGCGCCCGCCCGATCCAGGATCTCTCTGATGGTCATCGACCCGAGATGCGCCCACGGACCTGTGAGGGTGAGCACTGCACCTGGATGGACCTGTCGTGTATCCACTGCGGCCTGTAGCGCCGCGGTGGTCATGACGAGGGCCTGATGGAGATGATCTGGGTCAGCCACGGCGCGAGCCCTCCGCGCCCACTCGCCCCGCTTCCGGGAAACCGTCGTGAGTGACGCCGTCGAGGAGGCGGCCGGTGACTGGGTCGCGCCGTCGCGCCGCGATGTGCAGCGCGTTGTGCTCCGCTCGGGTCATGAGCTGAAGGTTCGACAGCCGGTTATCGCTCTTCACCTCGTTGCGATGATGAAGAAGTTCATGATCTTGCGGCAGCGGTCGCCCGGCGGCGGCCCAGACGACCAGATGCTCGTAGGCATAGCCGTTGGGGTCAGCCAGCGGATGCTCTTGCCCGACCCGCACCTTGACGTAGCCATCGCTATTGACCATCCGCGCGTCGTTCCATCGCGGATGCGCGGGGCCGCGCGGCTGCGTGCCGGCCCGGCCTCGCATGTCGACGCCCGCTGCCTCCGGACCGTACTTCTCGACCTTCCGCTTCTCGCGGTAGCGGCGCGAACGAGCGAGTGCCTTCTCACGGTCACGCGGCATTCGGCGTCTCCCGGACTTGATTCGGCGTCTCCCGGACTTGCAAATCCTCAGGGAACAGGGCGATGTCCTTCACGACCTTGCCGCGCGGGCCGGACAGCTGCTTCATGAAGAAGCTCACCCCGGCAGCCGCGCACTGGTCGCGAAGGGACCGGGCCCAATCCGGGTGCATCGGCCGAGCGCCCGGGCCGCTCTCTCCGCCCACCACGACCCAAGACAGGCGAGGCGAGTTCGTGAAACTGCCACGCAAGGGCAGCACATAGTCACCGAGCCGGCGAGACAGTTCGGATGGGCGCTCGCCGTCCTGGCGCAGCCGGATCATTTCGAGGTCGACCGGCCCCAGCAGCGGCTCGGCCGAGATCCACCGCACCGCCGCCGGCGTTGCCAGCAGGTCGGGGATGCGCTCGTCCGCCCGGCGCTGGTCCTCGACGGAGACGCCGAGCCAAACTTCGCGGAGAGGCCATCCTGGCCAGGAGCTTTGCTCGTTCCCGAGCTTCAGGTTCTCCGCCGCGGCCCAGGCGTTCCAGCCAGCGCTACCCATCGGATCGCGGCTCGACTTTCCTGTCCCCAGCTTCTCGCTTAGCGCCTGCAAGGCAGCGATAATCCGCCCAAGGGTCTCGGGCGCCGAGAGGTAGGCCCGCGCGCGGGATGAACGCTTCGTGAGAACCTGGAATGTGTGCTGGGGCGCTGCCGCCATCACGGCGAACACCCGGTCCAGCACCTCGTCCGGCACCGCCTCGTGGAACAGGTCCCCGTGCGCCGCGACGAAGACCTTACGCGATCGCTTCCACCGGAGTGGCTGCGTCAGCCACTGCTCATTGAAGCGCACCTCACCGGTCCAGACCGGGCCGGCCTTGCTGTCCTTGGTCAGCCCGGCGCGGCTCGGGTGGTGCTGGAGTCGCGAGCCGGCGAGCCGCATCGCATAGCAATTTGTGCAGCCCGGGGTGGCGATGGAGCAGCCGGTTACGACGTTCCAAGTTGCGCCGGCCGACCCATCCGCACCCCGGGTCCACTCGATTTTCGTGTTCTCGGCCATCAGCGGGTTCCTCCTGCTGCGGGGACCCGCCCCGATTCCCTCTCCTGGGCGTGGCTGATCCCGGACGCGGCGCGCCCGGCATCGTTGAGCAGCAGGCGCCCGAGCCAGCGGTGCTGGTTCGGCTCGACAGTCCCGAGGCCGGCCGCTGTGATCTGGTAGGCGCGGCGCCAGGACATATCGCTGGGCACCAGGCACTCGCCGGTACGTGTCAGGATCGCGGGCGGATCCCACGTGAACGGCCAGCGGGTCGTGGTCTCGCTCATGTCCGATTCCTCTCCCGAGACGTCCGCGCCTCAGCGACGGTCGCGGCCACGATTTCCTCGGCGGTGAAGAGGATCCGGCCGGCCCCGGCGCACTCGTTGCAGCCGCGGTGGCGGCGGGCGTGAGTGCGCCAGCTCCAGTCCATCGGCGGTCCGGCCGGGAAGCAGCACGAGCACCAGCGGCCATTCCCGACGAGGTAAGGGTTGTGGAGGGTCTGGGCGCGGAGGGTCATGCCGGCACCGCCCGCGCACCGCGCGCCTTCGCCAGCCGCGCCTCCTCGGCCACAGCCCGCTCGGCCTTCTCCCGCGCCTCGGCCCGGGTCGACCCCCACACGGCGGTGGCGGTGGTGCCGCGCTCAATGCGCGCGAGCCATTCCCGGCCGGGCGGCGGGGCATCGTCGGTGTCGACGTAGAGGCGGATCGTGGTCATGCCGGCCTCCCGGCCACCACCGGCCCCAGCCCCGCCCGCAGACCGCTCGTCAGCGCCCGGGCCACGCTCATCCGCCCGGGACGGCCCTCCTGCGCCCCGCGGGGCCGCGCCGGCTGCTCGACCGTGACGCGCCCGCCGGCCTCGACGGCCACGGCCGCCTCGACGAGGCAGGGATGGCGCTCCAGCAAGTCGGCGATGTGGGCCAGCCGGCGCAGATCAAGATGCTGGGCCGCGGCGTGGGCGAGCCGGCGCGACGCCTCCCGCCGAGTGCCGGGGTGCTCGTCACCCACGAGATCCAGGATCTCGGCGGCCTGCTGGCGCTGGTGCTCGGCCTCGCGCGCGGCGGACCGGCCGGCGAGCGCCAGGCTGGGCCAGTCGTAGGCGCGGATGTTCGTGACGCAGGGATCGATCATCGCGCGATCCTCCCGGCGGCGGCGTCGATCGCGATCCGATGGACGTAGGCGCGGCCCTCGGGCGGCAGGGCCCGCAGCGCCCGCAGCATCTCGGCCTCGTCGTCCGAGATCTCGGCCACCGGCAGGTCGGCCGTCAGGTAGCAGGCCGGCACCCCGAGGACCGACGCCACGTCGGCCAGCCGCTGCACCGACAGGGTCGAGGCGCCCGTCTCGGCCTGTTGCAGGGTCGCGACGCTGATCCCCATCTCGGTCGCCACGTCGCGCAAGGTCACCCCCTTGCGTTTGCGGGCGGTCCTGATTCGGTCGCCGATGGCGCGGTCGCGCAGGTAGTTGCTCACGATAGGCTCCTCTGGCTGGCGACGAGGCGGACCGTCCCGCCCCACAGGCTGATGATTCTGAGACCGACCGGGCGGAGCGCGGCCGAGGCGCGGCTGAGCACCGACCCGATGGCCTCGGGGTCGGGCTGGCGCCGGTCTGCCCACACGACGGCGATCAGATCGGCGCGGGTCGCGTCGCCCTCGGCCAGGCGCGTCAGGGCGAACCGGATGAGGGTCGGCAGGATGCGCCCGGTCAGGTGGACCCGGGTCGTGCCACGGCGGATGCAGTCGGCATGCAGGTCGAGCACCACCGCGTCGGGCCGGTCCAGCGCGATCTCCCACCCGCCCCGATCGGCGACGATGATCGCTGGCAGCGGGCCGCGGGGCGTCTCCAGGGCGATCTCGCGCCGGCGGGCACGGGCCTCGGCGGAGATCGGGCCGCGGAGCGGGGTGGTGCTCTGCATGGCGCGATCCTCAGAAGGGGATTTCGTCGTCGACGGGATCGCGAGGCCCGCGGCCCAGCGATTCCACTTCCACATCCCGGCGACGGACGGCGGCGACGCTCTCCAGCACCACGAAGGCAATGCCCGGGTTGGCTGCGGCCAGACGCTCGGCCTCGCTTAGCGCGGCAGCCTGGGTGCCATGACGGACAGTCGGCGGACGGGTCGGCACCCCGTCCTTGCCGATGCCCTGAATCATCCAGAAGGGGCGGATCTTGAGGGCCATCGCTCAGCCCTCCCCGCCCGAGCGCCCGCGGCCGCGGCGCGTGGGTTCGATCGCATCGTTGCCGGGGAAGTCGTCCTCGGCCTGGGTGTCGGCGTCGTCGGTCGCGTCCTCGCCCTCGAAGGCGTCGGCGTCATCGTCCCCGCCGCCAGCCATCGCGCCGGCCTCCTCGACCCGATGCTCGATCTGGTCCGCCAGCGGATTCGCGACCGGCTGGAAGGGGCGCTCGTTCTGCCCGCGGCGCCCGAAGTCGTAGAGTTCGTCGTCGCGCCGGAGCAGGTCGTCCATATCGCTCGACATCGGCAGGCGCTTGGCGAGGCGGCGCAGCACGGTCTTGCGCGCCATCTCCTCCCACCAATCGACCCAGGGGCCCTTATTTGCCGCCCGGCTGACCTTCCTGACCTTCTCGATATCCTCGAGGCTCATCACCTCGCGGTAGATCCCGCCGTCCTTCGTCTTGGCGATGGCGTAGGCCGCCCGGGGCTTGCCGCGCGGTCCGTCCAGCTTCGGCTCGTGCTCGATCCGCTCCTCGTCGCCGAGCACGTAGGCGAACCGGTCGTTTTCGTAGGCGACGTGGGCGCCGATGCTGACGAGTTCGCCGCTGTTGCGCACCTTCTTGAGGATGCCGGTGATCATCGGCATCCACTGCACGCGCCCGCTGAAGATGACGAGCGCGCCTTCGCGCTTGTCCGGCAGAAGGCCGTCCTGGGCCGCTCGCATGCTCGACTCGAACAGCGACTTGCGGTCGGCGGCGAGAAGGGCGGGATCGCCGTTCACCGCCGTGACGACCACGCGCATGAAGCGCTCGGGCGGGATGTGCGGCGGCAGGGCGGCGGCGATCTCACCGCTCATCCGCTGGAAGTCGCCGCGAAAGGCGACGGCCGCCTGCTGGCGCTGCTGGGCTACGGTCAACTGTCCCATGGTGATCCTCAGGTGTCAGCGCGCCTCGCCCCACCAGCGCGGCAGGTGGTCGAGGTCGATCTCGTCGAGGGGTTCGTGCTCGACCCAAGGCCGGTCGAGGCCGTGCGCCCGGCGGGCGGCGACGTAGGTCCAGAGCGCGTCGCGGACGGTCGTCTCGGCGACGTCGAGCACCGGGTTGCCGGGCGAGAGCGTGGTGCCCCAGGTCAGCGGCGTGGCGCCGCTCGCCCAGAAGACGAAGACGAAGGCGTGGTCTTGCGCGGCGGCGACGCGCGCCAGCCAGGCCGGATCGTGGTCGCCGTAGACACGGCCGACGGCGACCATCTCCGGCAGCCGAGCCCGGGCCTGGAGGTAGGCCGCGGCCTGGACCGGATAGTCCCACTCGGCGAGCGCGCGGCGGCAGAGCGCCGGGAAGCGCCCGCGCCGGCTAGTCGAGATCGACTTGAGGTCGACGATCGCGCGCGGCTTGAGGTAGTCGAATCGGGCCTTCCGGCGCACCGGCTCGCCGTCGATCTCGTCCGTCCAGAACAGCGAGACCTCGGGGGCGCCGCCGGTAAAAGACTGCGCGAGGTGCGGGTTGGCGAGGACGCTGCCGGCAGCGGCGCGGATGCGGTCGAAGTCCGGGCCCTTCAGGAGGGCTCGCCCGGCGGCCTCGGCGTCGGAAACCAGCGCGTCGAGGATGCGGGGCGGCACTACGCCGGCCTGCTCGCACAGGTGCTGGATGAGCGCGATCCGCCCCGCCTTGAGGGCTGGCGGCTTCTCACCCCGTGCCTTCAGCCAAGCGCCGAGGTCGTCGGCGGTCCGCAGCAGATCATCGCCCTCGGGGTAGCGCTCGAACGCCGCCGCGAACGCCCGCTCCCCCTCCAGCACCAGCCGATGCACGGCGCGGCCAAGCAGCTGCGCCGGCGTGGTCTCCTGCGGCTCGCGGTCCGGGTTGAGCCGGGACCCGAACCAGTACTCGGCCGGGCCGGTGGCGAGGCGCTTCAGGTCGGAGGAGCCGAGGGCCGGATCGGCGTGGTAACGGTCCTCGTCGAGGCCGAAGTAGAGGCCGTCCTGGAAGGTCTCGGCGGTGACCGGCGCGGCACCGGCGTCGTCGAGGGCCTTCACCGCCCACCCCCAACCCGCCGCCCCATCTGCCTGCCCGCCCGCTCCGTCTCCTCGCGCACAGCGTCGAGGTGATCCGGGTCGAGGGGCGAGCAGGCATCGGGCTGGCGCTCGCCCGCGGCTTCGTTGATCAGGCGGCAGATCGCGGCGGCGAGGTGCCGGTCGGCATCCGCGCTGCCGTCCGCCGTCGGCAGGACCAGCAGCCGCGGGCGCCCGAGGGCGTCGCAGATCTGGCGCCCAGAAGTGGTGAGCGGCCAGAACGGCGGCGGCGCGTCGAGGTTCGCGAGGGTGGCCGCGGTCGCGGCCTGGCGGTCGGTGCGGCTCATGACGCGCCACCCATGTCCGCCGGCACGTAGGCCTGATGGTCCGGGTACAGGTGCCCCATGATCATCCGCGACATGCGCAGGACGATCGCGCGGCGGACCTGCCCGCTGTCGAAGTCGGTCTCATCGGCCAGTTCGTAGAACCGGGCCAACTCGGCGTTGACCGCCATCAGGACGTTGTTGCCGGCGACGCAGGCCGCGGCGAGGTCGTCGAGTTGCCGGCGGTGGGCCGCGCGCTGCTGTGCCTGGTGGTTGGCGAAGGCCCGCTCCGGGCTCGCATTGAACGGCAGGCGGGTGGTAATGTCGGTGACCGAGGCCGGTGGGCGCGGGTCGAGGGTGGGGCGGAGATTCACTTGGCGGTCTCCTCGGGCAGGTCCGAAAAGCTCGCGCCCCACTCCTCGGCGGTGATGCCGGTCAGGATGAACTCGCGCTTGTCGGCCGGAAGGTCGGGGAAGGCGTGCTGGATGAGGGCGCCGCGCTCGAAGGCGGCGACCTGCTCATCGGTGATCGGCAGGTCGAGCGTGCGCGTGACGCCGGAGAGCATGGAGGTGCGGGTGACCAGCACGGCCGCCCCTCAGCGGTAGCCGGCGCCGGCGACGAGCGTCGCCCGGACGTCATCACGGAAGGTCGGCTCGCCGGCGGGCTCGGCAGCCTCGATCGCCGCGGCGTAGTTCAGCTCCCAGCGCTCCATGAGCGCGGTCGCGATGTCGTCCTCGTCGAGCGGCGTGGGCGCACCCTGGCGCCGGCCGTTCTCCCAGAAGTCGTCCGTGCGCAGCGCGGCGTAATACGCCTCGTCGACCGCGCGGCGGGCGGCCTGGCGCTCCTCCAGCACCTCGCGGATCTCGAAGAGCGAGGGCCGCTCGGTCGAGAGACGGGTGTGGCCAGCGGCGACCTTGGCGACGAGCACGGCGAACCGCTGCTCAGCCTTGATGTAGCGGTGGCGCGAGGCCATCAGCGCGGCGGGGACGGAGGGGGCCGGGACGGCGCCGGAGCGGAAGGGGGCACCCATCACAGCCCCCGCCCGATCATGAACGCCCCGACGCCGAGCAGGATGAATCCGGCGACCAAGCCGAAGATCGCGATCAGCCCGTAGACGACGCCGGTCCGATCGTTCGCCGGGCGCTGGAACAGGTCCTCGGCGCGCAGGGGCGGCATGACGTGGTCGCCACTGATGATCCGGCGCGCGACGTGCGGGCTGTGCCCGGTGGGGAGGATGACGGGGCGGCTCACAGCACACCCCCGACGTACAGAGCGACGACCTGCATCGCGGCGCCGAGGCCGACGATCGCCGCGACAGCGCCGGCCACCTGCGAGGCGTTCGTCAGCAGGTGGTCGAGCCCGGCGGCCAGATCGTTGCGCGCGGCCCGGAGGCGGGCGTCGGCGTCGATGTGGGGGATCGCGAAGTCGGGGTCGAGATCGACGCGGGCGAGGCCGGCGTTCAGCTTCAGGTAGCGTGCGAGGTCGGCGGTCTGGGCGTCGACGAGGCCGGAGTAGAGAGATTGGTCGGCGTCGAGGATGTTGAGGGTGCGGTGCATCGGCGGTGCTCCATCGGGAACACCGCCAATGTAGGCTAACGCCTATTGGTCGTCAATCCTGAAATTGGCTATCGCCTATCAGAGGGGCGAATATCGACCAACGACCAATCCGACGATCTCGACGCTATCATAGCCGTCGGCGTTGGGGTCGCGTGGGATCACGATCGGCTCTTGGAACTGCGGGTCGGTCGAACGCGGCATGAGGTGGATTTCGGTTAGCCGAACCACGACCTCTTTGACTGTCAGTTCAACCAAGTCTCCATCCCGGTGCCGCTGGACAACCACAATATCTGCATCCTGAACACCAACCCTTGCCTGCCAATAGGGAACAGTAATCACGTAGTCGCCGTCCTCGATCCGCCGCCGATTCATTGACGGGCCGGACACTCTGTACGCTGTTTGTTCCAAATCGGGGTAGCGACAAGGGACGTAAGGCACTGGCTCTGATTCGACCTGTGGGGGAGCGTCTGCGGAGAACCATAAGCCGGCCGCTACAGTTCCCGCAACCCGGGCAAGTCGCACATCCGCAGTCTGCGGTTGAGCGTCCGCGGCTGGGCGGCCTAGCAGGATCTCATCCAGCGACAAGCCGTGCTTGCTCGCGAGTTTTTGAAGGGTCGAGGCCTGAGGGTCCTTGCCCTTTACGATCTGCTGAACAGCAGCCGGGTTCAGGTCGGCGCTGAGGGACGCCGACTTCATATTGTGGCCCTTCGCTTTGAGAGCTGCGTGGAGCCGTTCGCGCCAGTTATCCATAGCCTCGTGATGACGCCGGGTCCGCCTACTGGCAAATGAGCGAACGCCTATTGCAATCGGTAGGCTAAAGCCTATTATGCCTTCCGCCATGACGACCTCTCACGATATCCTGGCCCTGATCCGGGCCGAAGCTGAGCGCATCGGCATCGCGCCGAGCACACTTTGCCAGCGCGCGGTCCGGAACGCCGGGCTCGTGCGCAGGCTCGAATCGGGCAAGTCGGTGACGGTCGATGTCGCCGCTCGTCTCAAGTCCTGGGCGGCGCAGCAGCCGTCCGGGAGCGGCAATGGCCGTAGGGCCGCGGGTGGGACGGAGGCCGTCGCATCATGATCCGCCACCTCCTCTCCTGGCTGGATCGGCGCGACCGTAATCGCGCCGACGAGGCGCGAGTCAGTTCCGCTGCGCGCTCGGCGCCTGCCCCATCTCAGTCGCCTCGGCAGCATTCAGAAGCATCTGCGCAAGTTCGCGAGCTTGCTTCGAAGTCATGGACACTCGAAGTAGTCTCCGCTCTCCCGTTTGAAATGCCTGCTCATGCGGCACGACATTTAAATCGGCGAGAATACACGACTGAGGAAGTGTGTAGGTGGTATAACCTGCCAGCGGGGTCAGTTTGATGTCTTCGCTCATTTCAGGCTCCATGGTGTCTCGACAGCCCCATGGTAGCGGCACCGGGCGGCGCGCGCGACCTGTTCGCCGTCCGGTTGCTGCGCTCTTCGGCGCCGGAGCAACGGCATGACCCCGACCGAGCGCGAAACCGCTCGCGACGCGCTGCGTCGCGCTCTGGCTGCCGCGGGAGGAACCGCTGCCCTCGCCCGCGAGATCGGCATCAAGTCGCCCGCGATCTCGCAGTGGGCGGTTTGTCCGCCGCTGCGCGTGATCGCCGTCGAGGCGGTGACCGGCGTGTCCCGACACGACCTGCGGCCGGACATTCATCCGCGCCCCCCCGCCGACCGCGGCACCTACATCGGCCTGACGCGCACCGCGGCGGCCGGCACGAACGCCCCCTCCGACAACTCGACCAGAGCCCAGGGCGAAGGGCTGCCGGGGAAGGTCCGGAACGACGAGGCTGAACGCGCGGACGGAGGGGGCCAAGGCTTCACCGCGCAAGCCTCGGCATTCGTCACGGTGTCCGGGGCGGGGGAGGCCGGTCGGACGGCCGCTGATCCCGCTCCGGTGCCGGATGACCGCTATTCCCGCCTCGACCGCCCGCTCGCCCCCGGTGAGCGCCTGACGGCCGATGGCGACCGCATCCGCCTCTCGCCGCGGGAGGCGTGAGATGCGTGTCGCTCTCCTCTGCCTCCTCGCGGGCCTCGCCCTCGGCATGGCCGCCAACGCCTCCCGGCGCGCCTCGCAGCCCAACCCGGTCAACGGGTCGGTCCGGATCCTGTCGGAGGCCGGGCGATGACCCGGCCCGACATCAGGTGCGGTCTCCGGCACGATATCGCCGAGGCCATGGAACGCATGGATGCGTTCGCCCAGGCCGCCGCCGCGGAGGTCCGCGCCCGCCGCAGCGAGCCACCGCGCCGCCTCGCCGTCGCCACGTCCGCCGCCATTCGCACCCTGCGCGACCGCGCCCGGGCCGGTCGCCCGGTGCCGGCGGACGATCGCCGCATCGCCGCCGCCCATGCCGCCGGCCTTACCCTCGACGACATCCACGAGGTATTCGGCGTGGAGCCGCGCGAGGCCGTTCGGGCGATCGCCGCCCATGCGGGGCGCTGAGCCATGCTCGTGTCCCTCGCCCCTCACGTCGGGCACTCCGACGTGCGCGCCCACGCCAGCCGCGTAGCCCCCTGTCATGGCGTGGGCGCACCCCTGAATGCCGCCGGCCGCGCCGGCGCACTGAGGCCCCGTCAGGGGCAGGCCCTCACGGGCGTTTCCTCCCTGACTCACCCCTCTCCCGTCGTGGAGAGGGGGCTTTTCTTCCCGCGCGATCGTCTCCGCCTGCAAGCAGCCGATCACGCCTGCGTAGCCGTGCGTACTGCCTTCGCCCTCCATCGCTATGACCTCCTTGGACGCCCCGACATAACCACGGTGCTCTTTGGTCATGTGCAAATTGCTTTTGCGGATCGCGCAAATGCCTGAAGCAGACGTCCTCGAAGCCCGCTCGCTCGCCGCGCAGCTCCTCGGATGGGAGACGCGCGGCCCGGGCGACACGGCCAACGCCATGCGCCGGATCGCGACCCGGTACGGCGTCCCCTACAGCGCCCAATGGGCGCTCCGGTACCGCCCGCCGAAGCGCGTGTGGTCCGACATTCTTCGCGCCCTCCAGGCTGCCCACGCCGCCGAACGCGAGCGGCAACTCAGGAAGCTGGCCCATGACGTCGAGATCACCGCCCGAGTTGCCGGCGCTCACCACCCTGCTGTGGTCGCGGCTGAAGCTGTGCTTCGCGCGGGTGGTGCGGCCGCCGGAATGGATGCGCAGGCTCTGGACCCGCGAGCGCCGTCCGGACGCTCCCGATCGGCGGAGGCCGTGACCCGTGACTGACACCCTCTACGAGGTCCGCCACAGCGGCGCCGGCCTGACCCTCGTGGCCGAGTCCGGCATCTCGACCGCCACCGTCGCGGTCGGGCTCGGGCGCGTCGTGCTGGCCGTGCCAGCCCGGCGGCGCGGCCGACCTCATGCTCGACCCGATCGACGCGCGGCACCTCGCGGAGCGGCTGACGCTGGCCGCGGGTGAGGTCGAGACCGCGGCGGATGCCGACATCCCCTGATCACCCCCGCGGCCGGTGGGCCGCCAACGTGGAGTAGAGCGTCATGGCAGCGGCACAGCACGGCAACGGGCCGAACCCGGAGCGCACCAAGGAGGCGGTCAACCGCATCGAGGCCATCGCGGCGAAGAAAGATGCCGCGCACATGGACTACATGCGCCAGTGCTCGGTCTTCGCCGAGGAGACGAAGGCGGTCTACGACGAGGCCAAGAAGGCCTGGGGCCTGAACAAGCGGGCGCTGAAGGCGGTCATCAAGACCCGCACGATGGAGCGCAAGCTGGAGGACCTGCGCGAGTCGCTCGAGGGCGAGGAGCAGGACAGCTACGACCAGATCCGGCATGCCCTCGGCGACCTCGCCGACACCCCGCTCGGCCAGGCCGCTCTGCCGATCGAAAGCGAAGACGACGTGCGCTCGCCCGCGCAGAAGCGGCGGGAGAAGGAGCGCAAGACCCGCGATTCCGCGCTCGACGCCGTGTCGACCGAGAACGCGGCGCGCATCACTGCCGGCATCTCGAAGCTGAACTGAGGCGGCGACGCGCGTGGCCTACACCGGCATCATCCTGGCCCTCGACCTGGCCTCCAATACCGGCGTCGCCGAGGGGCGGCCCGGTTCGACTCCGCGCCTCTATGACAAGCGCCTTCGCCAGGAGGGCGACGACTACGAGGACACGTGGGGTCGGGCGATCGGCTGGATCGCGGATCGGCTCTACGCCGAGCGCGACGCGGTCGCGTCGGGTGACCTGCGCGTCGTCGTCGAGGCGCCGATCATGACCGGGATGGGCGGCAACACGAACGCCGACTCGCTGCTGGTGACCAAGGGTCTTTGGTCCTGCTGCACGGGCTTTGCCCGGGCCCGCGGCGTGATGGTGCGCCGCGTGGCCGTTTCGACCGTGCGCGCCGCCTTCCTCGGCAACGGTAGGCTTGATGGCGACACCGCCAAGCGCCGGGCGCGCGACACCTGCCGAGCACTCGGCTGGAACCCGCCGAGCCTCGATGCCGCCGACGCCGGCGCCCTCTGGTGGTGGGCGTGCTCGCAATGGGCGCCCGACCTCGCGCCGCCGGTTCATCCCTTCCTGCTGAAACGGGGGGCGGCATGACCTGGCTTCTCCTTCAAGAGGGTCGCCTGCTGTTCCGCGGCACCTATGCCGACGCCCTCGATTACGGCGAGCGACACCAGCTGATCGCCCGTTCCTGGCACGAGGACGGCACCGAGGTCTCCACTCGGATCGTCGACCGGTCCGTGATGCTGCTGCCGGAGGCGATGTGGACGCGGTCGCGAAGGGCTGCGGCATGATCCCAGCCGGGCACACCTCCGTCATGGCCGGCCGGCGCTCGCCGCCGAAGGGGCTCGATTTCTTCCCGACCCCACCCTGGGCCACGCGCGCCTTCATGCGCCACATCCTGCCGCTGCTTTCTGACGAGCCGATTCGATCGGTCTGGGATCCAGCCTGCGGCGAGGGCCACATGGTCGAGGTGCTGCGCGAGGGCATGTTCGACACCTTCGCTTCCGACGTCTTCGACTACGGCCGCGGCTACCGTGTCGCCGACTTCCTTGCACCCGACGCCGGCGCGCCGACGGTCGATGCGATCGTGACGAATCCGCCCTTCAACGCGGCTGTCGATTTCGCCCTGCGCGCCCTGGACCTCGCGCCCGTCGTCGCCCTGCTCTGCCGCACGTCATGGCTCGAGGGCGTCGGCCGATACGAGCGCCTGTTCAAGCTTCGGCCCGTCACCGTGTTCGCGCCCTACGTCGAGCGCGTGCCGATGCACCGCGGCCAGTGGAAGCCGAACGGCGCCACCGCCACCGCCTACGCCTTCTTCTGCTGGTCGGATCGCCCCCTGGTGTCGGGCCTCGCTCCGATCCCGCCCGGTCAGCGGAAGCTGCTCACCCGCCGCGACGACGTTGCCCGCTTTGCCGCGGCCGCGGCGCCGTCGTTGCTCGCGGCGGAGTAG
>NZ_LABX01000242.1 GCF_001043915.1 Methylobacterium aquaticum | reverse complement strand
CCACCACCCCGACCACCGCCCCGACGGCGCCCGCGCAGGCGAGCGCCAGGACGACCGGGAATGCCGGCAGGACCGTGCCGGCGGCGAGCACGCTGGTGGTGTAGGCGCCGACGAGCAGGAGCGCGACATAGCCGATGGCGAGCTGACCGGCGAAGCCGACGACGAGGTTGAGGCCCGAGACCAGGATCCAGTAGATCGCCGCCCGGGTCGCGATCAGCGTCCAGTAATCGTTGCCGGCGATCGGGACCAGGAGCGCCAGGCCGAGGATGAGGAGGAAGGGCGCGACCGCGGCCAGCCGCGTGCCGATGCCCTGCCGGGCGGGGGCGCCGGAGGCCGCAAGCGCGGAATGGGCACTCATACGCGCCTCGCCTGGGCGGAGCCGAGCAGCCCTTGCGGGGCGGCCAGCAGCACGACGATGAACAGGGTGAAGACGGCGACCGACGCGAAGATCCCGCCGACGACGAAGTTCGCGGTCTGCTGGAACAGCCCGAGGACGAGGCCGCCGATCAGCGCGCCGCGGTTGTTGCCCAAGCCCCCGAGCGCCACCGGGATGAAGCCGTAGAAGTTGAGATGCGGCCCGTTGGCGAAGAAGGCGAGCAGCAATTCGCCGCCGGCATAGCCGGCCAGCGCCCCGATGCCGCCGGCGAGCGCATAGCTCGTCACCCGCAGGCGCCGCTCGGGCAGGCCGAGGGCCCGGGCGGCGAAGTTGTCCTCCGCCACCGCCAGGAAGGCGTGGCCGATGAGGGTGCGCCGGTAGAGGAGTTCGAGCCCGACCACGACGAGGAGGCAGGCGGCGACCGGCAGCCAGAACTTCTCGTCGAGGATAGTTTCGCCAAAACCCCCGAGGAGGCGCGGAAAGGGCTGCGGCTCGGTGCTCCAGCCGATCGCCGTGACCTGCTGGATCATCAGGGCAAGCGCCAGCGTCGAGAGCACGTAGAGATGCTGGTCGAGGCTCTTCAGGACCGGGCGCACCGCCACGAACTCGGTGACGATGCCGACGAGGGCGCCGCAGGCCAGCGTCAGCAGCAGCCCGAGCGGCCAGGCCAGGCCGAGGCGAAGAGTGAACAGCGAGCCGAGCACGCCGCCGAGCATCCCGAGCTGGCCGGCGGTGAAGCTCATCACCCGCGAGGTCGAGAACATCGTGTTGTAGGTGATGCCGATCAGCGCGTAGATCGCGCCGACGGCGAGGCCTGAGGCCAGGATCGAGGCGAGCATGGCGGCGCCCCCCTCCGCGCCGTCAGGAATAGCCCGGGGCGAGCCGGAAGCTGCCGTCGCGGCCGGAATTCGCCGCCGACATCACCACCTCCTCGGTCGGGTAGCCGTTATGCTCCTTAACCGTATAGGTGTAGTCGCCGAAGATGCCCGGGTACTTGGTCAGCCCGTTCCAATGCTTGACGATCGCGTCCGGCGCGCTCGATCCCGTCTCCTCCACCGCCTTGGCGATCAGGTTCACCGCATCGTAGCCGGCGGCCACCCACCACAGCAGGGTGTCGGACAGCGCGACCTTGCCTTTGAGCCGTGCGACGAATTCCTCGCTGCGGGGCGCGAGCTTGCCGTCCTCGCCGTAGGAGCAGCTCCGGTAGCCGATGGCGTAGACCTTGTCCCAGTTCTGCGGCTTCTCCAGAAGCCCGCCGATCTCGCCCGAGGCCATCGAGGGGTGGCCGATGAAGGGCACGTCCCAGCCCATCCGGGCGCGGGTGTTGAACAGGCGGGCATCCATGCCGGTCGACACGCTCCAGACCACCACGGCCTCGGCGCCGGCATTGCGGGCGCGCAAGAGGTCGGGGGTCATGTCGGGCTGGGTCGAATCGATGTTGCCGAGATAGACCACCTCGGCGCCGTCCTGCTTGAACGCCGCCGCCGAGGCTTTGGCGGCGGTGACGCCGTAGCCGGTCGTGTCGCCGATCACCGCGACGCGCTTCGCCTTCAGGATCTTGAGGCAGTAGCTGCGCACCGCATCGTCCCACTGGGTGTTGGACGGGGCGATGCGGAAGGCGTTGGGGTATTTCGCCGGGTCGATCAGGCTGTCGACCACGCAGGGGTGGATGTTCGGCATCTTGGCCCGCGCCATGATCGGCGTGACGGCGAGGGACTCGCCCGAATTGGTCGGCCCCCAGATGGCGTGAACCTTGGCCTGGCTGATCATCTCCTGGGTGGCGTTGACCGCCTTGGTCGGATCGCCCTGCGTGTCGCGGGTGACGAGCTCGATCTTGCGGCCCTTGACCCCGCCGGCGCCGTTGATCGCCTCGACGGCGAAGATCACGCCGCGGTTGAACCCGACCGTCGGGGCCGAGCTGGGGCCGGTCATCGCCGCGAGCCAGCCGATGCGCAGGGGCTCCCCCTGCGCCAGAGCCGGCCGGGGGAACCCGAGGGCCGCCGCGCCTGCAACGCCGGCAGCATTCATCACGAGCGCACGACGGTTCGTCGTCACCATGGCGTCCTCCTCCCGTTGTCGTGTCCCGGCCGGCGCGTTTGGTTGTTAAGCGCCTTGCCGCTCCAGGTGCCGGATCCGATCCTCGTCGAAGGTGAATCCGAACCCTGGCCGCTCCGGTACGATGGCGTATCCGTCGGCGAAGTCCAGCCTCTCGCAGTACAGGTCGGAGAACCACGGCATGACTTCGAGCGAATGGGCGTTCGCCAGCGCGCCAAGCACGCTCAGGCTCTGCTCCGGAAACAGGTGGCTTGAGACCGGCAGGTCGTGCGCCTCGGCGAGGTGGCCGACCCGCATGAACTCGGTGACGCCGCCGACCCGCTGGAGGTCCGGCATCAGGATGTCGGCCGAGCGCAGCTCGATCATCCGGCGGAAGCCATAGCGGGTATAGTCGGTCTCGCCGCTGGCGATCGGGGTGTCGAGGGCGGCGGCGACGCGGGCGAGACCCTCGACGTCCCAGGCCGGCAGCGGCTCCTCGAACCAGGTGAGATCGAATTCCTCCAGGCGTCGCCCGAGGCGGATCGCCTCGTTCTCGGTCAACCCCTGGTTGGCATCGGCCATCAGGCGGATTGTTGGGCCGATCGCCGCGCGGACCGCCCGCACCCGGTCGATGTTCCAGTCCGGATCGCCCGCCGAGAGGCGCATCTTCATCATGCGGAAGCCCGCCGCCTTGAAGCTCTCGGCTTCCGCGACGAGTTCGTCGGTCGAGCGGTCGAGCCACAACCCGCCGGACTGGTAGGCCGGGACGCGGGCATTGGCGCCGCCGAGCATCCGGTAGAGCGGCAGGCCGGCGCGCTTGGCCCCAAGGTCCCACAGGGCGCCGTCGAGGGCCGAGATGCCCATGATCGGCATGCCCTTGTGGCCCATGAAATTGACGTCGCGCCAGGCCCGCGACCAGAAGCCGGCGATGTGGCCGGCATCCTGGCCGATCACCAGATCGGCCATCTCGTCGATCAGGCTGCGCAGGACTTTTGTCCGACGATCGTTGAGCGTGAACACGATGTTCTGGCCGGTGAGCCCGTCGGCGTGGACCGTGACCAGAATGCAGCCGAACGAATGCAGCTGCCCGAGCGCCGAGCCGATCGGCCGCTCCGGGCGCAAGGTGAGGGGGCGCGTCTCGACGCGGTCGACCTTCATGGCGTTTCCTCTCTTCTGTTTTTTTATGCCGTGCGGACGATGCCGCCGACCCGGTAGCGGTCGAGCACGCTCGTGTCCGGGTCGCAGCCGAGGCCCGGGCCTTTGGGCAATCGCACCTGGCCGTTCTCGGCCCTGACCCAAGGATCGAACGGGTTCGCCTCCATGTCGAGCCACAGCACCTCGACGAGCGGGTCTTCGACGCGCGCGGCGACGACGTGCATCGTCGCGATGAAGCCGGGGCCGAAATACGGGCTGTGGGGGGCGGGCCGCACCCCATGCGCCTCGCAGAGCGTGATGACCCGCAGCATCTCACCGATGCCGCCGATCTTGGTGACGCTCGGCTGGGCGACGTCGATGGCGCCGGCCTCGATCAGGGCCTTGAAGCCGAACAGGCCGGCGGTGTTCTCGCCGGCCGCGATCGGGATGCCGCGGGCGCGGACCTGCGCCAGGCCATGCACGTCCTCCGGCGGCCAGACCGGCTCCTCGAACCAGAGGAGATCGTGGGGCGCGAAGGCGTCGGCCATCCTGAGCGCCGCCGGCACGCTCCAGGCGCAGTTCACGTCGACCATCAGGGCCGCGCCATGCGCCCGCGTGACCTCGGCCGCCGCCGCGACCGCCGCCTCGGTGACCTCGTGCAGCTTGATGTGGCGGTAGCCGGCCGCACAGGCCGCCTCGACGTTGCGGCGCACCAAAGCGGGGTCGTGGTAGGCGAGCAGCGAGGCATAGGCCGGCAGCCGCTCGCGGACGCCGCCCAGAAGCCGCGCCACGGGTTGGCCCGCCCGCTTGCCGGCAAGGTCCCACAACGCCGTCTCGATCCCGGAAAAGGCGAAGACGAACGGGCCGTTGCGGCCGAGCAGATGCGTGGCGTGGAGCACGCTCCGGCTCACCTCAGTGATGTCGCCCGACGAGCGCCCGAGCACGAGGGGCGCCACGATCGTGTCGAGGGCGGCCCGGGTCGCCTGGATGCCGGCATGGCCGAACGCCTCGCCCCAGCCGACCAGCCCCTCGTCGGTCTCGACCCGCACCAGCAGGATGTCGAGATGGGTCCAGGCTTTGCCCGCGAAGGTGGCCGGCGGGCCGCCCATACCGAAGGGCAGCGATACGATCTGGGACTGGATGTCGACGATCCTCACCCGTTCCTCCCTGGGCAGAGCCTGTTGGTCGGCTCGTTGGCCGCGGCACCCGCGAGGTTGGGTCGGGGCCGCACCGGGAAGTGGACACCCGGCGGGGCGGATGCGCAATCGGGCTCAGCGGGTGGGGGGTATGAGCGGGCCGCCGCCCCGAACGCGCGAAGACACCGACGGCGTCTACGCCACCGCCAGTCCCCGCCCCGAGCGCGCCCGCATCACCGCGAGCCCGCCCAGGCTCACCGCCAGGATCGCCGCCGCGTAGAGATCGGCCGTCGCCGCGTAACCGAGGGTGCGGGCGAGGAAGCCGGCGCCGACCGCCGGCAGGCTGAAGGCGAGGTAGCTCTGGACGTAGAAGGCGGCGAGCAGCCCGGCGCGCTCCTCGGGCTCGGCGAGCGGCATGATCGTGCCGAGGCAGCCGAGGAAGCTCGGACCGAAGCCGCAGCCGGTGACGAGCGTGGCGAGGATCAGCACCGGCACGCTGGCCGCATGGATGCCGGCGACGACCCCGACGACGCCGAACGCGGTGGCGAGCACCCCGAAGGTCAGGTTCTCCCGCGGCGGCGCCGTGCGGCGCAGGAGCACCGAGACCGCGCCGGCCACCATCAGGGCGGTGACGACCGCCCCGCCGGTCAGCGGCGCCTGGCTGCCGGTGGCCGCCGCGACCACCGAGGGCACGAGCGAGAGGTAGAAGCCGGCAAGCGTCCAGTTGGCGATGTTGATCGGGCTCGCCAGGGCCAGGGGCCGCCGGATCCGCGGCGGAACGGCCATGCGGGGCTTCAGCGAGGCGAGCGCCCCGGGCCGCGTCGCCGCGCTCTCGGGGATCGTCCACACCGCCAGGGCCAGCCCGGCGAAGGTGCAGAGCAGGAGGCCGTAGACGAGGTGCAGCGGCAGCGGGGCGACCTGGATCAGCGTGCTGGTGCCGAGCGCCCCGACCGCCATGCCGGCGAGGGGGGCCACCGCGTTGACGATCGGCCCGCGGGTGCGATCCACGTCGACGAGGGCGGCGCCCAGGGAGGCGGCGGCGATGCCGGTGGCGAGCCCCTGCACGATCCGGGCGACGACGAGCCAGCCGGGCCCGTTCCCGACGAGCAGGAACAGGCCCATCGCCGCGGCCTCTAACCACAACGCCCCGGCGATCACCGGCCGGCGCCCGAGATGGTCGGAGAGCGAGCCGGTGACGAGCAGCGCCTTGAGCAGGGCCACCGCATAGACCGCGAAGACCAGGGTCACGAAGACGGGCGAGAGCGCCAGGGTCTCCTGGTAGACTCGGTAGAGCGGCGTCGGAGCCGCCGCCGCGGCGAAGAACGCGCCCAGCGTCACGGCGTGGACGACGAGCGGGTCGACCCGCCGGGATCCTTGACCTTTGCGCATCGCCATGCCCCTAACGCAAATCCGTTGCGTTAAGGGTTAGCGCCGCGGCGCGCTAAAAGCAAATTCTTTGCGTTTGAGGAGTGAGGGGCGATGGCGGAGCGGGAGGGAGGGCCGCGCCCGGGCGGGCGCAGCGCGCGGGTCCAGGCTTCGGTCCACCGTGCCACGCGGGACCTCCTCGCCCGGATGGACCGCGCCGCGGTGACGATTCCGCTGATCGCCGCGGAGGCCGGGGTCACGCCCTCGACGATCTACCGGCGCTGGGGCGAGTTGAACGAGCTGTTGGCCGATGTCGCCGTCGAGCGGCTGCGGCCGGACATGGTGCCGGTCGAGACCGGCAGCGGCCGCGGCGACCTCCTGGCCTGGGCCGAGCAATATGCCGAGGAGATGGCCTCGCCGCTCGGCCGCGAGATGATCCGCGACGTGCTCGCTGCCGAGGGCGAGGCCGGTCCCCGGCGCTGCTGCGGCTACGCCCGGCAGCAGATCGCCGTCATCGCGGCGCGCGCGGCGGCGCGCGGCGAGGAGTTTCCGGACATCGACACGGTGCTGGATCGGGTCATCGCGCCGATCCTCTTCCGCATCCTGTTCGACGAGGCGCTGGCCACGGCGCGGGTCGGGCGGTTGGTCGAGAATGCGCTGGTTTCGTATGACGGGGGGCTTTCTCAGCGGATTCTCGGGGCCTGATCGAGCAGATCGTGCTGAGAAAATCTAACGGTGTTTATGGAGTATCGCGCCATTTTAGCCCATCCTGAGAGCTTTTTTGGGCGGACTTTTAAAAAAACCGCCACAATGCACAAAATCTCCTGCTGCTAATATTTGATAGGAACGTATGCTCAAACAGGTTCTCAGGCAGGCCGGTGCGAACGCCTTCTGCTTGATCTCGGCGAGTCAGCGTAGTGCACCCGTTCCTCTGGTGTGTGGGCGTCACGCCGGTTCGGCGAACATCGCGCCCGGCACCGCCGCCAGCAGGGCGCGGGTATAGGGATGCTCCGGTGCCCGGAACAATGCCTCGGTGCGGTTCATCTCGACGATCTCGCCGCGATGCATCACGGCGATCCGGTCGCAGATCGTCGCGGCGACGCGCAGGTCGTGGGTGATGAACAGCATCGCGATGCCGAGCCGCTGCTTCAAGTCTTCCAGGAGCGCCAGCACCTGGGCCTGGACCGAGACGTCGAGGGCCGAGACCGCCTCGTCGGCGACGAGCACGTCCGGCTCCATGGCGAGCGCCCGGGCGATGCCGATGCGCTGGCGCTGGCCGCCCGAGAAGGCATTGGGGTAGCGCTCGGCGGCGCTCGGCGGCAGGCCGACGAGGTCGAGGAGTTCGCGCGCCCGGGCGCGCGCCTGGCGGGCCGGGGTGCCGTGGGCGATTGGTCCGCCGGCGATGATCTGCTCGACGGTGCGGCGCGGATTGAGCGAGGCGAAGGGGTCCTGGAAGATCATCTGGATCCGCCGGCGCTCGTCGCGCAAAGCCGTCGGCCCCAGGGCGGTGAAGTCGAGGCTGCCGAGGCGCACCGTGCCGTGGTCGGGCTCGATCAACCGGATCGCCAGCCGCGCCGTGGTCGACTTGCCGGAGCCGGATTCGCCGACGATGCCGAGGGTCTCAGCCCGGCGCAGATCGAAGCTGACCTCCTTGACCGCCGCCACCACCCGGGGCTTGCCGAGGAGCCCCGAGCGGGTGGCGTAGGTCTTGGCGAGGTTCGTCACCGAGAGGGCGACCGGCGCCTCGGTGATCGGCTCGCGCTTCGGCGGGGTCAGGCTCGGCACGGCGGCGAGCAGCGCCTTGGTGTAGGCGTGGTGGGGATGGCGCAGGACCGCCTCGGCCGAGCCGGATTCGACCAGCCGCCCGCGCTGGAGCACCGCGACGTGATCGGCGATGTCGGCGACCACGCCGAAATCGTGGGTGATGAACAACACCGCCATGTTGCGGCGCTGCTGGATGTCGCGGATCAGCTTGAGGATCTGCGCCTGCGTCGTGACGTCGAGCGCCGTCGTCGGCTCGTCTGCCACCAGAACGGCGGGTTCGAGGGCCAAGGCCATCGCGATCATCGCCCGCTGGCGCTGCCCCCCTGAGAGCTGGTGCGGATAGGCTCGGACGATCTGCTCGGGGTCGGGCAGCCCGACCTCGCCGGCGAGCGCCACCGCGCGGGCCCGGCGTTCCCGCCGGGTGAGCAGGTCGTGCGCCTCGAACATCTCGGCAATCTGGTCGCCGATCCGCATCACCGGATTCAGCGCCGTCATCGGCTCCTGGAAGATCATGGCGATCCGCCGGCCGCGCAAGGAGCGCCAGGCGCGCTCGTCGAGGCGCAGCAGGTCCCGGCCCTCGAACAGGATCTCGCCGCCCGCGACGTTGAGCGAGCGCGGCAGCAGGCCGGTGAGCGCGTAGGCGCTCATCGACTTGCCCGAGCCCGACTCGCCGACGACGCAGAGGATGCGACCCGGCATCAGGTCGAGGGTCAGGCCCTCGACCGCGTGCGGCCGGTCGGCGCCCCGCGGCAGGGCGAGGGTCAGGTTGCGGATCTGGACGATCGGTTCGCTCATCTCTGGCCCTCTGCGTGCCCGATGGGCGGGCTGGTTCGAATGAAGATTCGTGCCTGGCGCGCTGATGCCTGCCGCGACGGATGTCGAAACCTCGGCGGCTCCGGAATGACTCGGCCGGCGTCACTCTCCGCGAGATCGCCGACCAACCCCTCAACCCACCGCCTTCCGCCCGGCCAGCACCGCCGGCCCGGTCTCGCCGAGGTCCCAGAAAAGGCCGGCCATCAGCCCCAGGGCCTCGCGGGTCAGGCCGCCGAGCAAGTGCTCGTCCGGCGCGTGCTGCGAGCAGGCCGGGTAGGAATGCGGCACCCAGAGCGTCGGAAGCCCAAGGATGTCCGAGAAGGCGTCGTTCGGCAGCGAGCCGCCGAGATTGGGCAGCAGCGCCGGGCGCTTGCCGGTGCTGGCCTCGATCGAGGCCAGGGCCCAGGTCACCCAGGGGTCCTCGACTGGCAGGCGGGTGGCGCGAAACACCTCGCCGCGCGCCTGGCGCACCTCGACCATCGGGAAACCCTTGGCATCGAGATGGGCGCGGAGCGCCGGCAGCAGGGTCTCCCAGTCGGTGCCGACGACGAAGCGCAGCTGCATCGTCGCCTTGGCGGAGGGCGGCACCGCGTTCTGCGGTCCTTCGGGATCGCCGCACTTGAAGGCCAGGACTTCGAGAGTGTTCCAGCCGAAGACCCGCTCGGCCGGCGTCAGGCCCGGCTCGCCCCAGCCATCGTCGATCGCCGGGGCGTTCGGATCGCCCCCGACGGTGATGTCGGAAAGCGCCGCCCGCACGCCCTCGGGAATCGGTGGCGGGCGCAAGGCGTCGACGAGGATCTGTCCACGTCCGTCGACGAGGCTCGCGATGGCGCTCGCCAGCACGGTGCCGGGATTGCGCAGGAGGCCGCCCCAATTGCCCGAATGGTGGCCGCCCTCGCGCAGGTCCACCACCAGCTCGAACGTGTATCCGCCGCGCGAGCCGAGGAACAGCGTCGGCCGCGCCGCCTCGATCCGCGGCCCGTCGGAGGCGATCAGGAGGTCGGACTTGAGCGCTTCGGCCTCCGCCCGGCAGACCTCGCGCAGGCCCGGCGAGCCGGCCTCCTCGCCCATCTCGATCAGCAGCGTGACGTTGAAGCCGAGGTGTCCGCCCCGCGCCTGCATCACCGCCGCGAGGGCGCCGAGATTGACGAGGTGCTGGCCCTTGTTGTCGGCGGTGCCGCGCCCGTACCAGCGCTCGCCCTCGACCGTGACCTGGAGCGGGTGCAGGCCCTCGCGCCACTGCTCGGGATAGTTCCGCACCGTGTCGCCGTGGCCGTAGGTCAGCACGGTCGGCAGGTCGACGCCCTCATGCCGGGTGGCGATCAGGAACGGCCCGCGGCCTGCCTGTGGGTTGTCGAGGAGGCGGGTCGTCAAGCCGAGCCGCGACACCGCCGGGATCATGAACTGCGTGAGGTAGGCGGCGAGCGCCGGCCCCTGGTCCGGGGCCTGGCTCTCGGTCGGCAGAGCGACCGCCTCGCGGAGTACGGCGAGGAAGCTGCCGTCGTCGTAGTGCCGGTGGGCCAGCGCGATGGCGTCGCGTCGCGACATGGATGGGACTTTCTGTGCACGTGTGAGAAAAGGAGAATTGTCTGATCTTGATCGTCGCTCGATGGAATGTCGGTCGGCCTCGCTCCATCCCACCCGCGACCTCAGGATGAGGTCGCGGGTGGGATGAGAGGAAAAGTCGACGGCTGCGTCCTCGACGGATGCGCCCTCAATGCCGCCCCTCGGGAGCGGTGATGTCGCGCACCCCGTCCCCCAGGAGGTTGATGCCGAGGACCAGCACCACGAGCGCCACGCCCGGGATGGTGATGATCCAGGGCTGGAAGAACATGTACTGCTTGCCCTCGGCGATCATCAGGCCCCAGGACGGCAGCGGCGGCTGCACGCCGAGGCCGAGGAAGGA
>NZ_LABX01000241.1 GCF_001043915.1 Methylobacterium aquaticum | reverse complement strand
TGAGCCCCGCGGGCCGTGCCCTGGGCCTGGGCGGCCGTGACCCCGATTCCGAGGCCGAGGACCGTGGTGGCAAGGCGCAGGGTCGGGCGTAGGGCAAACGGCATGGGCGATGTCTCGCGACCGGCCAGGAGCTTGGCCTTGCGGGGAGAACGGCGGGGAAGCGGAGCCGGTTCCGCCTCATACCATCGGCCCAAGATGCTGACGCATCGGGCCGATGAACCATCTCGAACTTTCGATACTCAGCCAAAGGCTGAGCGAAAATTGGAGAACGGAACCAAAGGTCGTTTGCAACGACCGTTGGTATCACTCCCCCCCGCGCGGCGCGCATCGTCCCGGCTGCGAGGGGAGAGGGGAGGGCGTTCAGGCCCGCGACGCCGATCCGATCGGCCGGCCATCGCGGGCCGGACTGCGTCAGGGCGCGAGGTCGTGGACCGGTTCCTTCACCGGCGTGTCGCTGCTGTTGAGCACGGTGTCGCTCACCGGGGTGGGCTTGAGCGGGCCGCGATCGATTGCCGGCGGCGTCGGCAGTTGCAGTTGCTCGCTGGTATAGGCCCAGGCCTGCGCCACCTTCTCCGGGTCGTCGTTGAGCCGCTGGCCGTAGCTCGGGACGATCCGGCGGATCTTCTCCTGCCACTCGGGCGTGGCGACGTTCTTGGCGAAGACCTTCTGGAGCACGTCCAGCATGATCGGCGCCGCCGTGGAGGCGCCGGGCGAGGCGCCGAGCAGCGCGGCGATGCTGCCATCCTGGGCGTTGACGATCTCGGTGCCGAGCTTCAGCACGCCGCCCTTGTCCGCGTCGCGCTTGATGATCTGCACGCGCTGGCCGGCCTGCCACAGGCGCCACTCCCCCTTCTTGGCGTTGGGGAAATACTCGCGCAGCGCCGCGTGCCGGTCGTCGTCGGAGAGCATCAGCTGACCGGCGAGGTACTCCACCAGCGGGAACTCGTCGAAGCCGACCTTCATCATCGGCCAGACGTTGCTGGTCGTGGTCGAGGTCAGCAGGTCGAGATACGATCCCTCCTTCAGGAACTTGGTCGAGAAGGTCGCGAACGGGCCGAACAGGATGACGCGCTTGCCGCCGAGCACCCGGGTATCGAGGTGGGGCACCGACATCGGCGGCGAGCCGACCGACGCCTTGCCGTAAGCCTTGGCGAGGTGGAGCATCGCGACGCTCGGGTTCTCGTTGATCAGGAACGAGCCACCGACGGGGAAGCCGGCGTAATCCTCGCCCTCCGGGATGCCGGACGCCTGGAGCAGGTGCAACGCGCCGCCGCCGGCGCCGATGAACACGAACTTGGCGTCGATCACCTGGCGCGACCCGTCCTTGAGGTTGCGCGACGTCACCCGCCAGGAGCCGTCTGGATTCTTCGCGATGCCCTGGACCTCGGTCGACAGGTTGAGCCCGAAGGTCTTCTGGCGCTGGAGATGGGCGACGTATTGGCGGGTGACCTCGCCCCACTCGACATCGGTGCCGAGCGGCGACCAGGTGGCGGCGACCTTCTGGTTCGGGTCGCGCCCCTCCATCATCAGGGGCACCCATGCCTTGAGCTGCGCGGGGTCGGTCGAGAACTCCATCCCGGCGAAGAGCGGGCTCGCCTTCAGCGCCTCGTAGCGCTTCCGGAGATACGCGATGTTGTCGTCACCCCAGACGAAGCTCATATGGGGCGTGTAGTTGATGAAGGACTTCGGGTCCTTGAGGACGCCGTTCTTCACCTGCCAGGCGAGGAACTGGCGGGTGACCTGGAACGCCTCGTTGATCTCGACCGCCTTGGCGATCTCGACCTTGCCCTTCTTCTCGGGCGTGTAGTTCAGCTCGGCCAGGGCCGAGTGGCCGGTGCCGGCGTTGTTCCAGCCGTTCGAGCTTTCCAGCGCCACCTGGTCGAGGCGCTCGATCATCCGGATCGACCAGCCGGGCTCCAGCTCGTTGAGCCACACGCCGAGCGTCGCGCTCATGATGCCGCCGCCGATCAGCAGCACATCCACCTTGTCGGCGCTTTGCGCGAGGGCGAGCGAATCGGGCAGCGCCGAAGCCGCGAGGCCGGCGGCTGCGCCGCCGAGGATCTGCCGCCGGTTCAGCCCGGTCGGGCAGGTGGTCTTGTCGTCGGCACGCATGGCCAAATCCCGTTCTCGTGCGGGCCGGCAGGCGCGTGGGGCACCTCCGGCCGTGACAGGCGTCCGATCGCGACGACGGGACGGGCCCGCTCGTCACCGGCCATTCGGGTGGGTTTCCTCGTGTCGGTCGCGGCACACCGACCGTGATCGGTCGGTCCCTCACGACGCTCATCCCGCTCCACCGGCCGCGTGCCAAGGGCGGGGGGAGAGCGGCCGCTCGCCCGGACCACGAGGGGCGCGGGACGACCGCGGGCCTGCCTCGGGCGGTGGCGACCGCCGGGGACGCGAAGACGCTGCCTGGTTGGGCACGATGATTTTGGGCTCGCCTTATAGACGATGCGAGCCGGACGCACAATCGCCGCATCGGCGCCAACCTGACCGGATCCGCCATCGTCGCGGCCGTGGCATTGCTTGGAGGGTTGCTCGCGCTTCCTCAACGGCCTCCGCGGGCGACGGGCCGGTTGTCCTTGAGGAGCGGTTCCGGCGACCTGTCGAACGACCTTCCGGAGACGCCACGGACGTGGAGGATGCTGCACGGGGCTCAGCAGATTTCGCCGACGTGGTCACCGGTTCGGCGGCAAAAATCTGCGATCAAACAAGAGCCCAAGCGGACGAAGCGTTGGCCTGACAACGCAAGTCTGCTTAGGCCTCGACGGGGATCCCCGTCAGAGCCGCGCCGCGATCACCTCGGCAAGGGTCACCGGGCGCCCGGCCTCGCGGGCAAGGCGCAGCAGGGTCGACTGGCGGAAGCGCGGATCCGCCGTGACCTCGCGGTCGAGCCAGTCGGGCAGGGCGACGACCTGCGCCTCGTGCTCCAGCTCGATCTCGGCCAGGACCATGCCGGCGAGCGCGCCGCCATATTCGTCGACCGTCCAGACCAGCCCGTCATGCGGCACGCAGTGGCGCGTCTTCTCGATCAGGCAGGCCTCACAGACGAGGCGCAGCATCGCCTCGGCGTCGCCAGGTGGAATCTCGTACTCGAATTCCGGCCGCGACAGGCCATCGCGCCGGCCCTTGACCGTGAGCCAGGCCCGCTCCTCGTCGAGCCGCACCCGCACCTTGCCGCCGGCGAACTCGCCCACGAGACCGTCGATGAGCCGGTGCCGGCTCACCGCCCGCTCGCGCCACCGCGCATGGGCGACCAGGAACTTCCGCTCGACCTCGTACCGCATCGCTCTCGACCGCCCATGCACCGCCTCGCGGCGATGGCGCCGGGTGATGACCTCACGCAAGGCCCGGCAAGCCCGGCCGTTGCCGGGGAAGGCGCGGCTGATAGCCGATCGGGCCTGTGAGGGCTAGGGCCCAGCCCGATCGGCACCGCCCTCAGCCGAGCGACGGCAGGTCGAGCCCATGCTCGCGGGCGCAGGCGACCGCCTCCTCGTAGCCGGCATCGGCGTGGCGCATCACGCCGGTGGCGGGGTCGTTCCAAAGGACCCGCTCCAGGCGCCGGTCGGCCGCCTCGCTGCCGTCGCAGACGATCACCATGCCGGCATGCTGCGAGAAGCCCATTCCGACGCCGCCGCCATGGTGGAGCGAGACCCAGGTCGCGCCGGACGCGGTGTTGAGGAGGGCGTTCAGCAGCGGCCAGTCGGAGACCGCATCGGAGCCGTCGCGCATCGCCTCGGTCTCGCGGTTCGGCGAGGCGACCGAGCCGGAATCGAGGTGGTCGCGGCCGATGACGATCGGCGCCTTCAATTCACCCTTGCGCACCATCTCGTTGAAGGCGAGGCCGAGGCGGTGGCGATCACCGAGGCCCACCCAGCAGATCCGCGCCGGCAGGCCCTGGAACCGGATCTTCTCCCGCGCCATGTCGAGCCAGCGGTGGAGGTGGTGGTTGTCGGGCAGAAGCTCCTTCACCTTGGCGTCGGTCGCAAAAATGTCCGCGGGATCGCCCGACAGGGCGCACCAGCGGAACGGCCCGACGCCGCGGCAGAAGAGCGGGCGGATATAGGCCGGCACGAAGCCCGGGAAGGCGAAGGCGTCCTCGACGCCCTCCTCGAGGGCCATCTGGCGGATGTTGTTGCCGTAATCGACCACCGGCACCCCGGCGCGGTGGAAATCGAGCATCGCCCGGACATGCACCGCCATCGAGCGCCTGGCCGCCGCGGCCACCGCCGCCGGATCGGTCTCGCGCTTGGCGTCCCATTCGGCCACGGTCCAGCCGGCCGGCAGGTAGCCGTTGACGGGGTCGTGGGCCGAGGTCTGGTCGGTGACGCAGTCGGGGCGCACCCCGCGGGAATAGAGTTCGCCGAAGATGTCGGCGGCATTGCCCAGCAGCGCGACCGAGCGCGGGGTCTTGGTGCGGCACGATTCCTCGATCAGCTCCAGAGCGTGGTCGAGATCGCGGGCCTGGACGTCGACGTAACCGGTGCGCAGGCGGAACTCGATGCGGGACGCCTGCGCCTCGACGGCGAGGCAGGACGCGCCCGCCATGGTGGCGGCGAGCGTCTGCGCCCCGCCCATGCCGCCGAGACCCGCGGTGAGAATCCAGCGGCCGGACAGATCGCCCGCGTAATGCTGGCGGCCGATCTCGACGAAGGTCTCGTAGGTGCCCTGCACGATGCCCTGGCTGCCGATATAGATCCAGGACCCGGCCGTCATCTGGCCGTACATCATCAGGCCCTTGCGATCGAGTTCGTGGAAATGCTCCCAGGTGGCCCAGTGCGGCACGAGATTCGAATTGGCGATCAGCACGCGGGGGGCGTCCGCATGGGTGCGAAAAACTCCGACCGGCTTGCCGGACTGGACCAGCAGGGTCTGGTCGTCGTCGAGGTCGCGCAGGGCCGCCACGATGCGGTCGAAGCTCGCCCAGTCCCGCGCCGCCCGGCCGATGCCGCCATAGACCACCAATTCGCCCGGCCGCTCGGCCACGTCGGGATCGAGGTTGTTCATCAGCATCCGGAGCGGCGCCTCGGTGAGCCAGCTCTTGGCGGTGAGGGTGGGGCCGTGGGGGGCGCGGACGATGCGGGCATTGTCGATGCGGGTCATGGGCGGGGGCTCCGGAGGATGTTTCAGCGTGATGCGATGCGACGTCCGTCAGGTTTGCCCAACGGATACGAGACGCTCCTCGTCGTTCCGGGCTCCGCTTTGCGGCCCCGGAACGACACGGCGGGTGTCAGGTCTGTCGGGCGGAGGAGCGGCTATCCGAGAACCGGCAGCGGCACCCCCTCCACCGCCGCGACCAGGCTCCCCTCCCGCACCAGCGCCAAAGCCGCCGCGATGTCGGGATGGACATGCCGGTCGTCGTCGAGATGCGGCACCTCGGCCCGCAGCCGCGCCCGTACCGCCTCGAGGGCCGGGCTGGAGGTGAGCGGCGCGTGGAAGTCGCAGCCCTGCGCCGCCGCCAGCAGCTCGATCGCCACCACGGCCGCGGCATTCTCGGCCATCGGCAGCAGGCGGCGGGCGCCGTGGGCGGCCATCGAGACGTGGTCCTCCTGGTTGGCCGAGGTCGGGATCGAATCGACGCTCGCCGGCATCGCCCGCTGCTTGTTCTCGGAGACGAGGGAAGCGGCCGTCACCTGCGGGATCATGAAGCCGGAATTCAGCCCCGGCTTCGGCGTCAGGAAGGCCGGCAGGCCGGAGAGCGCCGGATCGACCAGCATGGCGATGCGCCGCTCGGACAAGGAGCCGATCTCGCAGAGCGCCATGGCGATCATGTCGGCCGCGAAGGCCACCGGCTCGGCGTGGAAGTTGCCGCCGGACAGGGCCTCGTCGGTCTCGGGGAAGATGAGCGGGTTGTCGGAGACGCCGTTCGCTTCCGTGGCCAGCGTCCCGGCGGCCTGGCGCAGCAGGTCGAGGCAGGCGCCCATCACCTGCGGCTGGCAGCGCAGGCAATAGGGATCCTGCACCCGCTCGTCGCCGACGAGATGCGAGGCCCGGATGGCGCTGCCGGCCATGAGCGCCCGCAAGGCCGCGGCGGTTTCGATCTGGCCGGAGTGACGGCGGAGACGATGGATGCGGGGGTCGAACGGCGCGTCGGAGCCCCGCGCCGCGTCGGTCGCGAGCGCTCCGGTGACCAGGGCCGAACGCAGCACGCTCTCGGCCTCGAACAGGCCGGCGAGCGCATTGGCGGTCGAGAACTGGGTGCCGTTGAGGAGCGCCAGGCCCTCCTTCGGCCCGAGCGAGGCCCGGGCAAGGCCGGCCGAGGCCAGGGCCTCGGCGGCGGGCAGGCGCCCTCGGGGCGTGAAAGCCTCGCCGACGCCGATCATCACCGCGGCCATGTGGGCGAGCGGCGCGAGGTCGCCCGACGCGCCGACGGATCCCTGGCACGGCACGACCGGGATCACGTCGCGGGCGAGCATCGCCCCGAGCAGGTCGAGGGTGGCGGGCTGCACGCCCGAAGCGCCCTGTGCCAGGCTGGCGAGCTTGAGCGCCATCATCAGCCGCACCACCGGCACCGGGCTCGGTTCGCCGACGCCGGCGGCGTGGGACAGCACGATGTTGCGCTGGAGCGTGGCGAGGTCGGCGGCGTCGATCCGCACGCTCGCGAGTTTCCCGAACCCGGTATTGATGCCGTAGACCGGCTCGCCCCGGGCGAGGAGGCGGGCGACCGCCGCCGCGCTCTCGGCGACCACCGGTGCGCAGGACGGATCGAGGGCGGCGGGGGCGCCGCGATAGATGGCGCGCCAGCTCGCCAGCGGCACCGCGCCCGGCAGGAGGGTGAGCGTCTCGGTCATCGTGTCCCCCGGATGCGGGCGTGGAGCGGGTTGAAGCCCATGCGGTAGACCAGCTCGGCCGGCCGCTCGACCGACCACACCGCGAGATCGGCGCGCTTCCCGGCTTCGAGCGTGCCGACCTCGGCGAGAATCCCGAGGGCGCGAGCGGCCTCGCGGGTGGTGCCGGCCAGGCACTCGTCGACGGTGAGACGGAACAGGGTCGCGGCCATGTTCATGGCGAGGAGCAGGGAGGTGAGCGGCGAGGTGCCCGGATTGGCGTCGGTCGCGACCGCCATCGGGACGCCGTGGCGCCGGAACAGCGCCACCGGCGGCAGCTTGGTTTCACGGATGAAGTAGTAGGCGCCGGGCAGGAGCACCGCGACGGTGCCGCTCGCCGCCATGGCGGCGGCCCCGGCCTCGTCGGTATGCTCCAGGTGATCGGCCGAGAGGGCGGCGTAGCGCGCCGCGAGAGCGGCCCCGCCGAGATTCGAGAGCTGGTCGGCATGAAGCTTCACCGGCAGCCCGAGGCCGCGCGCCCGATCGAACACTCGCGCCACCTGCCCGGGCGAGAAGGCGATGCCTTCGCAGAACGCATCGACCGCATCGACGAGGCCGTCCGCGGCCAAAGCCGGCAGCATCGTGTCGGCGACCTCGGCGATGTAGGCATCCTTGTCGCCACCGGCCTCGGGCGGCAGGGCATGGGCGCCGAGGAAGGTGGTGCGGATCCCGACCGGGCGCCTCTCGGCGAGCCGGCGGGCGGCGCGGAGCGCCTTGCCCTCGCTGGCGAGGTCGAGGCCGTAGCCCGACTTCACCTCGACGGTGGTGACGCCCTCGGCGATCAGCGCGTCGAGCCGCGGCAATGTCTGACGCACGAGGTCGTCCTCGCTCGCCGCCCGCAAGGCACCGACCGAGGAGACGATGCCGCCGCCGGCCCGCGCCACCTCCTCGTAGGAAGCGCCGGCGAGGCGCAATTCGAATTCCTGCGCCCGGTCGCCGGCCCAGACGAGATGGGTGTGGCAGTCGATCAGCCCCGGGGTGATCCAGCGGCCCGCACCGTCGACGATCTCGGCGCCTGTCAGCGCCGCCCCCGGCAGGTCGGCCTCGGGCCCGGCATACAGGATGCGGCCGTCGCGGATCGCCAGCGCACCGCTGTCGATCGCGCCGATCCCCGGGAGCCCGGGGGCGAAGGTCGCGAGCCGGACGTTGCGCCAGACCTGCGGCACGCCTTCTCTCTCGCTCATGCGCCTCTCCTCGATTCGCGCATATGTATAGACATGAGAGATCCGGTTTGTATAGACATGAATGGCGGCGCGCGGGAGCGCACCGCTTGATGCAGGAGACGCGCCGATGACCGTGCTGCACGCCGCCCAGGCCCTGATGCCCACCGGCTGGCAGGGCGATCTCCGCCTGACCATCACGGATGGCCGGTTCTCGTCCATCGAGGCGGCCTCTGCGCCGCAGCCGGGCGATGTCCGGGTGGCGGTGCTGGTGCCGGGGCTGCCGAACCTGCACAGCCACGCCTTCCAGCGCGGCATGGCGGGGCTCGCCGAGCGGCGGGGGCCGTCCGCCGACACATTCTGGACCTGGCGCGAGACGATGTACCGCTTCGCCCTGCGGATGAGCCCGGACGAAGCCGAGGCCGTGGCGGCGCAAGCCTATGTCGAGATGCTGGAATCCGGCTTCACCCGGGTCGGCGAGTTCCACTATCTGCACCACGCCCCGGACGGATCGCCCTATGGCAACGTCGCCGAGATGGCGGAGCGGATCGCCGCCGCCGCCGATCTCACGGGCCTGCGCCTCTCCCTGCTGCCGGTGCTCTACCGCTGGTCGAATTTTGGCGGCGTCGCTCCCAACGAGGGCCAGCGCCGCTTCGTCAGCGACCTCGACCTGTTCGGTCGCCTCGTCGAGGGCTCCCGTGCCGCCCTGCGGGCTCTTCCCGGCGCCACCCTGGGCGTCGCGCCTCACAGTCTGCGGGCGGTGACGCCGGAGGATCTCTCCGCCGTCGTCGCCCTCGCGGCGGCCGGGCCGGTCCACATCCATGCGGCCGAGCAGGTGCGGGAGGTGGAGGAGTGCACAGCCTGGTCCGGTGCCCGGCCCGTGCAATGGCTCCTCGATCAGGCCGGGCTCGATCCGCGCTGGTGCCTGATCCACGCCACCCACATGACCCCCGACGAGACGACGCGCCTGGCCGCGAGCGGCGCCGTTGCCGGCCTCTGCCCGGTGACGGAGGCGAGCCTCGGCGACGGGATCTTCCCGGGTCCCGGCTTCGTGGCGGCGGGCGGGCGCTACGGGGTGGGCACGGATTCGAACGTGCTGGTGGGTGCCGCCGACGAGCTACGCCAGCTCGAATATGCCCAGCGTCTCGGCAACCGCCAGCGCAACGTGTTCGCTGCCCCCGGCGCTTCGACCGGACGCGCCCTGTTCGACGCGGCGCTGGCCGGCGGCGCCCAGGCCCTGGCCGCAGACGAAGGCGGTCTTGTGCTCGGAGCCCCGGCCGATTGCGTCGCTCTCGATGGAACGGACCCGGCCCTGCTCGAACGGCGGGGCGATGCCCTCCTCGATGGCTGGATCTTCGCGGCCGGATCCAGGGCGGTCGAGGCGGTCTGGGTGGCGGGCCGTCAGGTCGTCGCCGGCGGGCGGCATCGCGCCCGGGAGGCGGTGCAGGCGCGATATGCTGGTGTGCTCAAGCGGTTGATGGCGGAGTGAATTACCCTCGCTGCGTCGACGACCGGTGCATCATCCCTCTCTCGAACGGGTCTCTCCGATCCGGCAGCTTGTCAGGCAGCACGAACGGACGTGCTCTCCCGGTCGACGTATTTTGGGAACCACGCCGCCGGCCGGTTCGCTCCGCCGCGAGAGGCTCCGTGACGGCTAGGATCGATGCGGTCCCCAAGGTTGCTCGGCCTCCCCGGAATCTCGCTCTCACGCCTGCCTGATCCAGTTCCGCACCATTCGGCGTTGGGGGGAAACCGTGAAGGACGACCATTCGGACCGGGCGTTCTCCCCGTTGTCCCCGATGTACGTCCTTGCGCTGCCGTCTCCCGTTCCTCCCCCCGATCCCGTCGCGCGACCGGTCATTCGGTGCTCCAATCGGGATCCTCATCCCGCGTTTCGGGCACTGCCGCTATCCCGGATCGTGTCCTTGCCTCAGCCTCCGGTGATCGGGCGTACTTCACGAACGGTTCGCCATGGCGGGATCCCTGCCCGTCCCGCTGGCGTCGATCGTTGTCCGGCTCCCGCGCCGCCGCGACTGCGCTGGTACGATGCGAGGTCTGACGAGTCGAGATCGGGATCCTCCATCCCGAAGAGTCCCACAGGAAAGCTTTCTCGAGTCGAGTCCAGCGTCTCACCCGCCCTTCGACAGATGCCCTGGTCCTGCGCGTCGTTTTGGTGAGTCCGGTGGACTCCTGTGGGTGTCGTGTGGACGCCGCCTCGACTCGGGATTGCGGGCGATGAATCGGGGTTCGACTCGCTGTCCGTGTTTTCCCCAGAATGCACCGCTTAGAGTGTTACAGGAATCTTTATCGATTTAGGCGCTTCGGCGGCGGCGATTCCCGGAACTCGCCCAAATGCTTAATGCCGGTGGGCCGTTCCCGATGTGCCGGGGATCCGTCCCCGAAGTACCGCCCGTCCTGTCCCCGAAGTACCGTGCCGGCGTTCCCGATCGCACGGTGTCCGTTCCCGAAGTGCCGATCCTGCCCCTGGGCGTTCCCGATGTGCCGAGTCCACCCGAGTCGTTCACAGGGAATCCGGGGATTTCTCCTCGAAGGCGCCCGTCCCGATCGCCGTTCCCCTCGTACATCGGGAACGGGCGGGCCTGTGGATCAATCGGCGTCGCGCACGAACCGCTCGGCGAAGCCCAGGAAGGCGCTCTCGTAGTTCTTCGGCTCGCGGGCCGCGTCGCCTTCGAGCCAGTGGTCGAACTCGGTCTTCAGCCCGTACACGTCCCAGCCCGGATGGGCCTTGCGGCACAAAGCGATCGTCTCGTCGGACAGGTGGCGGAAGAGCGGCAGCTCTGCGGACGCCTTCGGCTTGCGGGTGCGTTTCGGTTTCGGCGCGGGGACGATCAGCCCCTCGTCGGTGACGAGGTCGCGGCGGATCATCCGCAGATGCGGCTCGCCGCGTTCCTTCTCCTCGATCCGCAGGACGAAGCCCGGCAGCTCGTCCGCCTTGGCGATCTTGGCGATCTCGAACTTGAACCGGCGATAGGTGCCCTCGGCGCCCGATTTTTCGAACAGGGTCGGCAGGCTGATGGCGAAACCCCCTTCGCCCGCCCCGCCGGCATGCTTGCGGGCGATGCGGTAGAGCCAGCGCTCGCGCCCGCCGGTGATGCCGAAATAGGCCGGGTCGATGGCGAGCACGCCGCCATCCATCAGCACGCCCTCGTAGAACCAGTCCGACAGGGTGATCGACATGCCCCGGCTGGCATTGGTCTCCTCGTCGATCGTGTCGTCGAAGGCGTCGATCCAGCTGAACTGCCGTTCCTTGCGCTTGGCCTTCTCGGCCCGGATGTTGGTGCGAACCGAGGTCGATTGCAGGCGAAACAGCGCGTCGCGCAACAGCTTGTATTGCCGCCCGCCGGTCTCGCGGCCGATCCCCTTCAGGAGATCGTAAGGCATGAAGTTGAGCTTGCGCGGGATGTCGTTGCGACCGCGCTTCTTCATCTCGCAGATCGTCGAGGCGGCCCAGATCAGGATGTCGGCATCCCAGATCGTCGCCATGCCGTAGGCTTGATTCGGCAGCACCCGCACCCAGACCGAGCCGTCGGGGCTCGTATAGTCGATCTCCTTCAGGCGCTTCTGCTTGGCGATCGAGAAGAACGGCCGCTCCATCGTCTCCCGCTGGTCGCGGAAGTGCACGAAGGGCACCACCATGTCGATCTGGTCGTTGCGCCGATGGCTCATCGTCACGTCCGTGTCGGGTCCATCGCCGGCGCGCGCGGCCCTCGCCGCGCCGCGCCGTCACCGATCACCCTGCCGTCTCGAATCCGTCTCATGCGCAGGACGCTAGGCCCCGTCCGGCTTCCAAATCGTGGATGGAACAGGGTTTTTGGATGTCGTCCCCGATCCTCTTGCATCGCGGTTAACGTCGAATCCGGATCGCCGCCGGCACGGTCGTGACCGCCCTCACGCTTGTCGCCGGGCCTCGGCCCCTGGTAACCCGTGTGACGGGAAATGCCGAAAAAGCCGCCGGAGGGAGCGCATCATGATCCAGCTCTATGCCTGGGACACGCCGAACGGCCGCAAGATCAGCGTCGCCCTGGAGGAGATGGGGCTGCCCTACCGGGTCGAGCCGGTCGACATCACCAAGGGCCGGCAATTCGATCCCGCCTTCCTCGCCATCAGCCCGAACAACCGCATCCCGGCGATCGTCGATGCGGCGGGGCCGGACGGGGCGCCGATCTCGGTGTTCGAATCCGGCGCGATCCTGGTCTACCTCGCCGAGAAGACCGGCCTGTTCCTGCCCGCTTCCGGGCGCGGCCGGGTCCAGGTGATGGAGTGGCTGATGTGGCAGATGGGCGGCTTCGGGCCGATGCCGGGCCAGGTCCACCACTTCCTCGGCGTCGCCGAAAAGGACCGCGCCTACGGGCTCGAGCGCTACCAGACGGAGACGCGCCGGCTCTACGGCGTGCTCGACAGGCGGCTGGGGGAGGGCGAGTTCGTCGCCGGCGCCCTCTCGATCGCCGATTTCGCGATTCTCGGTTGGGCCTGGCGCCACGCCCGGCACCGGGTCGACCTCGCCGATTATCCGAACGTGCGGCGCTGGTACGAGGCGCTGATGGCGCGCTCAGGCGTGCAGCGCGGCTTTGCGGTGGCGCTCACCTGATGACGGAACGACACGCCATGGCGGACGAGGCGGCCATCCGGGCCCAGCTGGTCGAACGGTTCTTCCGCTACCTGGCGGTGGCGAGCCAGAGCGACGCCCGTGCCGCCACCCTGCCGAGCACGCCGGGCCAGCGCGCCCTGGCCGCATTGCTGGCCGGGGAACTGCGCGACCTCGGCCTGACCGATGTGGTGCTCGACGAGCACGCGATCCTGACCGCCCGGAAACCCGGCACCCGGCCGGGCGCCCCGCCGATCGGCTTCGTCGCCCATCTCGACACGGTCGATGTCGGGCTCTCGCCCGAGATCCGCCCGCAGGTGCTGCGCTTCGAGGGCGCCGACCTCTGCCTCAACGGCGACCGGAACATCTGGCTGCGGGTCGCCGAGCACCCGGAGATCGCGGCTTATGCCGGCGAGGACGTGATCGTCGGCGACGGCACCAGCGTGCTCGGGGCCGACAACAAGGCGGCGATCGCGATCCTGATGACGCTGCTGGCGACCCTCGGCCCGGACGACCCGCACGGCGACATCCTCGTCGCCTTCGTGCCCGACGAGGAGATCGGGCTGCGCGGCGCCAAGGCCCTCGACCTCGCGCGGCTGCCCGCCGACTTCGCCTACACGATCGATGCCTGCGGCCTCGGCGAGGTGGTGATCGAGACCTTCAACGCGGCCGGCGCCGAGATCGTGTTCACGGGCGTCAGCGCCCATCCGATGTCGGCCAAGGGCGTGATGGTGAACCCGCTGCTGATGGCGCACGACTTCATCGGTCGCTTCGACCGGGCCGAGACGCCGGAGAACACCGAAGGGCGCGAGGGCTATCTCTGGTTCAGCGCCCTCCAGGCCCATTCCGGCGAGGCCCGCCTCCAGGCGATGATCCGGGATTTCGACCGTGATCGTTTCGCCGCCCGCAAAGAGCGCCTGCATGCCGTGACGGCGGAGATCGCCGCGCTCTACCCGACCGGCCGGGTCGAATGCCGGATCACCGACACCTACGGCAACATCCACGACAGCCTCGGCGACGATCATCGCCCGGTCGATCTTCTGTTCGCCGCGCTCGAGGCGGAGGGAATCACCCGGCGGCAGATCCCGATGCGCGGCGGCACCGACGGCGCGGCGCTCTCGGCCCGTGGGCTACCGACGCCGAACTACTTCACCGGGGCTCACAACTTCCACTCGCGGTTCGAGTTCCTGCCGGTGCCGGCCTTCGCGGCCTCCTGGCGGGTGACGCGGCGGATCTGCTGGCTGGCGGCCTCATCCTGACACCCCCGGTGAGCCAAGCCGTCAGAGACTGACGATGCTTCCGCATGGTCGGAACCGCGCATCGGAGACATGTGTCACCCCGCTCACCACCCCAGGATGAGGCTGTGAGCGGGGTGAGATCGGCCGGTCCCATCGATCGATTGCTTCGCAATGCGGACGTCGCGATCTCCGGACGTCGTCGTCCGGAGATCGTATCACGCCCTCAGAACTGATACCGCAGCCCCGCCGTGACCCCATGCGCCACCCCGGCCCGGGTGCCGATCGCCGCCTGGTAATCCACGCGCCAGCCGAGATTCTCCGTCAGGCTGCCCTGGAGGCCGACACCCGCGGTGACGAAGTCGGACTTGAGGAACGGGATCGCGGAGGTCGCGACGGCCATCGGGTTCTGGACGCTGGCGAGGCGGAACAGCCCGGCGCTCTGCTGCGGCCCGAGGCCGAGATTGTAGGCCACCCGCACCGAGGGGACGATGCCGCCAAAGCCCGTATAGGCCAGCTCGGCGCCGAAGCGGGCGGTGGTCTGGAGCACCGTGAGGCCGCCATAGGCGACGTTGTTGCCGGCCGCGCCGGTCTCGGTGAAGCCGCTGACCCGGGCCGAGAGGTGGCTCAGGCCCACGAAGGGCATCAGCCGGAAGGCATCGCGGTCGAGGATCAGGCCGGCCTCGCCGTCGAGGGAGAGCGCGGTCGCGGAGGTCTTGGCATCGGCGGTGAGCCCATAGGCGGCCGGCCGGCGGATCCCCGAGAGGTCGATGATCGGCGCGCCGCCGACGATGCCTTGCGCGTAGAAGGTCGGGCCGTAATAGCCGCCATAGGCCGCGACCGTGAAGGCGCTCTGGTCCTGGCGGAACCCTTGCGGCCGCGACAGCGAGCCGCCGCCGCCGCCGACCGCGAGGCCGGCCCGCCACGGGCCGGTGAGCGGCAGGTCGATGCCGGCCGAGCCCTGCGCGATCGTGCGGTCGAGGCTGAGGCCGCCGTTGCGCGGCTGGTCGGCGAAGACGAAGTCGCCTCCGACCCAGAGCGCCGGGCCGGAGGTGCCCCAGGCGCCCTGTCCGGGCAGGCCAGCACTGCGGCGCAGGGCCGAGAGATGGTCCTGCACACTGCGCGTCGCCGAGGCCGCGAGGCTAAGGGCGCCGGCCCCGAGGCCCTGGAGCACCGTCGGCGCCGTCGCCTTCATCACCGCCAGCGAGAGCGGATCGACATAGGTCGGCAGGGTCAGCCGGTAGGCGAGCAGGATGTTGTCGTTGTTGATGCCGGCGTCGTAGGTCTGGCCGTTGATGACGCCCTGGCGGGTCAGGAAGTCGTTGTCGTTGCCGACGAGCAGGAAGTAGTCGTTGGGCGCCCGCTCGCTCAGCACCGGCACGAGGCCCATCGCCTCGATCTTCTCCGGCAGGGTGGTCTGGCTCGCCGGGTTGGTGTTGAGGTTCATCCCGAAGCGGTTGAGCTGCACCGGGTTGAGCATGTTGACGACCTCCCGGGTCTGCACCGGGGTCAGGCCAGGCCGCAGCGTGCCGTTCGGCGCGATCGGGGTCGTGCCGTCATAGGCGGTGCCGGCGATGTTGGTGGCGCCGGCCGTGTCGACGAAGAGCACGCTCTTGTAGACGATCGGCGTGGTGTTGCCGGTGCCGAGCCCGTTCGAATCGCGCGACAGCACCAGGAACTGGGTGTCGTTGAGGGCCAGCATCTCGCTCTGCGCCGCAGTGCGGTTCGAGGCGGTGCCATTGCCGTTCTGCTGGTAGGCCGGCAGTTGCAGCACGTATTCGCGGCTCGGCGCTCCCGGGGTCGGCGTGCCGGAGACGTCGTAGTAGAGGATGCGGGTATTGGTCCGCTGCTGCTGGTTCGGCCCGGAATCCTGAAGCGTCGCGCTCTGGAGGATGGCGACGAGGCCGCGTCCGTCCGGCGTCAGCGCCAGCGCCTCGAGGCCCTGGTTGTTGCGCCGGCCGGTATCGGGCGGGTTCACCGAGTTGAAGTTGAGCTGGCCGTTCGTCACCGGCTGGAGCGCCGCCGGGATGCCGATCAGGCCCTGGAGCCGGCCCTCGCGGCTGAAATAGTAGATGTTCGGGCCGTATTCGTCGCTGATGTAGAACGAGCCGTCGAGGCGCCGGGCCAGGCCCTCGGCGTCGAGGCTGATGCGCCCGGCGCTCGGGCCGGTGGCGGCCGACGGCAGCACGGCACCGAGCTGCGTGGTGGTGCCGGCGGCGGGGTCGAGGCCGCTGAAGCGCTGGCCCCTGGCATCGGTGAGCACGATGCCGCCATCCGGCGTCAGGGTGATCTGGCGCTGCGAGGCCGTTGCCTGCGGCAGGGCCGCGCTGCCGGTATAGGGGGTGAAGCTCAAGGTGAAGCGGTTGAGCCGGCCGGTATAATCGCTGAACAGCCCGCCATCCGGGTTGTTGTAGCCGCGGTCGGGCAGCGTGTAGAGCGTGCCCGTATAGGTGTCGCCGCTGCGCCGCCAGGTCGAGAGATCGACGGCGAGCGACGAGAACGAGCCGAGGGAATCGCCGAGGAAGTCCCGGGTGGTGGCCGGCAGCCGGGCCACGCCCTGGAGGCCCTGGTTGACGACCGTGGTGCCGCCCACATCGACCGCGACCGGCCCGTCGACGGGTTGCAGGTTCGGCACCCGCACGTCGAGCGACTGGGCCTGCGCGAGACCCGCGCCGGCGATGAGGCCGCCCGCTGCGAGAGCGGCACGGATGGAGAGGATGGTCACGATTCGCCCCCGTTCTAACTTTGCGGCAGCGTTGGGGCGGGATCATGACGGCTCCATGACACAGTGTGGCGTTTTAGCACCGAACGGAACCCGGTGCGGCACGCCGGCCACGGTTGCGCCGGCGGCCTCGCCCTTCGCACCGGGCGGTGGCACAAGCCACGCGCAGATCAGCGGAGACGGTGGAACGGTGAACTACCTGGTGGTCTTCCTCGGGGCCGGCCTCGGCGGGGCCCTGCGCCACGGCGTCAATGTCTGGGCCGCGCGGGCGGGCAGCGGGTTTCCGTTCGGCACGATGGTGATCAACATCGCCGGCTCGATCATGATGGGCGTGCTCACCGGCTGGTTCGCCGCCCGGGGCGGGGGGCCGCAGGCCCTGCGGCTCTTCCTCACCACCGGCATCCTCGGCGGCTTCACCACCTTCTCGACCTTCTCGCTCGAGGCTTTCCTGCTCTGGGAGCGGGGTGCCCATCTGGAGGCGCTCGCCTATGTGGCGGTGTCGGTGGCGGCCGGCATCGCCGGCGTGGCGGTGAGCCTGATGGTGCTGCGCCAGCTCGCCTGAGATGCCGGCCCGCGGCAACCCGTGCGTGCGGGTTGACAAGCCGGGCGATCGGAGGCGGAGTCGCGCCTGAGATGAGCGACACCGCCCCCCGTCCCGAGGCCGAGAAGCCCCGCATCGCCATCACCTACTGCACCCAGTGCAACTGGCTGCTGCGGGCCGGCTGGATGGCGCAGGAACTGCTCTCGACCTTCCGCGACGGCGTAAGCGAGGTGGCGCTGATCCCCGCGACCGGAGGCGCCTTCGCGATCACCTGCGGCGACGCACTGATCTGGGAGCGCAAGCGCGACGGGGGATTTCCCGACATCAAGACCCTCAAGCAGCGGGTGCGCGACCGGATCGAGCCCGGCCGCGACCTCGGCCACATCGACAGGGCCTGACGCCTTGGCCCATGCCGCGCGGCCCGCGCGCCGCCAGGATGAGGCCACGGTCCTGATGCGCAGCATGCCCGAGGGCGACGTCATGAGGACCACGCCATGATCCGCCGCCGGCTCAACGCCTTGCGGCGGGACGGGCTGTCGACGCAGGTCTACCTCGTCGCCCTGGCGATCGCGCTCATCGGGCCGGGCCTGCTGTTCACCGCCGTGCTGCTCGGACGCTACGCCGCCCTGGAGCGGGCGCGCTTCCAGCAGGATGCCCGCGAGAGCGTGCGCGGCGTCGCGCTCAGCATCGACCGGGACATGGCGGGGCTGGTTTCCGTGCTCCAGACCCTCGCGGCCTCGCCGCGGCTGCGCCAGCCCGGCTTCGGCGAGCCGGGAGCCGGCCGACAGGCCCTCGGCGGGTTCGAGACCCAGGCCCAGGCGGTGACGGAGACGACGGGCCTTCCCCTCTCCCTGCGCCGGCCAGACGGAAGCCAGCTCGTCAACACCGCCCTGCCCCCCGGTGCGCCGCTGCCGCAGGACCAGCACCCGGAGGATGCCGAGGTGCTGGCGACGAAGCGCCCGGTGATCGGCGGCGTCCGGGCGGGAGCCCCCGGACGGCCGCCGACCTACGACGTCGCGGTGCCGGTGATGATCGAGGGGGCACCGGCCTACGTGCTGAGCCTGACGGTGCCGGTGACGCGGCTGCACCAGATCCTGGTCCAGGACGTGGCGCCGGGCTGGACCATCGCGGTCGCCGACCGCCACGGCCTCCTCCTCGCCCGCTCGGAGGACCAGAACAGCCTCGCCGGCCAGCCGGTGCAGCCCTCCTTGCGCGGCTCCCCGACCGGGGCCGCCGGCATCTGGGAGGGGGTCGACCGCCGTAAGCGGCCTGTCCTCTACGTCGAGACCACCGCGAAGGCGGCGGGCTGGACCGTCGGCGCCAACATCTCCCGGCAGCAGGTCGAGGCGCCGTTGCGCCACTGGGTCCTGGCCTTCGGCGGCTTCGGGCTGCTGGCGCTGGCGGTGTCCTCCCTCCTGGCGGTGAAGCTGTGGGCGCGGGTCGCCGAGCCGCTGCGCCAGCTCGCCCAGGCGGGCGGGGCGCTTGCCGCCGGCCAGCCGGTGCCGCGGGTCTCGACGCCGATCCGCGAGATCCGCCAGCTCGCCGACACCCTGGCGGACGCCTCGCAGAGCCTGCGCCGGCGCATCGCCGAGCGCGACCAGGCCCTCGCCGAGCAGAGCCGCAGCCTCGCGGCCCTGCGGGAGAGCGAGGCGCGCTTCCGCCACATGGCCGATTCGGCCCCGGCCCTGATCTGGATGACCGACGAGGTGGGCGAGCTCGTCTTCGTCAACCTCCACTACGATTACCTGTTCGGCCGCTCGACCGAGACGCTGGCCGGGGGCCGCTGGCGCGAGATCGTCCACCCGGACGACCTGCCCGGCTTCGCCGCGGCGTTCGAGAGCGCCTTCGCCGCGCGCCGGCCGTTCCGCGCCGAGACCCGGGTGATCGACCGGCATGGGGCGACGCGCTGGCTCCTGTGCGAGGGGGTGCCCCGCCTCGACGATCACGGGCGCTTCCTCGGCTATACCGGCTGCAACGTCGACATCACCGAGGCCAAGGACGCCGAGACGGCGCTCCGGGACGGCGAGGAGCGCCTGCGGCTGGCGCTGGCCGCCGGCCGGCTCGGCACCTGGGAGATCGACCTCGCCACCGGGCAGCACCGCCTCTCGGCCCGCTCGGCCGAGATCTTCGGGCAAGCCCCCCTCTCGCACGAGGCGTGGACCCGGGCCGTGCATCCGGAGGACCGGACCCGGATCGAGGCAGCGCTCGAGGCTCTGCTGGCCGGGGAGGCCGAGTATCGGGCCGAGTTCCGGATCCGGCCGGACCCCTCTCGACTGCGCTGGGTCAGCGCCCAGGCGATCGTGCAGGGCGATGCCGGCGGCCGGGCGCGCCGGGTCATCGGCATCCACCAGGAGGTGACCGAGCGCAAGCGGGCCGAGGAGCACCTGCGCCTGCTGGTGCACGAGCTGAACCACCGGGTGAAGAACACGCTGGCCACCGTGCAGTCGATCGCGATGCAGAGCCTGCGGGGCCTCGACGGGCCGCAGGCCGCGACGGCCCGGTCGGCCTTCGAGGCACGGCTGATCGCGCTCGCGCGGGTCCACGACGTGCTCACCCGCGAGAGCTGGGAGGGGGCGGAACTCGCCGACGTGGTGAAGGACGCGCTTGCCCCTCTCGACGGGCCGGGGGCGCCGTCGCGCTTCGTCGTCGGCGGTCCTGCCCTGCGCCTGCCGCCCCGCATCGCCCTGTCGATCGCCATGGCGCTGCACGAGCTGGCCACCAACGCGGTCAAGTACGGCGCCCTCGCGGTGCCGGGGGGCCAGGTCGCCCTGTCGTGGAGCGTCGCGGAGGGGCAGCTCGCCCTGCACTGGCGGGAACGCGGCGGGCCGCCGGTCGTCCCCCCGACCCGGACCGGGTTCGGCTCCCGCCTCATCGAGCGCAGCCTCGCCCGCGAACTGGATGGCACGGTAAGCCTCAGCTTCCCGCGCGAGGGCGTGGTCTGCACCATCGTGGCGCCCCTGGGCGAGCCCGGCGCAGGCCAGCCGGAGGCGCGGGAGGAGAGGGCCGCACCGGCCCGGCGCCGGGCGGCAGGGCAATCGTGACGCGGGACGCGCCGCGCAACACCAGCGGTCGTTGAGAACGGCTTTTGATCCCGTTCTCGAATTCTCGCCGAGCCTTTGGCTTGGTGTCGACAATTCGAGATGGG
>NZ_LABX01000240.1 GCF_001043915.1 Methylobacterium aquaticum | reverse complement strand
GGCGGGCCGCCGGCTCGTCGGTAGCCGGCAGCGGCGCTGTGAGGACCGCCACGGGCACCGGCGGTGCCGGATGTGGCACAAGCTCCGGCTCCGGCGGTATCGATGCCTCGACGGAGAGCGCGGCTTCAGCCGCATCAATGAGGCCGCCAAGCGCCTTCAGGCGCCCCGCCAGACCTTCATCCATCTTGGCTTTCTCGGTGACAGCGCGAACCGCATGCAAGACCGTGGTATGGTCTCTGTTACCGAAGAACCTGCCAATCTCGGGCAGCGACTTACCGAGATGATGATGTGCGAGGTACATCGCGACCTGACGCGGCCAAACGTCTTCGCTTTTGCGCCCCGCGCCCTTCATCAACACGAGCGTCGTACCCATGTCCTCGGCGACGATCGACGCGATGCGCCGGATGGTAAGACGCGGATCAATCATCGCCCCGCCTCCCGAGTGAAGGCCGTCGGGATCTGGACGACGCGGCCGTCCGGATCGAACGGGGCGGCGAAGCGGGCGAGCTGGCGGCGCTCTACCGGGGTACGGGGCGCGGCAGGCTCTTCCGTGAAGGGCTCCAGCAGGCCGCTGGCCTCCATGCGGCTGCCGAGCATGCCGATCGCCAGGATGGCGTCGGCAATGCCGTCTATGGCCGTCTGGCACATCACCTGGTCGACGAAGGTGCCGCCCTTCGCGGCACCGTCCTCGAAGACGGCAAGCAGCCCCTCCAGGGTGGGCACGGGGTTGTTGATGCGCATGGTTCAAGCACCTTTCAGGCGGGAGTGCGGGCAGCCCGTGCGGCAGGCGCGGTAGACCCGAGCGCGAGCGGCATTCGAGGTGGCGAACGGCATCTTCTGTTCGCTAAGGCAGCGATGGCGGCCGATTTCCCCAAGCACCGGGCAGACCACCACTTCACCCATCAGGGCGCCGCGGATTTTCGCGAACACAGCTTCGTGGTCGCCCGTGTATCGAGCGTTGAGCATGTTACTAACGACGGCACCCGAGTAACCGATCGTCTTGGCTGCTGCGGCCCCGGTATTGCGATCGACGTATGCCGCGAGTTCACGCACCTCGTCTGGCATGGCCTCGCCCCAGGCCGCAGCGGCCCGCTCAAGAGCGGAGAGCTTCCCAGCGACATTCATCGAGCGGCACTCCGACGACGGGCGCGAGGATTGCGATCGATGACGTCGCCCCCGGCCGTTATTGCCGGTGGGGTGGGGCCCGTGTTCATGCCGGGACGGAGGCGGAGAACCTGCCACCGTCCTTGCCTGCCAAGCTCTTGGAGATACCCGGCCTGCCGAAGTTTCCAGCAGAAGATCCGGGCCGTGTCCGAGCTAATCGCCACCTCGTCGGTCGAGGCGAAAGCGGCCAGATCTCGCGTTGTGAACGAGGTCAGACCACGAATGGCAGTCCACATCTGCTGATGAGCCGCGCCGAGCCGCGGAGTACGATCCGGCTTCTCGAAGGGAGCGGTCTCGGGAGCAGTAACCTTAACCGCGTAGAGCTTGAACGGCCGCCCGATTGGCGTCGTCGCCGGTCGCTCGCCGACGATGTCGAGATGCCCGCTGCGGGCGCAGGCGTGGACGTAGCACTCGACGGTATTCTCCACCGCAGCGTTGCAGCGTTCGACGACATCACGGATCGTGAAGCTCCCCGCCCTCCGCGTCAGGGCGCGCATGGCCACCCAGTAGGCATTCGGCCCGCCCGGTCCGATCTGGTGGAGGCGCTTCATGCAACCCTCCGCAGGATGCGGCCGGAACGCACCTTGGGGGCGTCACCGGTGAAGAAGCGACCGTCGTACCCCTCATCCACGGCACTCGCGCCGTGGTGACGAGCCCATTCCGAGATGTGGTCAAGGTTCGTGACGATCCGGCGCGCCCGCCCCTCGCTTCGCTCGCAAACGCGATCCAGCAGGCCGTCGGTCAGTGTCAGTTGCGGCACGTAGAGGTTGGCGAGCTTCCGGGTGTCGTCACGGTCGCACGGTTCGGCCGGAGCCCAATCGAGCACCCGGTTGTGGACGCGCTCGACCTTGACGAGCTTAGAGGGCAATGCCTCTTCGCCGATCAGGACAACGGGTGCTTGGCTGCATTCCGCAACCTCGCGCACCAACTCGATCATGCCCTTGTCGACGAGTTTGTCTGCCTCGTCGATCATCAGCGGGCGGTCGATCTGCTCGCCCAGCAACTCGACAGCCCGCTCCACCATGTCGGCCACGGTTCCGCGTGGAACGATCCCCAGCTCGGTGAGGATGGCCTTCATCAGCGTTTTACGGGTCCAGCTGTCGCCGACCTCGACGCGGATGGCGTTCGTCTTGTTCTGTGCGTAGATCGCCGCCTGGCTCTTCCCGTAGCCGGAAGGGCCGTGCATCACGCCGATATTCGGAAGGTGCGGGCGGCGCTGCTGAAGCTTGCGGACAAGTGCCATCATCGCCCTCACATTCTGAAGGGCAGCGTGGCTCTTGCTATTGTCGTTGGGTCTGTCCGTCGTCATGATGGTGCCATCTCCACTGTGGGCCCCGGTCTTTCGCCGGGGCTTTTCTTTTGTTGATCAGAGCGCCGCCTCTCCGAAGTCGGCATAGAGGTCCTGGAAGGATCGGAACTCGGGGCCGGCCTCGTAGCCGCCGAGCCAGAGAGCGTCGGCGGTCTCGATCTCTTCGCCACGCTCCAGTCGCGCGCGCAGATCGAGTGCCCGCCGGAACCGAAGCTGTGGGGTGTCTCCGCGTCGAAGCGGCTGGACGTTCGGCCGGGGAGCGGCGGCTCCGGCGAGATCCGCCTCAATCTCGGCCTGGAGCGCCGCTTCGGCGGCCGGGAGGGGAGGGCGAGCCGCAGGAGCGGGGGGCTCCGCGAACACCTCTGCGGCGGCGGTGAGCTGCGGCGTGCTGTGGACGTCGCTCGGCCGCGGGAAGGCGACGACCTTGCTCGCCGCAGTGTTCGCCCGTCCGAGGATCACGTCCGCGAAGTCGCGGGGCTTGATCGACTTGGCTTCCCGCCTGATCTCCGCAGTGCGCTCGTCGATCAGCGACTTGCGTGCTTCCTTCGCCAGGGCGACCGCCTCGGCCGGATCAATGCCGAGAATTTCGGGGCATAGGGCCTCGCCCAGGTACTCGCCGCCATCGAGGGCGAAGAGGTAGGCGCGGCCCATGTCAGCAGGGTCCATCCGCACGAACACCTGTGTGTCCGGCAGTACCTGCGGGGCGTGGTAGAACGAACCCTCGATCCGGACACCCTGCTTGCCGACGGTCCGGACACCGTCCTTCCCGGCAACTGGCGCCAGCAAAAGGTCCAGGACACGCACATCCTCGATCCTGCGGATCGGACCGGTGTAGGAGGAGGCGGCGCCGTAGGGCGTATGAACGCGAAGGTCAGCGCGGCCCCGGAGCCCTGCATGCGCCCGGTGCGCATAGCGGTTTTCGGCCCAGGCGTCGCAATAGCCCTGAAGATCGGATCCGGTCAGCTCGACACAGAACGCCTTGGCGGCATCCTGATCGCCGAGCCGGGCCGAGAAGGCGCGCCTCGCCTCGATCACCTTCCGATCGGCGACGCTGTGCCCAATAAAGCCTGGTAGGAGCGGGCCCAGATCTCGCTGAAACGTGCCGACCACACGCTCCACGAATGGCTTGTCCTCCGGGGTGAAGGCCGGTGACAGCGTGTGCTCGATCCCAAGGGATGCCAGCAGGCGCTGGCTGGCTTTGGCCGTGAAGTCCGACCCGTTATCGGTCTTGACCGTCTCGGGCACGCCCCAAGCCAGAATTGCTCGGCGCAACAGCAAGCCGACCGCCTCAGCGCGGGGCGTCTTCGAGACGTAGACGACGACGCGGCGCGACCAGATGTCGATTGCCAGGTAGACTGAATGTCGGCCATCTACGCAGAGCGCGTCCATCGGCGAGGCGTCGATCTGCCAGACCTCGTTAAGGCGGGTGACAGTTGAAGCTGTATTATTGCCGGCGAGTTTGTACCGGCTCTTGTAGGCGTCTGGATTGGTGATTGCAGTGAGAGCAACCTTTTCAGTTTCCCTCCACCGGCGCAGCGCATCCTGCACGGTACGGATCGGCGGTAACGGGACGGTCTTAACCTCGCCGCCCGAACGCACGACGGTCAGGGTTTCGCCGAAGCGCTGGCGCAGCAGCTCGCGCACATGGTCGGCCGAGAGATGCGGCTGACGGGCGATCACCGCGAGGGCATAGACCCGCACTTGGCCGCCTTCTGCCGTATCGAGCACGCCGAGGCCGCGCCGGGCGGCGCCGCGATCTACTGCGAGGGAGGCCGTGCGACCGTCGCGCGCGGCTGCGCGCCACCTCTTCAGGCTGCGGGCGGTGAGCGCGGGCACCCGGGCGCGAACCCACGGCGGGACATGGAGCCGGCCCGCGGCGTAATCTGCCACAGTGAGGAGATCGGCGTGCTCGCGTGGCAGCTTCGCGCTTGCGAAGATGCGCTCGGCTGCCGCTAGGATCGCCAGCCGGGCATCACGAGCCTCCGCCGCATCGTCGCGCATGGACGTTGCGGCCGGCTCCGCCTCGGCGGCCTCGGCGACATCTACCGGCACTGCCTCGGGCATGAGCCGCGCGACGTAGGCTCGGCGCGCGTCGGGCGGCAGCAGATCGAGGTGGTATTCCAGGCCGCCCCCAACCCCGCGACGGGGGCGCCAGAGCCCGGCACGCCGGGTCCAACCTGAGACCTCGGCATACGCATTGACATTGCGCTTCGTCGCCGGGAGGCCGGGGAGGGCGAGGTCGGCTATCTCGGCGGCGGTGAGCCAGAGCTTCATGCGCCAGCCTTCCGATCAGCCACGAGGCCGGCGTGCTCCATGAAGCGCTTGCGCCCCTTGGCATCGAGCCTCTGCCAGTTCGAGACGATGCGGCGAAACAGCTCCTCCTGGGGATCACCCTCGCCGGTTGGGGCATCACCCGCCGCGATCCGTGCCTTGGCGACCGTATCGGCAGTCCCATCGATCAGGAGCTTGGCGAGCCGAACCTGTCGTTCGGTGGGCTGTGCCGCGAGGCGCTGCAATTCGGAATTGTTGCGAGCAATGCTCGATCCTCGAAGCAGACGGATCGCCTCGGGATCGAGGGACGCGGACAGAGCAAGAGCGTACTTGACCGTGCGCTCGCCGAGCCCGCACTTCTCAGCCATCTCGTCGGTGAAGCGACGCGGACCAAAGTGCAAACTTTGCCTTTTGACCGCTCCTTTCGACCGCCGGTCGCCTCCACGACCGGCATCCGGGTTAAGCAACTCCCAAACACGCTTGTGCTCGGCGATGAACAGCGCCCTGTCGAGGGCGTTCAGGTCATGCCGAACCAGGTTCTCCTGAACCTCAGCCAGACGCGCCTGAAGAGCATCGTAAGTGCTGATTTCAGCCCGGATCGAAACGCGGCCCAGCAGCCGGTACGCGGCGACACGGTGACCGCCGGCGACCAAAGCATAAGATTGAACGATACCCTCGCGAGCATCCGGGCGGCGCAGAACGACCGGCGGCATTCGCGCGCCTTGATCTATTGATGCCGCCATGGCCTCGGCCCAAGCAGGCTCGATCTCTCGAAGGCGATTTCCGTCGTAGATGTCGGCCAGCAGGACGTCTTCGATCGGAAACGAAAGCTCGGACGACGCTGCGGTGAGGGGCATGTCCATAGGACGCATCACCTCTAAGCCGCCGATTTCTGAGCAGCGCCCTGGAGCGGCTTGAGGGTACCGCCTGGGCCATACCAGTGTGGCCACAGCTCTTCGACTGGGACGCCCAGGAACTCAGCCACGATCCGCTGCCCCTTGGGCCAGCGCTTGTAGAAGACGGACCGCAACACTCCCGGCTTGAAGCCGTGCTTGCGGCTCAGGGATGCCATCGTCGCGTCCCGTTTCCGGATCGCGGCGAGAATGTCCTGTTGGTGCCAGCCAGGCCCTGTAGGGGCATCCCCTTGCCTACGCGCCATGAAATCTTAACCTCGCATCAGAGACTCTGTAGCGTGAATGTGCCGGATGTGGCACGGCGCGTCAATCCACATGTGGCAGAATTGATCGATGGCGCGGCAACCTCAACCACATGCGGAACTGACGGCTCTTCAAGCCCGGCTGCGAGCTGCGATAGATAAATTTCCCAGAGCACAAGATTTCGCAGATAAAGCTGGGATCCCTCTGACCACGATCAACAAATATCTTGCAGGAACACAGCCTGGGCCGACGGCGCTCATCAAAATAGCTAAAGCGGCAGAGACGACGGTGGACTACCTGATCGGGAATTCCACAAACGGTATGGCGCTAAATGTCTCGGCCCAGCACCCAGTAGCAACTGATGGCCTATCCAACGTCCCGGAGGGCTTCGTGGCCGTCCCGTTCCTCGAAGTGCGAGCGTCGGCAGGGCGAGGCCGGGCGAGCTTGCCCGCCGAAACGGTGGCGGCGTCCCACTTCCTCTTCAGCGAGGCCTGGCTTCGATCTCTCGGCGTGTCCCCGCACAACGCGGAACTGCTTCAAGCTCAAGGCGACAGCATGCATCCGACGATCCAAGACGGAGACCTGATGCTAGTCGATCGCAGCTATGGGGAAGTCGTGCACGGGAAGATCTACGCGCTCGTTGTCAACGATCTTGTGGTGGTCAAGCGAGTGAATTTTCTGGCAATTGGTGGCATGATGCTGATCTCGGATAACGACCGCTATCCTTCGGAGACTGTTAGCCGAGATGAGGTCAGCAGCTTAAGTTTTCAGGGGCGAGTAGCATGGTACGGGCGAGCAATTTGAAGGTGGGGCTTGCAGCCTCAGTAGTCCTTGGCAGCTTTACTTTGGGGGCTCTTGCGGAGACATTAACTAGAGAAGAAATTTTGAAGGTCATATCATCTGTAAAAGGTATCCTTAAGGACCCTAATTCTGCCCAGTTTGGGGATAAGATTTACTTGGCGCGGTCCTCAGGAAAGCTAACTGTGTGTGGGACTGTAAATGCTCGCAACAGTTACGGCGGATATAGCGGCTACTCTCCATTCATTGTCGTATTTGAACCGGGAACTTTGCCTGATGCTGCTGTAGGATCTATACAAAACAATGGCTTCGAAAACCCCATTGTGATACTTTGCCGACAAGCTGGCGTTCCGATTTAATTCTATAAGCTGGTTGTTTACTCTCAAGGTCACACTCGCCGCAAACATATCGTTCGCCTGAGCACAGTGAGATCTTGAGGGTATACCCTCAGATGTTTGATTATGCATATAAAATCAAGATTTTGTTGAACCACCATAGCCCCGGCAGGCTCACCCGACGGCCAGGCGCTATCCACACTCATCCACAGCCCATCCACTGGAAGACCGCTTGTTCTATTTTTGTTCTCGTACCACCATGCGCTGCAACTCTGAGGAGGCAGCATGTCGAAGGGTCTCAAGCCTACGTTTCTGGTGCAGTCGTTCCGGGAGAAGGGCAGAGGGCTGGAGGCCGACCCTCCGCAGACCGCATCCGACGAGGCTCACGCCCTGCGCAAGGTCGAGCGCATAGCAATGGGCAAGGCTGGCGCGGTGGCCATTCGCCAGGATGGCCACCCTGGACTGGGTGAATTTGAAGAGCCGGTGGTCCTAAAGGTGATTGGCCGCGTGCCTCCCGCTTTCAGGGAGCTTCCCTTCTAAGGACCGGCGCTCGACGCCTCGGCGTTGAAAGGCCATTCAAGGCCGACGGGCCGCGTGTAGCTACCCGCCTTCACGCGGTCTCGACAGCCCAGAAAGCATCCCACTTCGCATCCCACTTCGCTCGGATGCCTCTTCGGCTATCAGCTTGAAATGGCCTCGTTTTCGTGGTTTTCCGCTCAGGTGACAGCGCCTGTGCCAATCATCCCACTTAGAAGGAGCTGCGCAGCTCGCACACAGGGGCGAAGACACCGTGCCTCAATGAGGTTTCTTCGGTTCCGGGCCATTTGATCCTGCGCGTCAGCGATACGCATCTCGTCGCCTATCGTGGGCTAAGTCACTGGCGATGCCGCGGATTAGCCGCAAAATCCCGCTCGATCCCGGATAATCCCGGCCCTGCCATATGATCCTGCACACCACAGCAGGGCCCGGACGGGATGCCGGCTGTGGGTGATGGTGGTCTGGACGAAGCCCTTCATCCAGCGGGTGCGCTGGCGCAGCCAGGGCCGGATGCGGGCCGGCGCCTCCTCCAGGGTCGAGAGCGGCAGGTCGCCGACCCGATACCCGGCGAGCGAGAGGCGAAGGCCGAGATCGGCATCCTCGGTGACGTTCCAGGCGTCCCAGCCGTGCAGCTCGCGCAAGGTCTGGGTGCGGAAATGGGTGGTCGTGCCGCCGAGCGGCACCGGCAGGTGCGCGGCCGTCAGCAGCGGCAGCAGCACGTCGAACAGGGCCGCGTATTCGAGGGTGAAGCAGCGGGTCAGCCAGGAATCGTTCGTGTTGTCGATCACCAGCCGGCCCTGCAAGCAGGCGAGCCGCGGCGAGCCGGCGCGGAACAGGGCGGCGGCTGCCTTGAGCTGGCCGGGATCCGGCACGTCCTCGGCATCGTAGACCACCAGATGCTCGCCGCGGGCGAGCGGCAGGGCGACGTTGAGGGCGCGCGGCTTGGTGCGGGGCAGGCCGGCGGGCGCCGTCACCACCTCGAACCGCGCCGGGAGCGGAACGGCCGCCAGGGCCGCCGCGGTGGCGTGGTCGTCGGCCTCGATCACGAATTTCAGGTCGAGCTTGGAGGCCGGGTAGTCGAGGCGGGCGAGCGCCCGCACGAGGCGCGGCACCACCTTCGTCTCGCGGTAGAGCGCCACCAGCACGGTGTAGACCGGCAAGTCCGGATCCGGCGGGGGAGGGCGCTCCGGCAGGCGCGCGGGCCGCAGCAGCGGGGGGGCGAGGCGGAAGACGATCACCGCCAGCACCGCGACGTTGATGAGCGCCAGGAGGACGAGTTGCAGCCAGGGCGACGCCTCGACGAGCCACAGGGCCGCCGCGAGGCCGAGCAGCAGGACGAGAACCTGCCCCGGATGCAGCCCGGGGCGGTAGGCCCAGTCGGGCGCGCGCACCTCCAGCGCCTCGGCGGCCCGGGCGGCGGCCCGGGGCCCGGCGGTGGCGAGCACGGCGCCGGCGAGGGCCGCCGGCGTGGTGAAGACGGCCGAGGGCGGCGCCCCGATGGCGAGGAGCCCCGCCACCGCCCCGGGCGGCGGGGCCAGAAAAACCTCGCCCTCGGCACCGACGGCGGCGCCGAGGCGGATGTCGTCGGGAAAGCGCGCCGTCGGATGCAGGACGAGGCCGCTGCCGCGGAACGGCCGGCCGAGCGCCCGGGCGAGGGCGGCGTAATAGCCGGCCTCGCTCATCAGGCCGGTCCGCAGCAGGGCCGCCGCCGGTTCCGTGCCCTCCTGGCTCGCCAGAAGGGCGGCGTCGCGGACGAGGGCGAGGTCGACGCCCTGGCCGAGCAGGAAGGCGAGTTCGCCCGGCAAGGTGATCGCGGCGCCCTGCGGAGACCGGACCTCGACGAACATCGGCGTGCCCTCGCGATGCCGGGTCCCGCCGGCGGAGGTTCGTGGTAGGAGAGCCTATGGTTCTCTCCGATTGCGCGACAGCGTCGCGCCCCTCCGTCCGCGGATTCCTTGCGAGCGTGGCGCGGATGCCTCAGCGGCAGGCCCGGCCCGGGCCGGCGGCTGCCGTGATGCGGGCGGCCTTGCTAAGCGGATTTCGCCGACGTGGTCACCGGTTCGGCGGCAAAAATCTGCGATCAAACAAGGCCCTAAGCAGACGAAGCGTTGGCCTGCCAATGCAAGTCTGCTTGGGGCGGATGGCCGTCCTGGCACAGGTGGCGTTCGTGATGCTGGCGGCCGTCCCGGCCCTGGCCGCCGAGGCGGTGACGATCCCGAACTTCTGGAACCCCCGCGCCCGGCTGGAACGGCCCGAGCCGCCGCAGACCACGCGGCCGGTGCGGTTCCTCACCGACGACGAGTACCCGCCGCTGCATTTCGCCGGGCCGGACGGCAACCCGACGGGTTTTTCGGTCGAGCTCGCCCGGGCGGCCTGCGAGAAGCTCGGGATGACCTGCACCGTGCAGGTGCGCCGCTTCGACACGCTGCTCGACGCGCTCCAGGCCAATCAGGGCGACGTGGTGGCGGCCGCGATCCCGCTCTCCGCCTCCCTCAGGGCCGGCTACCGGGCGACCCGGCCGTATTTCCGCTGGCCGGCCCGCTTCGTGGTGCGCGGCGACAAGAGCCTGCCGGCGCCCGACGTGAAGGCGGTGTCCGAGCACCCCACCGGGGTGGTCTCGGGCACGGCGCACGAGGCGTATCTCCGCACCTTCTTCCACGCGACGCCGAAGACCTACCCGGATCTCGGCGCCGCCGAGGCGGCCCTGCGCCGGGGCGAGATCGCGTATCTGTTCGGCGACGGGCTGGCGCTCGCTCTCTGGATCGGCGGCACCGAGGCGGCGGGCTGCTGCGCCTTCTCGGGCGGCGACTATCTGGAGAACCGCTATTTCGGCGAGGGCATCGGCTTCGTCACCCGCAAGGAGGACGAGGTTCTGGCCCGTGCCCTCGACGACGCGCTCCAGCGGCTATGGGACGAGGGAAAATATGCGGAGCTGTACCTGCGGTTCTTCCCGGTCGGTCCGTTCTGAGCCAAAGCCTCACGCCTTCCGCGGCACGAAGGGATGCGTGCTCGACAAACCGCCATCGACCGCCAGCGCCTGGCCGTTGACGTAGGACGCCTCCTCGCTCGCCAGGAACACGGCCGCGGCGGCGATCTCCTCGGGGATGCCCGCCCGGCGCTGCGGGTTGAGCTGGCCGATGCGGTCCCCCTTGCCCTTCGCCCGCGCCGCCGCGAACAGGCCCGCCGTCATCCCGGTCTCGATCAGGCCGGGGCAGACGGCGTTGATCCGCAGGCCCGTGCCCGCGAAGGCGTCGGCCGCGGTCTGGACCAGGCTGATCACCCCGGCCTTGCTCGCGCTGTAGGCGGCGCCCGCCGCGTTGGCGCGCAAGCCCGCCACCGAGGCGGTGCAGACGATTGCCCCGCCGCCATGGCGCAGGAGGAGCGGAGCCCCGTGCTTGATCGCCAGGAAGGCGCCGATCAGGTTGACGCGCAGCACCTCCTCCCAGAGGTCCACGCTCTGCTCGGTGAACGGCACGGTGCCGCCGCCGATCCCCGCATTGGCGTGGATCGCGTCGAGCCGGCCGAAGGCCCGCTCTGCCGCGGCGAGGACGCCGGTCACGTCGGCCTCGCGGCCGGCATCCGCCGTCAGCGCCAGGGCCCGGCCGCCTTCCGCCGCGACGAGGGCCGCGGTCTCCTCGGCGCCGGCGGCGTCGCGGTCGACCACCGCGACGGCCGCGCCCTCGCGCGAGAAGGACAGGGACGAGGCGCGGCCAATGCCGCTGCCGGCGCCCGTGACGAGGACGGCCTTCGCCGTGAATCGTGCCATTGCAGCCTCCTCGGGCCCGGATCGTCTCACGCGACCGTGTAGCCGCCGTCGATCACCAGCACCTGTCCGGTCTGGTAGGCCGACGCCCCGCTCATCAGGTAGACGGCGATCCCGCCGAAGTCCTCCGGCCGGCCGAAGCGCCGGGCGGGAATGCGCGGCAGGTTGAACGTGACGAACTTCTCGTTCGCCAGGAGGCCGGCGGTCATGTCGCTCTCGATCCAGCCCGGCAGGATCGCGTTCGCGGTCACGCCGTAGCGGGCAAGCTCCACCGCCAGCGCCCGCACCATCGCGTTGAGCGCGCCCTTGGTGGCACCGTAATGCTCGTTGCGCGCCGCCCCCAGGAGCGAGGCGACGCTCGACGTGGCGACAAGCCGCCCGAAGGCGTCGCCCTTGCCGGCCCGCTCGGCCATGTGCTTAGCCGCGACCTGGAAGCTCGCCACCACCCCGTCGAGGTTGACCGCGAAGGTTTTTCGCCATTCCTCCGCGTCCCGCTCCAGGAACGAGCGCCGCCCGCCCCCGGCCACGCCGGCATTGGCGAACATCCCGTCGACCCGGCCGAACCGGGCCAGCGTCGCGTCGAAGGCGCGCTGCACCGCGTCCGGATCGGCCACGTCGCAGATCTCGGCCGCGGCCGGGCTGCCGGTGGCGGCGAGGTGGTCGAGGGCGCTCCGGTTCTTCTCCGCGTCGCGGCCCCAGATCGAGACCGCGCAGCCGGCCCCGGCGAGCGCCTCCGCCATCCCGAGCCCGATGCCGCCATTGCCGCCGGTGACCACCGCCACCCGGCCGGTGAGATCGAACAATCCCGCCATGGATCCTCCCCGGATCGCCCGTCTCAGTCTCGCTGCTGTTGCGGGCGGAGGTGCAGCATCGGGCAATCGGCAGGACGCGGCAAGGTTCGCTTTCGAACAGCCGGGATGAACGAGGCCCATCGCTCTGCCGCGCTCTCGGAAGCGGCGGTATGTCGGGGCGGTGCGGTCGGACATCCGCCGCCCGCGCAGCCGGTGCATGTCACGCATCGGCCTCACGCGCTTGCATCCGCTGCCATCAGCCCAAATCTTGGACGCCAGCAGGGGACACGCACTCACAACCTCCGGGACCCGTCGATGCCGCCACTCTCCATCCTTGACCTGGCGCCTATCCCGCAGGGATCCACGCCCGGCGACGCCTTGCGCAACACGCTCGACCTCGCCCAGCACGCCGACCGCTGGGGCTTCACCCGCTACTGGGTCGCCGAGCACCACAACATGACCGGCATCGCCAGCGCGGCGACCTCCGTGGTGGTGGGCTACATCGCCGGGGGCACGCACCGGATCCGGGTCGGCGCCGGCGGCATCATGCTGCCGAACCATTCCCCGATGGTGATCGCCGAGCAGTTCGGCACGCTGGCCGAGCTTTATCCGGGCCGCATCGACCTCGGCCTCGGCCGGGCGCCCGGCACCGACCAGCGCACCCTGCGGGCCTTGCGGCGCGACCCGTCAGCCTCCGACCACTTCCCGCAGGACGTCCTCGAACTCCAGACCCTCCTCGGGCCCCTCGATGCCGGCCGCGTCATCCAGGCGGTACCGGGCACCAACACCAACGTCCCGTTGTGGATCCTCGGCTCGAGCCTGTTCGGGGCGCAGCTCGCCGCGATGCTGGGGCTGCCCTACGCCTTCGCGTCGCATTTTGCCCCGGACGCCCTGATGCAGGCGCTCGACGTCTACCGCGCCCGCTTCGAGCCCTCAGGCCAGCTTGCGAAGCCCCATGCGATGGTCGGCGTCAACGTGATCGCGGCGGAGACCGACGGCGAGGCGCGCCGGCTGTTCACCTCGGCGCAGCAGGCGTTCACCAACATCTTCCGCGGCACGCGCGGCCAGTTGCCGCCGCCGATCGACGACATCGAGACCTACTGGTCGGGCCACGAGAAACTGCAAGCCGCTGGCATGCTGGCCTGCTCGGTGGTCGGCTCGCCCGAGACGGTGCGCCAGGGCCTCGCGGCGATCGCGGCCCGCACGGGGGCCGACGAGCTGATGGTGGCCGCCGCGATCTACGACCACCGGGCGCGCCTGCGCTCCTACGAGATCCTGGCGGACCTGATGAAGGCGGACCGAGCGTCGGACGTGCCCAGGAAGGAACTGACCGGCGTGTGAGGATCCGCGGACAGCGATCCGGCAAGCCGTCGCGGCCCCCACCCCTCAAGGCCGCGACGGTCTCGACGCAGGCGAACGCCGGTGCGTCGGCTGCGTGTGAGGCATCTCACGAGACTGCTCTCGTCTTTGAAAAGTATCGGCCCAAAAGCATTTTCTACGGCGAACCGGGATCCACGTCGTCGGAAAATGCTCTAGCGATTGGGGTCGTGCGATGACATGTTGGTGTCATTGAACTTGCCTTCCACCGACAGGTAGATGTGGCCGGCAAGCGCGTGATACAACGGCATCTGGAAATGCGGCCAGTCTTCCTGTCCATTTGTCAAGTCATCGCGAACATTAAGAGGGGAAAAGATATTGATATCTTCACCTCTGCATATTTTCGTGAATTCTGGATAAAATCCGAATATCCGCTGGTAGCGTTCCTGATGTTCCGTGCTGGAGCAATAGTGATAGCTGAGAAAAAAGATCTTCGCATTGGGCTGGCGTTCGCGAATCCATTTGTAGATCGCAAGCCAGTTGCGTGCCGACTCCTCAGGAGAGAGGAACTCTGTGTGATAATATCGATCGGCGATCTGCTCGCTATCCTTGTAGAAGGACGCATTCAGGAAGAGAGGACGGGTTTGATCGGGGTCTTCGAATCGATCATAAACAAGTTTGGCTGCGACATCCATGAAATTATCGAGAAGAATGACGTCCCACGGGTCGCGATTGATGTATTCGATAAAATTACCGTATGTTTCCTTGTTGCTCTGTAGCTCGTGAAGGCCAATCAGATCCCGCGATTGATTTTGAAGAATGAACGCCGCATCGCGCGGCGCGTCCTCCCGCAGTTGGAACGTGCGAGAGAGATCTGCATAAGCCTTTGGAGGGGTCGATTCTTCGATAAAGCATTTTATAAAATAATCTGACCGATTGTGGTGGATGCTGTGTGTCTGCGTCCATCCATAGGTAGATGTCAGGGCTGCGGCAGTCAGATTTGACATGCACGATCCAAAGACGGCAAATTTCATGATGCGGTTCTCAGCGGTGAAAGCTCATCACGTCTCCGGGCATGGCCGGCACTATGACGTGATTTTGAAGTCGCCGAATTTTTCGTTGTTGCCCAAATGGATATGGAGCGAGATGAACAGCCTCCGGTGCCGGATGCCTTCGAGGGCTGGAGAGATGCTGATGGTGGCCGAGTTTTCCTGCATTTCGGGCTGTAGCGTGATGTGATGGTAGAACGGAGCCTCATCGCTCAGCACGATGGCCTTCGTCTGGATGCCGGCGATCGTGCCGCGGACCCTGATCTGCAACTTCCCATCGCGGGCGATCAAATCGGCCAGACATCCCTGCGAGACATCGAAGAAGAGACCCTGTCCCGTGATGAGCGGTTGCCAATCGGTCAGGGCATCACGATTGAGTTGTTCGATCGCCTCCATCTTGTTGCGATGCAGGTCCACGAACGTGGCTTCCTGCTCGGGTGAAAGGGGAGACTTGCGGATTGTTTCGCCGGAGACGCTCAGGGTCGCCGTGCAGATGCTCTCGCGGATGATCGTCCGGAGGTAGGTCTCCGCCGGCACGAACTCGAACAGAGGGTCGAAGTTCAGAAGTGGGCGATCCTTTACTTCAGGCAAGAACGGAATGCCGTTAAATCGCATCCAGTTCATTTGATAGAATGCACAGCGTTGAAGCGAACCCTGCGGTGTTCGCCAGTGAGACAGATGTGCGTTGAAGGCGATCGGCTCCATGGAGATCGCAGCGTGGTCCTTCTCGTAGGGAGGAAGCTGGTCGTTGCCGAGGACGAGCCAGAGATAGTGGAGATGCTGATCGGCGGAAATCTTTGACGTGTCGAACAGAAAACCTTGCCGCGGATGGCGGCTTTCGTCCGCCGAGGTATGGATCAAGCCTGGATCATCGTAGAGCGGCATGTCCATCTCGGCCACCGCCTTGTCGGTCTCAAGGAAGCTTTCGATCGCGCCATCGTAGAAGAACATGATTTCGTCGGCGTCGACACGATACACATACTTGTTCGAACAGGCATCGTATCCTGCCATTCTCTTTTCGATTTCGTTCTTCCAACTTCTAGAGATAATTTTGAAATCGATGCCAGATTTCTCAAGGCTATCATAGACCCTCTGGTCGGACCGCATCGGATCTTTGCCCAGAGCCCTGAGATACGAATCCATCCACTCGTAGGCGCCATCGACGACGATCAGTTCGTCGATGTGATCTTTGATTGACGCCAATGCGTGCGGAAGAATATCCCAATCGTTGTAGATGCTGAGATAGGCGCTGAACTTCGTCATCGTGATTCATCCAAGCCTGAAAATGAGAGGTTCGGTGCGCGAGAGTCGGTCACGTCGGGTCGGGCGGCTTCGCCAGCGACACGTGCGCCAGGGTGAGGACGGGTTCCCGCGGCCCCGCTCGATACCGCGTTTGCCGGCAGGCACCTGCGAGGCGGGCGCGCCGCTCCGGCGTTCGTGCTCGTGCCACCTGAGATCGGATCGGCGATCGCCGTGCATTGACGTGCCGATCACAGGCCGTCGATGGTCGCGGGCGGATCCGGCATCCAGAATCCCAGACGCTGAGTCCGTTCTGGTGCTCGCTGGCTCGATTTGGGACAAGTTGGCGTTCCCATCAGTCGATCGTGCCCGTTCGCGCGCCAGAACGCCAGGGATTGCCGGGCCGGGATATTTTGGGTGGGCACGACCAGGCCAGAGTATTCACGCTGCCGAGCGTGCGGCGCAGGCGCAGTACGGTATCCGCCTCGTGTTCGGCCTGTGCTGGCTTCCTGATTGCACATCGTCGGAAAGCGAACGCCCTCAATCAGGAACCGCTTCGGTGCCTCTCCCGATATCCTGTCCGCCATTGCGATGGACCGTGCGGCACAGGCAGCGACCGAATGGTTCTCGATAGACTGCCCTGCCGGTTGCCTCAAGCCGCGAATACCGCTGGGGCCTGGTCGGTTCGCGGTCTCCTTCCCGCCAAGCCCGGCCACGAGGCCGAGGCGGTGTTCGGAGCCGCTGCGCTCGCCGGCTTCGGCCTTCATCCGATCGCCCCGGAAGGCATCCCAGGGCCATCGGGTGACGTGTCTCGGAGCATGACGAGGAGGCTTGGCAGCCCCGGCCCGCGCGGCGCGAGGTCTTGCCGTCACGTGCGATCACCTCGAGCGACGTCTGGGTCGGCGTCGCAGTCCAGGCCGCAACGCAGCACTGGCCGGCGACAGACAGACGGGCGAGCGTCGTGGGGCCGAGCCGGGCGATGACGGTCACGCCCTCGGCGCCAGACGAGAGGGCCAGCAACGCCAACAGCAGAGCTTCGTCCAGGCGGTACGCGACGTGGCCGGACTGCCGGGGATCGGGCGTGTCCGCGACTCGGAACGTCAACCGCGTCTCACCCCGTCCCGTCACCCGATTGCCCGGCGAAGCGCCGCGTCCCGCGTTGACCCTCGTGGGCGCGGCCCATAGGGTGCCGGGCTCCCGTCCACGCTCACCGGAAGGCCGCCTCCTGCGCGGCCTCGACAGGCCAAACCGCCTCGCCATGTCCGCATCCCGCATCGATCCCGCCCTGGCGGAGGCTGCCGCCTCCGCGTCCGCCTGGCCCTTCGAGGAGGCGCGCAAGCTCGTCGCCCGGCTGGAGCGGACGGGCAAAGGCGAGGTGCTGTTCGAGACCGGCTACGGCCCTTCGGGCCTGCCACATATCGGCACCTTCGGCGAGGTCGCCCGCACCTCGATGGTGCGCCACGCCTTCCGGACGCTGACCAACGACCGCATTCCGACCCGCCTCGTCGCCTTCTCGGACGACCTGGACGGGTTGCGCAAGGTGCCGGAGAACGTGCCCAACAAGGCGCTCCTGGCGGAGAGTCTCAACAAGCCGCTGACCGCGGTGCCGGATCCGTTCGGCACCCATGACAGCTTCGGCGCCCATAACAATGCCGAGTTGCGCCGGTTCCTCGATTCGTTCGGCTTCGACTATGAATTCCTCTCGGCGACCGAGTGCTACCGCTCGGGCCGTTTCGACGCGACGCTGCTCCGGGTGCTGGAGCGCTACGACGCCGTGATGGCGGTGATGCTGCCCTCCCTGCGCGCCGAGCGCTCCGCCTCCTATTCGCCGTTCCTTCCGCTCCACCCGGTCACCGGGCACGTGATGCAGGTGGCGATCGACGAGGTGAAGGTGCCGTCCGGCACCATCGTGTGGCGCGATCCCCAGACAGGCGAGGCTTACGAGACCCCGGTCACCGGCGGGCACGCCAAGCTGCAATGGAAGCCCGACTGGGCGATGCGCTGGGTCGCGCTCGGCGTCGATTACGAGATGGCCGGCAAGGACCTGATCGATTCGGTGAAGCTCTCCGGGCAGATCGCCCGCGCGCTCGGCGCCGAGCCGCCCGAGGGCTTCAACTACGAGCTGTTCCTCGACGAGAAGGGCCAGAAGATCTCGAAGTCGAAGGGCAACGGGCTCACCATCGACGAGTGGCTGGCCTACGGCACGCCCGAGAGCCTCGCCTTGTTCATGTACAACAAGCCGCGGGAGGCCAAGCGGCTGCATTTCGACGTCATCCCGCGCCACGTCGACGATTACCTGTCGTTCCTGGAAAAATTCCCGGGACAAGAGCCGAAGCTGAAGCTCGGAAACCCGGTCTGGCATCTGCATGCCGGCGTGCCGCCCGAGCCGGAGCGGGCGGGGGAGGGCGGGGGAATCCCGTTCGCCATGCTGCTCAACCTCGTGGCGGTGGCCAATAGCGAGGACCCGGCGGTGTTGTGGGGCTTCATCCGCCGCTATGCGCCCGAAGCCTCGCCCGAGACGCATCCGCGCCTCGACCGTCTGGTCCACCACGCCGTGCGCTATTTTCGCGATGTCGTGCGCCCGGCCAAGACCTACCGGGCCGCGAGCGCCGAGGAAGCGGTGGCCCTCGCCGACCTGTCGGAGACGCTGGCCGGTCATGCCGGCTCCACCGATCCGGAAGCCTTGCAGGCGGTGGTCTACGAGGTCGGGCGGCGCCACTTTCCCGACCTGTCGGGCAAGTCGAAGAGCCCGGACGGCCGGCCGGGCGTGTCGCAGACCTGGTTCACCACGCTCTACGGCATCCTGCTCGGCGAGGCGCGGGGCCCGCGCTTCGGCTCCTTCGTCGCCCTCTACGGCGTCGCGGAGACCCGGGCGCTGATCGCCCGCGCCCTGTCGGGCGCCCTCGCCGAGGAGCACGCGGCTTTCCTCGAAAGCCGCAAGGGCCAGGCGGCGGCCTGATCCCGCAGCCACCGATCTCGATCGCCTGACGCCCCGGTCCGGTTCCCGCCCTCGTGGCGGGGACCGCGTTCACGTTGTCCCCATCTCTCCACCCGTTTACCTTGGCATCGGGGAATCAGTGGTGGTATGGAACATATCAGGAACAAACACCCCGGGACATCGCCATGCGCGCCGTGATGCCGCTGCTGCTCATCGCCCTTGCCGGACCGAGCCACGCCTTCGAGGGCGCGCATGCGGCCCGGGAGGCGACGGCGATCGCGCGGCTGAAGGGCTGCCTGGCCCAGGAAGCCGCCGCCGCGCGGATGCGCCACGAGACGGCCGAGCATTTCGCCGTGCGGGCCCAGCATATCTGCCTGCCGGCCAAGCGCGACGCGGCGCGGGCGAAGGCGGTGGCCCTCGTGGCCGCCGGCTTCACCGAGGCACCCGACCTCGTCGGCGCCGTCGAGCAACTGCTCTCCGACCACGAACGGGAGACGGCGGACGCCTATGCCCGCAGCCTCGACCGCCGGCGCGTCGCCGGAACTCCCTGACGGGGCCCCGGCGGCGATGCCGGACTTGATCAACCGGCGCTAACCCTCTAAGCGGGCCGCGCCTTCCGCCCGGCTGGACGTCGTGGGCGGGCTTGCCGCAGGTGATGGATATGGCCAAGGAAAAGTTTTCG
>NZ_LABX01000024.1 GCF_001043915.1 Methylobacterium aquaticum | reverse complement strand
CGGTGCCCGGTGCCCGGTGCCGTCGGCGCGGCGAAGAGGCGATCCGTCAACCTTTGCCCGGATATCCGCACAGGCCATGAGCGAGACTTCCACACCGTCCCACGCCGTGACGGGCCGCTACGACACCGAGACCGACATCCTGTCCGTCCGCTTCACCGATGCCGAGGTGGTGGAGAGCCGGGAGATCCGGCCGGGCCTCGTCGTCGCCTACGACGCCGCCGGGGGCATCGCGGGCATCGAGATCCTCGACGCCTCCTCGGAGCGGCTGGCCTCCGACCACGACCTGCGGCGTCTCGTCGTGGCGGCCTGACCGCCATGCGGCGCCTCGGCCGGGGGGCGGCGATCCTCGCCGTCACCCTCACCGTCACTCTCCTGGCAGCCGGCTGGCTCACCGCCCGGCCGGGCGATCCGGGCCTGTACCCACCGGCCCCCGGCGAGGCGGCGGTGACGGTGCGGCTCGTCGCAGGGGCCTGGCATTCCGGCCTGCTGCTGCCCCGCGACGCCCTGGCGGCGGCGGCGGCCGAGGCCGGGGACGGGGCGCTCCTGGAGGTGACCGAGCGGTTCCGCGCCAGCCCGGCCCTGGAGATCGGCTGGGGCGATGCCGGCTTCTACCGCGCCGTGCCGACGTTCCAGGCCCTCGACTGGCGCCTGGCGCTGAAGGCCCTGTTCACCCCGGGCGGGCGCTCCGCCGTCCTGCACGTGGTCGGGGTCGCGGTCGAGCCCGGTGACGTCGTCCCGGGGGCCGGGATCGTGCCCCTGAGGCTGTCGCAGGCCGGCTTCCGGCGCCTCGCCGCCGCGCTCGGACGCGCCTTCACCCGGCGCGACGGCCATCCGGTCGAGGCAGGGCCTGGCCTCTACGGGCCGAGCCTGTTCTACGAGGCGGAAGGGCGCTTCAGCCTTCTTGCCGTCTGCAACCATTGGAATGCCGGGCTCCTCAACGCGGCGGGGCTCCCGGTGACGCCGCTCCTCGACACCCTGCCGCAGGGCCTCGTCCTCGACCTCGCCTGGCGCGCGGGTGCCCACGCCCCCTGAGGATCGGATGGCGGAACGCCGATCCCGGTGCCCCCGGCGGGCCGCAGCGCGTTACCGGACCGCGTCGCCGGGCTGGTTCGCCGCCTGCCGGGCCTCCGTGCCGCTCGCCTCGCCGTCCCGCTTGATCCCGACCCGCTGGTCCTGGCGCAGGAGCTGGAGGTGGTCGGTGGCGATCCGGTCCCCGGCCTTCAGGCCGTTCAGGATCGCCGTGCGGTCGCCGATTTCCGCACCGGTCTCGACGGGGGTCATCGCCACGCGGCCGTCATCACCGACGCGCCAGACGATGCGCTGGTCGAGCTGGGCCGAGAGGGCGACCGTCGGCACCAGCAGGCGCTCCTCGGTGCCCACCTGCACGCGCGTGCGCACGAACTCGCCCGGCAGGTAGCGCTCGTCGGCATTGGGCAGCCAGGCCCGGATCAGCCGGCGGGCGGTGCGGGGGTCGAAGCGGTTGTCGAGCTTGTAGACGGTCGCCATCCGCTCCGGTTTCCCCTGGCCGTCGAGGACCTGGACGACGGCGCGGTCCTCCTTGAGGGCGGCGCGCACGGCCTCCGAATCCTCGGCCGAGAGGGCCACCTGCACCTCGATCGGATCGACCTGGACCACGCTGACGAGCTGGGTCGCGTTCTCGTTGACGGAATCGCCGACATTGACGTCGGAGAGCCCGGAGCGCCCGTCGAAGGGGGCGCGGATCACCGCGTAGTCGAGGTTGAGCCTCTGGCGGGCGATGGCGGCCTCGGCCTCCTGCACCCGGCTGCGGGCGACCTGCCGGTTGCTCTCGAGCTGCTGGAAGCGCTGCTCCGAGGCGTAGCCCTTGTCGGCGAGCGGCTGGGTGCGCTCGACCTCGGCATCCGCGAAGGCGAGTTGCGCCGCCGCCTGCTCGCGCTGCGCCTCCGCCGTGCGCAACGCCACCTCGAAGGGCCGTGGATCGATGCGGAACAGGATCTGGCCCTTCCTGACATGGCCGCCCGGCTCGAACGGCCGCTCCGTGACCACGCCGGTGACCCGGGGCTGGAGCGCCGCGTCCTTCGGGGAGATCACCGTGCCGGTATACGAGAAGGCGACCGGCACGGTTTCGGTGGCGGCCCGCGCCACCGCGACGTCGAAGGCGGGCGCTTCCGGCGCGCGGGGCGTCAGCGGTGCCTGCGGCGCGAGGAACCGTGCCACCGGGCCCGGCAGCGCGCCCGCGGCGCCCGGCGGCAGCGGATGGCCGATCCCCCACCAGAGGCCGGCACCGGCCGCGAACGCGGCGAGACCGACGAGGCCGTAGCGAAAACCTGCGCGCACGATCCTGGACTCCTCACGATCCTGGACTCCTCCAGGGGGACGCCGCGCCCGCGTCACGGCCGGGCGTCCGAGCGGGCAAGCACCGATCCGCCGCCGCGGTTCCGGCCCGGGACGAGGGGACGCGCCGGCCGGGTTCCCGCGGGCGATCGCGCAAGCTTCCTCCGGGGAACACGCTCGGGCGCGATCACGTTGCCCGAGACCTTTCATCTCACCGTCGCAGGCTCCGACGGCCCGCCCCGAGGCCCCGGCTCCCAGGCCGCCGGCTCGCGGCGGGCGCCGCGGCGCCCGGCGGCCAGCGGGACCCAGGATGTTCGCCTCCTTCGTCGACCGGCCCGTCCTGGCGGGCGTGATCTCGGTGCTCATCACCCTGATCGGGGCCGTGGCGGGCCTGTCGCTGCCGATCGCCCAGTTCCCCGAGATCGCGCCGCCGATCATCAACATCCAGGCGACCTATCCGGGCGCCACCGCGCAGCAGGCCTACGAGGCGATCGCGATCCCGCTCGAGCAGGAGATCAACGGCGCGCAGAACCTGATCTACATCAGCTCGACCAGCAACGCCGACGGCAGCGTCGGCATGGACGCGACCTTCGAGGTCGGCTCCGACCTCAACGCCGCCGCCGCCGACGTGCTGACCCGGGCCCAGCGCGCCGAAGCGCGCCTGCCGCAGGCGGTGCGCGACCAGGGCCTCGAGATCGTGAAGTCCTCCCGCCAGCGCCTCGGCAACGTGGTGCTCTACAGCGACGACAACCGCTACGACGAACTCTTCCTGTCGAACTGGGCCGAGACCCAGGTGATCAAGCCCCTGCGCCGGGTCACCGGCATGGGCCGCATCGTCAACTTCTCGAACAAGCGCTACGCGATGCGGATCTGGCTCGACCCGGCCCGGATGGAAGCGCTGGGCCTGAGCCCGAGCCAGATCGTCCAGGCGATCGAGCAGCAGAACGCCCAGATCACCGTGGGCTCGCTCGGCAAGGAGCCGGTGCGCGACGCGCCGGCCTTCGAGCTCCAGATCGTCACCAAGGGCCGCCTGACCGAAGCGCGGGAGTTCGCCGACGTGGTGATCCGGGCCAATCCCGACGGCTCGGTGGTGCGCATCCGCGACGTCGGCCGGGTCGAGCTCGGCTCGGAGCAATACGGCAGCCGCTCGACCTACGACAACAAGCCCGCCGCCTCGCTCGGCCTGTACCAGAACCCGGAGGCCAACGCCGTCGAGGTCATGAAGGGCGTGCGCGCCACCATGACGGACATCGCCAAGCGGTTTCCCCCGGGCCTGCAATACAGGATCGCCCTCGACCGCACCGAGTTCGTCGAAGCCTCGATCCACGAGGTGATCAAGACGCTGATCGAGGCGATCGTGCTGGTCGTCGTCATCACCTACCTCTTCCTCCAGAACTGGCGCGCGACCCTGATCCCGGCGATCGCCGTGCCCGTCGCCCTCGTCGGCACCTTCGGGCCGATGGCCCTGCTCGGCTTCTCGTTCAACACCCTGAGCCTGCTCGGGCTGGTCCTGGCGGTGGGCCTCGTCGTCGACGACGCGATCATCGTGGTCGAGAACACGGAGCGGCTGATGGAGGAGGGCGAGGCGCCCCGCGAGGCCGCCCGCGAGGCGGTGAACGAGGTGGCGGGCCCGGTCATCGCCACCACCCTGGTGCTGGCCGCCCTGTTCGTGCCGGTGGCGTTCATCCCGGGGCTGACCGGCCAGCTCTACAACCAGTTCGCGCTGACCATCGCGATCTCGGTGCTGATCTCGGCGGTCGTCTCGCTCACCCTCACGCCGGCGCTCTGCGGCCTGCTGCTCAAGCCCCACGACAAGGCGGCCCACCGGAGCCGGTGGCGGGCGCCGCTGCGCTGGTTCGACGCCGCCCTCGACCGGGCGACCGGGATCGCGGCCGGCTCGGTCGGGCGGCTGTCGCGCCACCTCGTCGCCACGGGCCTCGTCTTCCTGGTCTTCGCGGGCCTCACCGCCTGGATGGTCGCGAGCCGGCCGAGCGCCTTCGTGCCCCAGGAGGACCAGGGCTACTTCTTCGCCGACATCGCGATGCCGAAGGGCGCCTCCGTCGCCCGCACCGCCGCGATGGTGGAGGAGGTGGGCCGGGCGGCGCTGGCCGAGCCCTCCGTCGCCGGCACGATCGGGGTCGCCGGGCGCGGCATCCTGGCCGACGTCACCGCCCCGTTCTACGGCTTCCAGATCCCGACCCTGACACCCTGGGACCAGCGCGAGGAGACGGTCACCGACGTGATCGGGCGGCTCCGGCAACGGTTCAAGAACCACCCGGACGGGGTCCTGCGCATCGTCGACCCGTCGCCGCTGCCGGGCCTCGGCTCCCGCGGCGGCCTGACGCTGGAATTGCAGGACCGCAGCGGCGCGGGCGGCCTCGCGCTCGCCCGCGCCGCCGAGGGCTTCATCGCGAAGCTGAAGGAGCTTCCCGAGATCGGCGGCGCCACCGCCACCACGAGCTACGGCGTGCCGCAGCTGCGCCTCGACATCGACCGCGCCAAGGCCGAGCAGCTCGGGGTGAGCCTGCAATCCTTGTTCGACGCGCTCGGCACCTATGTCGGCTCGTCCTTCGTCAACCTCTTCAACAAGTTCGGCTTCGTGTACCAGGTCTACGTCCAGAGCGAGTCGCAAGGGCGACGCACGATCCAGGACCTGTCGCGGCTCACCGTGCCGAACAATCGGGGCGAGCCGGTGCAGATCGGCGCGCTCGTCACGCCCCACTTCGTCAGCGGGCCGACGGCGGTTCTGTCCTACAACACCTATCCGGCGATCGAGATCGCCCTCGACACCGCCGAATCCGCCAGTTCGGGCGCGGCCATCGCGGCGGTGGAGCGCTTGGCCGGGACGGCGCTGCCGACCGACTACGCGGTGGAATGGACCGAGGTCGCCTATCAGGAGAAGATCGCCGGCGGCTGGGCGCCCCTGATATTCGGCCTCGGCGTGGTGATGATCGTGCTCCTGCTCGCCGGGCAGTACGAGAGCCTGCGCCTGCCCTTCGTGGTGATCCTGGTGACGCCGCTCGCCCTGTTCGGCGCCGTGGGCGCGCTGGCCCTGCGCGACCTTCCCCTCGACATCTTCGGGCAGATCGGCCTGCTGCTCCTCGTGGGATTGGCGGCCAAGAACGCGATCCTGCTCGTCTCCTTCGCCCGCGACCTGCGGGAGAAGGGCGAGGACGCCGTGACGGCGGCCCGGGACGCGGTCCGGCTGCGGCTGCGCCCGATCCTGATGACCTCCTTCGCCTTCATCCTCGGCTCGCTGCCCCTCGCCGTCGCGAGCGGCGCCAGCGCCAATGCCCGGATCTCGATGGGCACGGTGGTGATCGGGGGGCTGCTGGTGGCGACGCTGCTCACCCTGTTCGTCACCCCGGTCTTCTACGTCGCGGCGGAGCGGCTGGGGGAGAGGCGGGGGCGGACGGGCGAGCCGGGCCAGAAAGAGCATGGCAAGGACGACCGAGAGCCCGGCACCGCGCCGCAACCCGCGGAATAGGGGCGCCCGTCCCCCTGCGGGTCGGCACGGTCCGGCCCCGATGATCCGTCCATGGCGGCGCCCGCCCGCGTCACGCGATGGCCTGGGACACCTCCCGCACCTGCCGGGTCGCGCGGTCGACCTGCGCCACGGCCGTGGCAATCGCGCCGACGCCCGCGGCGATCTGCCCGACGCCGTGGGACGCGGCCTGCATCGAGCCGGACATCTGGCGCGTCACCACGGCCTGCTCCTCGACCGCGGCTGCGATCGCGGCCGCGACCGCGTCCAGCTCCCGGATCGTCGCCTGGATCGTGCCGATGGCGGCGACGGCCTCGTGGGTCGCGGCGCGCGTCGCGTCGATCCGGGCCCGGATCTCGTCGGTGGCCCGGGCCGTCTGGCCGGCAAGCGCCTTCACCTCGGCGGCGACGACCGAGAAGCCACGGCCCGCCGCGCCCGCCCGGGCCGCCTCGATGGTCGCGTTGAGCGCCAGCAGGTTCGTCTGCTCGGCGATGGACTGGATCAGGCCGACCACCTCGCCGATCCGCTCGGCCTGGCCGTTCAGCCCGGCCACGATCGCGCCGGTCCCTTGCGCCTGCACCACCGCCCCCCGGGAGATCGTGGAGGCGTGCGAGACCTGCTGGCTGATCTCGGCCACGGAGGCGGCGAGCTCTTCCGCTCCCGCCGCCACCGCCTGGATGTCGCCCGAGACCCGCCCGACCGCCCTGGCCGCCTGGTCGCTCCGGTCGGTGACATCGCTCACCGCGTCGCCGATGACCGCGAGGTCGCCGGCGATCGTGCGGCCCGCCTCGGCCCGGCGCTGCCGGTCGCGCACCTGCGGGGTGACGTCGGTGGCGAACTTCACCACGTGCACGACCCGTCCTCGCGCATCGAGGATCGGGTTGTAGGTTCCCTGGATCCAGACCACGCGCCCGTCCTTGCCGAGGCGCCGGTACTCGGCCGCCTGGAATTCACCGGCCTGCAGGGACGGCCAGAACGCCCGGTAGGCATCCGTGTCCCGCTCGGCGGGGTCCACGAACAGGGAGTGGTGACGGCCACGGATCTCGTCGAGCCGGTAGCCGAGCGCGTCGAGGAAGTTCTCGTTGGCATCCTCGATCGTGCCGTCGGGCGTGAAGGTGATCACCGCCTGCGAGTGGTCGAGGGCGGTCAGCCGTCCCTCGCGATCGAGGCCGCGCCGCTTGGCCTCGGTGATGTCGGCCGCGACCGTGACGATCCGGGCGATGCGCCCGTCGCGCCCGCGCACCGGATTGTAGCTCGCCCAGAGCCAGACTTCGCGGCCACCCTTGGCGAGCCGCAGGCCCTCGCCCTCGCGCGGGGTGCCGCGCACCAGGTCGTCCCAGAAGGCTTGGCCGGCGGCGCCGACCCGCTCGGCGACCGGCAGGAGCATGCGGTGATGCTGGCCCTGCAGGTCGGAGGACGCGTAGCCCATCATGGCGAGGAAGGTCTCGTTCGCCGACAGGATGGTTCCGTCCGGGCCGAAGGTGATCATGGCGTGCGATCGATCGAGGGCGCGCAGCGTGGAACGCGCCATGAAGCCGTCGAACTTGAACATCGTGCCATCTCCCATCCTCATCGACCGGCGCAGAATGCTCTGAGGTCTGGTCTCGAGAGGACGAGAGACAGAAATCGGCTTGAATGCTATCGAATTGATTGAAATTCCATCGTCGCAAACATGACAGCGCCGTGCGCGATCGTGATACGCGAGCAACCGGATTGCCGACGCTGCGGCCTCATCCGGCCTGCCGGCGCGTTTCGGTCGGCGTGCAGCCGAAGCGCCGACGGTAGCGCTGCGCGAAGTCGCCCATGTGCACGAAGCCCCAGCGGCGCGCCACATCGGCGACCGATCGGTCCGCGTTGTCCGGGGAGGCAAGATCCGCATGGACCCGCTGCATGCGCCGCTCGATGATGAAGGCCAGGGGCGTC
>NZ_LABX01000239.1 GCF_001043915.1 Methylobacterium aquaticum | reverse complement strand
GGGCGGTCACGGACCGGCCCGGGCGGCCCCCCCCCGGGCCCCCCGCCGCGAGCCCGCACCGGACCGCGCAACACCGCCCGCGACGCCGCCGAGCGCGCCGCCGGTCTCGTGGTCTCCAGCCGGGCCGCCCCGCCCCGCCCGGCCTTCGGCCGCGACATGAGCGACGCCGCACCCTGGGAACGGGACGAGGCGCCGGCCGGCAAGGTTCCGGCCAAGCCGAAAGCGGAAAAGCCGAAAGCGGACAAGCCGACATCCGTTCGTCCGCGCACCGGCGCGGCGGAGCGGCCGGTCGGTCGGCCCGGGACCCGAAGCGGAGCCGAGGGCCGGGCCCCGGCCCGGCCGCGCCGCGACGAGCGACCGGATGCCGGGGAGGCCCCGCGGAGCCGCGGGCCGGCGGACGCCAAGGTCCCGGGCCCGACCCGGCGGGCGCTCCGTGAGGCGACCGCCGAGGCCCTGGCCACCGGGGTGCAGACCCTGGAGGTGACGCAGGACGAGGCCGGGATGCGGATCGACCGCTTCCTCTCGGCCCGCTTCCCGCAACTGCCCTTCACCCGCATCCAGAGCCTGGTGCGCAAGGGCGAGTTGCGCGTGAACGGCAAGCGCGCCAAGGCCGCCGACCGGGTCGAGCCCGGCGCCAGCGTCCGCGTGCCCCCGTTGAGCCTGGAGGCGCGGCCGCCGGCCCCGAATTCTCCCCGGGCGGAAGGCGACCTCGCCTTCCTGCGCTCCCTGATCCTCTACGAGGACCAGGACATGATGGTGCTCAACAAGCCGTTCGGCCTCGCGGTGCAGGGCGGCTCGGGCACCACCCGCCATGTCGACGGCCTGCTGGAGGCGATGCGCGACAAGGACGGCCAGAAGCCGCGCCTCGTCCACCGCCTCGACAAGGACACGGCGGGCTGCCTCATCATCGCCAAGACCCGGCTCGCCGCGGCCACTCTCGCCAAGACCTTCCGGTCGCGGGCGGCGCGCAAGATCTACTGGGCGCTGGCCGCCGGGGTGCCGAAGGTGCGCCAGGGCCGGATCTCGACCTATCTCGCCAAGGAGGAGATCGGCGAGGCCGATGCCCGGATGCGGGTGGCCAAGCATGGCGACGAGGGGGCAAGCCACGCGCTGACCTATTACGCCGTGGTCGACCAGGCCGGGCAGAAGCTGGCTTGGCTGTCGCTGAAGCCAGTGACCGGCCGGACCCACCAGCTGCGGGCCCACGCCGCCCATATCGGTCACCCGCTGGTCGGCGATCCGAAATACTTCGACATCGAGAACTGGGAGCTGCCCGGCGGGCTCCAGAACCGGCTGCACCTGCTCGCCCGGCGCATCGTCATCCCGCATCCGCGCACCGCCAAGCCGATCGACGTGACGGCGCCGCTGCCACCCCACATGGCGCAGAGCTGGAACCTGCTCGGCTTCGACGCCGCGCGCTACGACCCGATCGTCGAGGCGCCGGAGGCGTGACGCAGCGGCCGTTCCGGCCCGGAGATACCCTTGGCAGGACGGCCGAGCGCCTTATTCTCGAGATGGGCCGCGCCCACGGCGCCAGCGCGGGCTCAGCGGCCCGTCCCGGAGTGAGACAAGCCAGATGAGACTCGCCGCGCTCGCCCGCCTCGGCCTGATCGGATTCCTCGCCTGCGCCGGGACGGCGCAGGCCCAGACCGCCCCCGCTCCGACCGCACCGGCCACCACCCCGGCGGCCCCCGCGTCCCGCCCGGATGGCAAGCCCGCTGCGGTCCGGCCGGATGGGCGCCCGCAAGACGGGCGCACGGCACCCGCGGAGGGGAACGCCCCGGCGGCGCGGCCTGCGACGCCCGATCGCACCACGACGCACCGGCGCCGCCGGCCGAGCTACGCCGCCTGCAACCGCGCCTCGCAGCGGCGCAGCCTGAAGGGCGGCGCACGGCGGCGCTTCCTGATCCGTTGCCGCCTGGGCTATGAGCGGATCCAGCCGGCCCAGCCGGCCCGTGCCAAGCCCTGACGGCCAGTGGACCGCATCCGGCGCGACTGCGGGGCGGCCCGACCACCGATGAGCCCACCATGATCCTCATCGTCTTCGACGTCGACGGCACCCTCGTCGACAGCCAGCACCTGATCGTGGCCGCCCAGCGCGAGGCTTTCGCGGCAGTCGGATTGCCGGCTCCGACGCGGGAGCGCTCGCTGTCGGTAGTCGGTCTGTCGCTGCCGCAGGCTTTCACCGCCCTCGTCGGCGCCGACGGGCCGGTGGAGGCCCTGGCGGACGCCTACAAGCAGGCGTTCGGCCGGCTGCGCGCCCGGGCCGAGATCCGCGAATCGCTGTTTCCCGGCGCCGCGGGGCTCCTGGCGCGCCTGAACCGCGAGGCGGCGGTGCTGCTCGGCATCGCCACCGGGAAGTCGCGCCGCGGGGTGGAGCACCTCGTGGCGGTGCATGGCTGGGAGGGCTGGTTCTCGACGGTGCAGACCGCCGACGACGCCCCCTCGAAGCCGCACCCGGCGATGCTCGAACAGGCGATGGCCGAGACCGGGATCGCGCCGGACCGGACGGTGATGATCGGCGATTCGACCTACGACATGGTGATGGCGCGGGGCGCCCAGGTCGCCGCCCTCGGCGTCGCCTGGGGCTACCACTCGCCCGAGGCACTGCGGGCCGCCGGAGCGCATGCGGTGATGGACAGCTTTTCCGCCCTCGAGGCCGACCTGCTCAAGCGGATCGCGGCGGCCTGATCGCCGTCTCGCAACCCGTGGCCCGACGCCCTATCTTGACGCCCATGACCAACGACGTAACCCGCGACTGGCTCGGGGACCCGGAGGCGCCGCCCGATCCGGTCCGCGCCGCCCGCCAATCGGCGAAGCCCGCGCTGCCGAAGCGCTTCTACAAGGAGGCCGGCATCGCGCAGGCCGAGGACGGCTACCGCCTCGTCCTCGACGGGCGCCCGGCCCGCACGCCGGCTCGCCGCTACCTCGCGGTGCCGCAGGTGGCCCTGGCCGAGGCCCTGGCGGCGGAATGGGGGGCCCAGGAGGACGTCATCGATCCGGCCCGCATGCCGCTCACCCGGCTGGTGAACTCGGCCCTCGACGGCGTCGCTGAGCGGCGCGACGCCGTGGTCGACGACCTCGCGGCCTATGCGGGCACCGACCTCGTGGCCTATCGCGCCGGCGACCCGGCCCGCCTCGTGGCGGCGCAGGGCGCGGCCTGGGATCCGGTGCTTGACTGGGCGCATGACGTTCTGGGCGCGCGGTTCATGCTGAGCGAGGGCGTGATGCACGTCACCCAGCCGGCGGAGTCCCTCGCTGCCATCCGCCGCGCCATCGAGGCGGTGGAGAGCCCGACCGCGCTCGCGGGCCTCCATTCGATGACGACCCTGACCGGATCGGTGCTGATCGCGCTCGCCGTTCTCCGCGGCCGCCTGACCCCGCAAGAGGGCTGGGCCGCCGCCCATGTCGACGAGACGTTCCAGGCCGAAGTCTGGGGCCGGGATGCGGAAGCTGAGGATCGCCTCGGCCGCCGATGGCGAGAGTTCGAGGCCGCGGCCCGGGGCGCGGCGCTCAGCGCGTGAGGGCCGGGTTGGATAGCCCGGCCGCACGGCCTTACCGATTCAGCGAACCGGTCGCCACGTCGGCATTCGGGTCCAGCGCGGTCGGGATCGATGCGTCGAAGGCGACGAGGCCGCTGGTGTCGATGCCGCGCACCTCCACCTCGGCGCCTGGCGCCATCCGGGGCAGGGCGGCGAAGAGCGGCATGCCGGCCGGCACCCGGTCCGAGAAGCCCGGCACGTCGAGGGCCGGGATGCCGGCCTGATCGAGGCTGGTGCCCTCGGCACGGGCGGCGGCGGAGCCGGCCAGGATGAGTCCGGCCGCGATGACGGTCTTGAGAAGCATCTCGGGGTCTCCGGTGCAGGGCAGGTCCTGTGCAAGGCAGGTCTTGCCGAAGCGTGTCCTGGCATGACAATGCGCAGACCCTGGCCGCGGTTCTCCGAAAAAATACGATCCGGCGGCGCGCCGTCTCTCCCGGGATGCCGCGGTCACCGGCGGCAGCGGGTGGGATAGGGGAAGCCGCAGGTCTCGATGCCGCCCACCGTCGTTCGGCCCGGATGCCGGGCGATGCCTCGGACCAGGGTGGGCCCAGAGAGCGGTCCAAAACGCCTCCGAGGCCCGTGGGTCGTGTACCGTGATGGCGCAATCGGGTGCTGCTCTAAAGCACTTCCGGATCGGTTTGCAATCAAGCAATGATCTATTTCTTTGATTTGGCTGAATTTTCTGTGAGATAGAGCGTCAATTTATTCGGTGGTTTCACTCGTCTATTTTATGTTGATCGGCATCCGCTCAAGCGGAATCTTTGGTCGATGGCGTCACATCACGCGCGGGCTTCCCTCGCCGACTCGGGAGAGGGGAGGCGCGCCATGTCTTTCCCCCGATCGCCCCTCAGCGGCGGGGCATGGCGAGCCTGACGACGCTCGAACAGGCGAGCAGGATCAGAAGGCTCATCAGGCAGAGCCAGCCGAGGGTGCGGCCGAGATCGCCCTTGGCGAGGTACAGGGCGGCCAAGACCGGCAGAAGAGCGGCAGTCCACAGCATCGTCATGAGCAGGATCTCGGCGTCCTCCAGGGGACGCCGCTTCTTGCCCCCGCCCCGGCCGGAGATCCTTGCGCTTCGTCAATGCGCCGGGCTGCCGGGCTGCCGCCGGGCGAAAGCGTGGCAGTTTGATCCCGATCAAGGTCCGGTCCGGCCAGACCGTGAGGGTGGGCGCGCCGGTTCCACCGGCCCCTTTCCCGTAGTCCGGACCCGATCACTTCCCATGTCCAAGAGGATTCTCCTCCTCGCCGCCGCGCTCGTCCTCGGTGCGCAGGGCGCGCGCTCCGCCGATCTTCCGGTCTCCGTGCCGGCCCCGGCCCTCGTGCCGGCGACGTGGTCGCCCTGGATGGTGCGCCTGCGCGTCCTCGGCGTCCTGCCGGATCCGGGCGCGCGCCTGACCGCGGCGGGCCTGCCGCTCGCCGGCGCGAAGGTCGGCATCACCGATTCGGCGATCCCCGAACTCGACATCTCCTACTTCTTCACCAAGAACATCGCCGCCGAGCTGATCCTCGGCGTGACCCGCCACGGCGTCCAGGGCGCCGGCACCCAGGCGGGCACCCGCATCGGCACGACCTGGATCCTGCCGCCGACGCTCACCCTGCAATACCACTTCGACGGTTTGGGCCCGCTGAAGCCCTATCTCGGCGCGGGTGTGAACTACTCGGTCTTCTTCGGCGAGCAGGAGCGGGGCGGCTTCACCGCCTTCCGTCTGTCGAACAGCGTCGCTCCCGCCCTCCAGGCGGGCTTCGACTACATGATCGACGAGCATTGGGGCGTGAACGTCGACGTGAAGAAAATCTTTCTAGACACGAAGGTCAAGTTGAATCCCGGATTCGTCCGGGGCCGGGTCGACATCGATCCCTGGATCGTCGGCGGCGGCATCACCTACAAGTTCTGAAAGGTCGGGGCCCGGTCGCGGCGCGGCCGGGCCCCGACTCGATGTCCGGCGTCGCCGCACGGTCCGCCGGAAGCTTTTCCAGGCTGGGAAGCCCCGCTGACCCCACCTTTCCGCAGCGACGGGGCGGGGGACCCGCAAGGCCCCGTTCGCCCCGTGCCGCGCGCCGGATCAGGCTGCCCGGACGGTCGCGAGGAAGCGGTCGACCTCGGAGCCGAGCTGCTCGGACTGGCGCGACAGCTCGGTCGCCGCCGTCAGCACCTGGGCCGCCGCGGCGCCGGTCTCCTCCGCGGCACCGGCCACGCCGGTGACATGAGCGGTCACCTCGTTGGTCCCGGCCGCCGCCTGATTGACGTTCCGCACGATCTCGTGCGTCGCCGCCCCCTGCTGCTCGACCGCCGCCGCGATCGCCGTGGCGACCTGGCTTATCTCCTGGATCCGGACCGCGATGCCGCCGATCGCCGTCGCCGCCTGGCCTGTCGCCCCCTGGATCCGACCGATCTGGCCGCCGATCTCCTCCGTCGCGCGGGTGGTCTGGTTGGCGAGTTCCTTCACCTCCGCGGCAACGACGGCGAAGCCGCGCCCCGCCTCGCCGGCCCGCGCCGCCTCGATCGTGGCGTTGAGGGCGAGCAGGTTGGTCTGGCCAGCGATGGTCGAGATCATGCCGACCACGTCACCGACCCGGGCCGTGATGTCGCTCAGCTCGCGCACCAAACCTTCGGTCCGGGCGGCCTCGGCGGCGGCGTCGCGGGCGAGGCTCGCCGAGCCGCCCGCCTGGCGGCCGATCTCCTGCACCGAGCTGCCGAGTTCCTCCGCGGCGGACGCCACCGTACCGACATTGGCCGCCGCCTCGCGCACCGCGCCCGCCGCGCGGCCCGATTGGCTGGCCGTCTGCGAAGCGGTCTGCGCCATGGCGCCTGCGGTGGCCTGGAGTTCGGTCGCGGAGGCCGAGACCGCCCCGACGATGCCGCCGACCGCTTCCTCGAAGGCGCGTGCCATGTCGTGGAGGGCGCGCCGGCGCTCCTCGTCGAGCCGGAGCCGTTCCGCCTCGGCGAGCCCGGCGCGCCGCACGGCTTCCTCCTGCGTCAGTTCCCGGATCCGGTCGACGGCCCGGGCGATGTCGCCGATCTCGTCCGCCCTGTCGGCGCCGGCGATCGTCGCCGTGGCCTCGCCCTGCGCCATGCCGTGCAGGGCCTGGGTCAGGCGCTTGATCGGCGTGGTGATGCTGCCGGAGAAGGCGTACATGATCGACAGCGCGACCAGGGCCACGCCGGCGCCGGCGGCGAGCTGCCAGAGCAGGTCCTGGTGGGCGCGCGCCGACAGGACCGCACCGAGCCGGGCGGCATCGGCCATGACCAGGGCGCGGGGCACGGCGATCAGCACCGACCAGGTCTCGCCGGTCCGCCCGAGAACGATCGGGGTGACGACCCGGATCTCGTCCGAGGCGGCATCGTGCCCGACGAAGCTGCGTCCCGCGCGCAGGACATCGCCGAAGCTGTCCCAGCCCGCGTCGACCCGGCTCAACGGCGCGCCGATCCCGTCGGCGCGGCGGCTCGAAGCGACGACGAGCCCGCTCTGTGTGACGATCGACACCGAGCCCTTGCCGTCGTAAAGCGAGGCATTCACCGCCTCGACGGCGCGCTGGACGAAGGCGAGGTCGAAATCGGTGCCGGCCACCCCGAGAAACCGGCCCTCCGAGAGGATCGGAACCGAGATCGTCGCGAGGATGACCGGCTTGCCCTGGACGATGTAGGGAAGAGGCGCGAGCAGGCTCTCGCGCTTCGTCTCCTTCGGGCCAAGATACCAGCCACCCTTCATCACGCCGTTGGGATGTGTCTCGCGGCTGTCGTACTCGACCAGGGGCTGCAAGGCGACCTTGCCGTCGGCCGTGCGCGTCCAGTAGGGCAGGGCGCGGCCGGTCCGGTCCGAGCCGATGTCGGCGCGGTTGACGTAGGCGTCGTCGGCGCCGTCGAGGGCGTTGGGCTCCCAGGCGCTGTAGGTGCCGTTGAAGTCGCTGTTGCGGCGCAGGACCCCGTTCAGGAAGTCGAGGAGCTGCGCGCGGCGCATGCTCTCGCGCGAGGCGCTCGTCTTGCTCGCGGCGATCACCTCCAGGGCTCCGGCGGTGTTGCGGGCTGCCGCGAAGGCGAAGTCGAGCTTGGTCTGGATGGTGGCCGCCTGGTTGGCCGCGACCGTCTGCAAGTTCTCCTTGCTGTTGCGGTCGAGGATCTCCGCCGTCGCGTCGGCCACGAGGGCGCTGGTGCTCGTCGCCGCGTAGAGGCCGTAGCCGACCAGGCCGAAGGCGGTCAGGCTGACGCAGACGCTGGAGACCGCGATGATCTTGACCTTGATTGAGCGATACGTGCCGCGACGGGGGCGGGCCGGGTGGTTCATGGCGGACCTCGAAGATGCGCGCGACACCGCGGACGGGGCCTGTCAGGCTGGTCGGGACGGAGACGATCTTCATCCGGTCGCCGGTGCGGCGTGCTGACGATTGGAGATGAGCCAATAACAAGCGCTTAATCTGCCCTCATACCAATGTATCAGACAGGTGAGTTTCCGCGTCTTTGGTAATTGATCCAGATCAATGCGCGTTCGATGTGGCGTCGTGGCCGAGGTTGCGCCGTGCTGTCCACCCGGCGGCAATGGAAGAAATCAGGGCATGGTCCAGGCCGAACGCCCGGCAACGGATTGCAATCTGTTAAGCTCCGGCCACGATCGTCGGCGGCGCGGTTCCCTGCGGACGATCCGGGGCCTGTTTTTCGGCATCGTGCCTCGTCCCGACCACGGCGCCGGAGACGACACCGCCCGACGGGGCCGGCCTGGCCGGGATCCGGAGAGACATCGTCCCCGGGATGGATCGTCCCGGGGACGGATCGGGCAGGCGGCGGCGGGTGGTCGCCCGCATTGGACACCGACCTCAAGCGGTTGATGTGACGGTCAGATCGTCGAGCGTGGGATCGCCGAGACAGGGGAGGGGAATCCCGCGCCGGAGCGAAAGCCGTGTCCGAAGCGGTCGGACAATTGCCGCGTCGCTTCCTCCGCAACGGACGGCGAAGCCGGTGCGGGAAATGATAGGCTTTCCGGACATCCCGCCAGGAACCGTCTCATCGTCCGGCGCGGCCGACGCCAGAGGCTCCACACACCCGAGCGAAGCCGCTGTTCATCCCACCGGACATCGTTCCGTGTGGCGAATCGTGATCGTGCAACAGGCGCCGGCCGTCACGCCTCGCGGATGCCGGGCTTCCCGCCCGGCTCGAAGGTGAAGACGATGCCGGCCTTCTCCAGGGCGCGCCGCACCGCCAGGACCGTGTCGATGCGCGGCCGGACGACGGAGCTGGCATCCTCCAGCCGGTTGATGGTCGAGATCGAGACGTCGGCCAGCCGCGCCAGTTCCTCCTTCGACAGGCAGGCCATGCCGCGGGCGGCGCGGACCTGGGCGGGCGTGAGCACCTCGTCACCGACCGGAGCAGGGGCTTGCGCCAAGGGCGGCGGCTCGGGCGCGGCGGCGCCGTAGCGGGTGCGGCCCGGGACATTGAGGCAGACCCCGACCCATTCCCGCACCGAGCCATCGCAGTTCAGCACCGGGGCGCCGCGGGCGTTGAACCAGCGGTAGATCCCGTCCGCGCACAGGACCCGGTAATCGGTGTTGTAGGGCGCCGTGTGCTCGACCGCCGTCGTCCAGGCCGCCAGCGTCCGGGGACGGTCGTCGGGATGGACGGCGTCGAGCCAGCCGAGACCCTGCATCTCCGCGTGGCTCTGGCCGGTGAGCGCCATCCATTGCGGCATCTCGCTCGGCTCGCCATTGGCCTTGTTGACCCAGAACACCGACGCCGTGGCGGCGATCAGGGCGTTCAACCGGTCGTGCCGCTGCAACAGGGCGCGCATCGCGTCGTGCTGCGCCGTCACGTCGAACACCACGCCCATGCCCTGGCACGGGACTCCGTCCGGGCCGAGGATCGCCTCGGCGTGATGGAGGACCCAGCGCTGGGTCCGGTCTGGCCGAACGATCCGGAACTCGCGGCTGATCGCCTGGCCGGAGCGCAGGACCTCGATCTGGTCGCGATGCGCGGCCTGGTCGTCGGGGTGGATCATGTCGAGCCCGAAGCTGAAGGTCATCTCGGTGGCCGGGTCGAGCCCCAGGATGCGGTATAGGCCGAGCGACGCGGTCAGCCGTTCGGAGCGAAGGTCCGACGACCAGAAGCCCACCTTGCCGGTATCCTCGATCAGCTTGAGGAAGTGGCGGGAGGAGAACGCCTGCGGGGCGGCATGGGGCTCGGGTGGTCGCATCAGGGTGCGCGTCAGCATCCGTCCTCCTCGGTGCGGTCGGGCATCGTGTTGGAAGGTTTTCTGCCATTCAGAGCATTAACGAATTCTGATGCGTCGATCAATCCGGTGCTTTCCGAGCAACCTTACGATGGCCTGGCGAGAGCCGGTTCCGCATCGGTGTGTGACATGAAAGATGTCAATTCTGCCGGCATTTGCACTCATTAAGCACGAACAGTGACACGAAACACGACATGGAATCCCGGTATATCCCTGTTTTTATGATGTGCCGTTGAGACCGTGGCAGGCCATCAGGGTCATGCTGCGGGCAAGAGGGGCGAAGACCTGCTCTTAGGGGGGATGGGGAAAACCCCGCTGCCCGAAGACGAGAGGGGTGACGGCCCCGTGGCGCGGATGGGGATGACAATGCTGCTGGGGCGCACCGAACTCAAGGCCAAGCTGAAGGCGCTGGATGCGTCGCAGGCGCTGATCGAGTTCGCATTGGACGGTACCGTCATCACCGCCAACGCCAATTTTCTCGCCGCCCTGGGTTACCGCCTGGAGGAGATCCTGGGACGGCACCATTCGATGTTCGTCGATCCCGCCGAGCGCGACGGCGAAGCCTACCGCGCGTTCTGGGCGGCGTTGCGCCGGGGCGAGTTCCAGCAGGCCGAGTACAAGCGCCTGGGCAAGGGCGGGCGTGAGGTCTGGATCCAGGCGAGCTACAATCCGCTCGTCGGGCGCCGCGGCAAGCCCTACGGCGTCTTCAAATGCGCCGTCGACATCACCGCCCAGAAGCGGCGTAACGCCGATTGCGAGAGCAAGCTGACGGCCCTTGACCGCGCCCAGGGCATCATCGAGTTCGACCTCGACGGGACCGTGCTCACCGCCAACGCGAACTTCCTCGCGGTGGTCGGCTACTCGCTCGACGAGGTGCGCGGCCGGCATCACCGGATGTTCGTCGACGCGGCGGAGCAGGGCGCCGGCTATGACCGCTTCTGGGCAGCGTTGCGCCGGGGCGAGTTCCAGCAGGCCGAGTACAAGCGCCTGGCCAAGGGCGGGCGACCGGTCTGGATCCAGGCGATCTACAACCCGGTCTTCGACGCCTCCGGCCGACTGACGAAGGTGGTCAAGTTCGCCACCGACGTCACGCCCTCGGTGGTGGAGCGGCTGCGGCGGGCGGAGCTTCACCACGGCATCGACCGCGACCTCGACGGCATCGCGGCCTCGGTCTCGCAGACATCGCGGAACGCCGTGACCGCCGCGAGCGCCGCCGAGCAGGCGTCGGGCAACACTCAGACGGTCGCCGCGGGAGCCGAGGAACTCGCCCTCTCGGTCGGGGCGATCAGCCAGCAGGTCTCCCGATCGCTCGACGTGACGCGGCGCGCCGTGGCGCAGGCCGATGCCACCTCGGCGGTGGTCGTCGGCCTCGCCGCGGCAGCGCATCGCATCGGCGAGGTGGTGGAGACGATCGAGCAGATCGCCGGCCAGACCAACCTGCTCGCTCTCAACGCCACCATCGAGGCGGCCCGGGCCGGCGAATCCGGCAAGGGCTTCGCGGTCGTCGCCGCCGAGGTGAAGGGCCTCGCGGCCCAGACCGCGCGGGCCACGGACAGCATCAGCCGCCAGATCGCCGAGACGCAGGACGCTGCGAACCGGGCCGCCGCCGCCATCACGGGCATCGGGGAGACCATCGGGCAGGTCGACGCGATCTCCTCCTCCATCGCCTCCGCGGTCGAGCAGCAGGCGGCCGTCGCCCGGGAGATGTCGGCCAGCATGCAGGCGATGACGGAGGCGGTCGGCGAGATCAGCCGCAACCTCGGCACGATCGCGTCCTCGACCCGGGAGGTCGACGCGGCGGCCCGCCTGGTCCGCGACGCCTCCCGCACCATGGCCGCGTGAGGCGCCGAGGGCGGCCCGGCCGGTTCAGGCCGGGACGGGGCGGCCGAGCAGCCGCAGCGTGTGCCGGGCGATCGTCAGCTCCTCGTTCGTCGGGACGATCCGGATCTCGGCGCGGCTTCCCGGCGCGTCGATCCGCCCGGCGCCGGCCCGGTTCGCCGCCTCATCCAGGCTCAGCCCGGCCCAGGCGAGCGCCGCCACGACCCGCTGCCGGATCGCCGGGGCGTTCTCGCCGATGCCGGCCGTGAACACCAGGGCGTCGAGGCCGCCGAGCGTCACCGCGAGGGAGGCCACGGCTTGCGCCACCCGCCGGCAGAACACGTCGAGGGCGAGCGCCGCCTCGGGTCGGTCGCTCGCCAGCAGCGCGCGAACGTCGCCGCTGAGGCCGGACAGGCCGAGCAGCCCGCTCTCGTGGTAGAGCATGTGCCCGACCTCCGCCGGGCTCAGGCCCTTCTGGGCGATGAGGTGCAGCACGATTCCGGGATCGAGGCTGCCCGGGCGCGTGCCCATCGGCACCCCGTCGAGCGCCGTGAAGCTCATGGTGGTTTCCCGGGGGCGCCCGTCCTCAAGGGCGCAGAGCGAGGCGCCGGAACCGAGATGGGCGATCACCACCCGCCCGCCCGCGACCCCGGGGGCGATCTCCCGCAGGCGGCCGGTGACGAACTCGTAGGACAGGCCGTGGAAGCCGTAGCGCCGCACCCCCTCGTCGTAGAGGGCGCGGGGCAGGGCGAGCCGCTCGGATTCCTCGGGCTGGCCGCGGTGGAAGGCGGTGTCGAAGCAGGCGACCTGAGGCAGGTCCGGCCGGCGCTGCCGCAGGACCCGGATCGGATCGAGGTTGCGCAACTGATGGAGCGGCGCCAGCGGGACGAAGCTTTCGAGCCGGCGCAGCACCGCGTCGTCGATCAGAACCGGTTCCGCGTGGGCCGGGCCGCCATGGACCACCCGATGCCCGACCGCCGTGATGGCGGCCTCGCCGACATGATGCCGGAGCCAGTCGGCGACGCAGTGCTGGGCCGCCGCGGTGTCGGGCACGTCCCCGGGCGCGTATCCGCGCGCGTCCACCACCGCGCCGGCTCCGTCCGTCACGCTCAGCGCCGGGCGGCTGCCGATCCCGCTCATGGCGCCGGCAAGGAGGAGTGCGGGTGCGCCGTCCGCGACGCGATACAGCTTGAACTTGATCGACGAACTGCCAGCATTCACCACCAGGATGACGTCGCTCATCGGGCCCGCCTGCCGACATGGCGGATGGGAGATGTCAGGGTGGGGGGCATCGATGGGCGAGACGGCATCGTCCTGGCTCTTCGTGCGGGAATTGAGCGAAGGCGCGCGCGAGGGTCGAGTCTCGCGGATGCCGGGATCATCGACGATCCTGGACCAGGATGCGTTGCGCTGGATCATGGCGAGGGCCGGCATGGTCCGACGAGAGGCTGCGGCGTGATACCAACGATCGTTGAAAACGACCGTTGGTTCGGTTCTCGAATTTTTGCCAAGCCTCTGGCTCGACATCAAAAATTTGAGATGGATCAACGGCCCGATGCGTCAGCATCCTGGGCCGTTGGTATGATGCGTCGTTCTGCCGGTTGTCCAACCGCTCTGCGGCCGATCCTGCCACTTGGTCGAATCATGGCCCCGCCGCGGAGAGGATCCCGGCGCGTGAAGGTCGATGGCATCAGACCAAAGGTCGGTTTCAACGACCGACGGGAGTGTTCTGAACCGCCGCCATCCTGCACGACCCGCGGCGACGGACTCGCCGCCCGCGCCCATACCCTCATCCGTCGTCGGACGGCGCCAGCAGCGGCGCCAGCCAGCGGGCCGCGAAGGGATCGCCGCAGGAACCATGGAGCGGCGGGCGTAGCCGGAGCAGCACCTGGACCAGAGCTGTGTGCATCCCGGTGCAGCCGCTCCACTCCACGCCAGCGCCCGGATGGGCGAGGAGCAGGGCGGCCAGCGTCTCGGCCTCCTCCACCGGGCAGGGGCCTTCGAGGCGGATCAGTCCTCCGTCGCAGCGCACGCTCACGGCATCCTCTCCTCTCGCCACCCACCCACCAGGGTGTCGGGATCGAGCACCAGCAGCACCCGGCCATCGCCGGCGAGGGTGGTCCCGGCGAGGCCCGGCAGGGCGGCAAGGCCCGGCAGCGGCCGGACCAGCCCGTCGAGGCGTCCGGCGAAGCGGTCAACCTCGATGGCGGCGCGCGCGTCGCCGAGCCGCAGCACGGCCAGCCGCGCCTCGGCCGAGGCCGCCTCGCGCGGCAGGTCGAGCAGGTCGGCGAGGGACAGGACCGGCACGGTGCGGCCGCGCAGGACCGTGACGGGGCCCGGGCCGTGGTCGTGGATGCGCTCCCGCGGCACTCGGGCGAGTTCGTCCACGGCCTCCATCGGCAGGCCGTAGAGGTCCGGCCCGAGGCCGACCAGGAGCAGCCGGGCGAGGGCTTGGGCCCGCGGCAGCGACAGGCGGATCGTGGTGCCCTGTTGGGGCCGGCTCTCGACGGTGCAGGCGCCGCCGAGGCGCGAGGCGGCGTCCCGCACCGCATCCATGCCGACGCCGCGGCCGGAAACGGTGCCGATGGCCGCCGCGGTCGAGAAGCCGGGGGTGAAGATCAGCGCGATCACCCCCGCCTCGTCGAGCGCCGCGAGGGCGGCGGGCGTCATCAGCCCGCGGGCGGCGGCACGGGCCCGGATCAGGTCGGGGTCGAGGCCGCGCCCGTCATCCGAGACCGAGACCACGATCCGTTCGCCCCGGCTCTCGGCCCGCAGACGGATCCGGCCCGCGGCGGGCTTGCCGGCGCGGACCCGCGTCTCGGGCGGCTCGATGCCATGGTCGACGGCGTTGCGCAGGAGGTGCAGCAGGGGCTCGAACAGCCCCTCGGCCACGTCCCGGTCGACCTCGGTCGCCTCGCCCTCCAGGGTCAGCGCCACCTCCTTGCCGAGCCCGCGGGCGATGTCGCGCAACGCCCGCGGGAAGCGGCGGAAGACCCGCGCCAGGGGCTGGAGCCGCAGGCCCACCGCCTCGCGGTGCAGCTCGGCGGAGAGCCGGCCGATGCGGTCGTCGCTCGCTCGCAAGGCGGGCACGAGGCTGGCAAGGTCGGTCCCCGACGCAGCCTGGGCGGTGACCGCGCCGAGGGCCGCGCGGGCGGCGGCGAGATCGTCGGCCAGGGCCACCAGGGCGTCGATCCGGCCCGCATCGACCCGCAGGGTCCGGGTCGCCGCCTCGGAGGAGGCCGGGTCGGCCTCCGGCGGCGGCTCGCTCGGCGGTCCCGCCTCGGATGGCGGCGCCAGGACCGCCACCGTGACCTGGTCGCGGACCAGGCGGAACACCGCCTCGACTGTCTCGGGCGGATCGGCCGTGAGCAGCGTCACCGCGAGGTTGCAGGCGAAAACGTCGAGGCTCTCCGGTGGCGGCCAGGGGGCGGCGGGGGCGAGGTCGAGCGCCAGGAGCCCGGGCAGCCGGCGCACCAGGCCGAGCGGGTCGTTGCCGGCAAAGAAGCAATCGGCCCGCGGGAGGTAACGCAGGGCGGTGACGGCCCCGTCCGGCCGCGCGGACAAGCCCGACAGGAGGCCGGCGGCCCAGCCGGGCACGGGGTCGGCCGGACCAGGGGGGCGCGGATGCTCTGGCACCCCGCCGGCCGGCGCCAGGAGGCCCCGGTAGCGGTCGACGAGCCGGGCCGATTCGGCCGCGGCGCCGGCCGGCAGCGCCCCGGTCGCCGCGATGGCCTCGGTCCAGCGCGACGTGGCGTCGAGGGTCGCGAGGGACACATCGACGAGATCGGTGCCGAGCGGCCGCCTGCCGGCCCGGGCGGCGTCGAGCCCGTCCTCGGCGGCGTGCAGCACGGCGAGCAGGGCCGGCCAGTCGAACAGGGCGGCCGACCCCTTGAGGGTGTGGACCGCGCGAAACACCCGGTTGAGCACGGCCGGATCGGCGGCGCCGTCGAGGGCCAGCAGGTCCTCGGCCGCCGCCTGGACCAGCTCGCGCGCCTCGGCGACGAAATCCGCGATCAGGTCGGCGGTCAGGTCGCCGGTCGGAGGCCCGTCACCCATGCGCGTCCTCCGGGCGCTGGTAGACGATAGCCTCGGGGAAGCGGCGGGTGCGGAACCGCGACGGGATCCGGGCCATCGATTCGGTATGGCCCAGGCACAGGAAGCCCCCCGGCCGCAGGGCGGAGAAAAGGTTGGCGGCGGCGATTTTGCGCGAGGCGTCGTCGAAATAGATCAGGACGTTGCGGCAGAACACGATGTCGAAGCGCCCCTCCTGCGCCATCCCGGCCCCGTCGACGAGGTTGCGGCGGCTGAAGCGCACCGAGCCGCGCAGCTCCGGCAGGATGCGCCAAGTGCGGCCCTGAGAAGTTGGGACCTGAGAAGGGGCGCCCTGAGAAGACGCTTCCTCGAAAGAGGATCGATCCTCCACCGTGAAGTAGCGCGAGACCAGGGCGGGCGGCAGCCGGCCGAGCGCCCGGGCGCCGTAGCGCCCGGCCTCCGCCGCGGCGAGCGCCCGCGTGTCGATGTCCGAGCCGACGATCTCGACCTCCCAGTCATCGACCGCGGGCCAGTGCTCGAGGAGCCAGATCGCCACCGAATAGGGTTCCTCGCCGGTCGCGCAGGGCATCGACCAGATGCGGATCGGATCGTTTAGCGCCCGTCCGGCGATGACGGCGTCGATCAGCGAGCCGGTGAGGCAGTGCAGCTGGTGCTCCTCGCGGTTGAAATAGGTCTCGTTGACCGTGAAGGCGTTGACGAAATGCTGCACCTCGCCGGCCGCATCGGC
>NZ_LABX01000238.1 GCF_001043915.1 Methylobacterium aquaticum | reverse complement strand
GGACGACGCATCATCGTTGCCCGCACGCGCATGATGATGACGATGGTGCGCGTGGGGCTCTGACGCCTTGAGGGCAACCCCCAAGTGGTCGGCGGCGGCATGCCGCATCATCGTGCATGGCACTGCCGGGGCGATGGCAACCGCCACCGCCAGAACGGCGAGCAACACTGCGCGAAGACGTGCCAAGGACCGTGCGCCTCCAACGAACCTACAGCAATCCTTACACAGATGGGCAATATCGGCAACGCATCCGCAATTTAGCTTTTGGTAAAGCGCCCGAACTTGTTCCCAGGTGATGTCGGGCCACACGTCGGCCCGCTCCTACGCCGGGCCCATGGGACTGTTCTCCCTGCGTGGCCGCAGCCATCGTGGTTCGCGCGGAGCCTTCGACCGGCGCCACAACCGCGCACGTCGCCGCGTAAGAGTTGCGCGGCATCAGTACCGGCGCACTATCGGCGCATGCTCGGTAGAGACGTCCGAAGCCCCAGGCGACCAGCGCAAGCCGAGCTTTACGTCGTGGGAATCGACGTTCTTGAAAATCATCGCCTCGCACGACCCGCACTGACCGGCATAGTTGTAGACCGTACCGGTCCTCCCGTCCCCAAGGTCGAGGTAGCGGTATGCGAGCTCGACCGTAAAGCTTGGGCTCACCTCGTAGCCGACACCCGCGTGCAACGCCCATGCAAGATTAGTCTTAGAGCCTGATTTTGCGTAAGCGAGGCCCTGCGTGACGACGTTCGCGTCCTTGAAGTTTTCCAGCGTAATCCGCGCCGCACCGACGCCGGCGCCCACGAACGGCTTGAGGCCGTACCAGTTTCCGATGTCGACATAGCCGTTCAGGAGAAGGTTCAGTCCACGCTTAGATGCGGTATACTCGTCGGTGCCGTATCCGAGCGGCAGGCTCGCGTCGCGGTACCGTTCCAGTCCGGTGAAAGCGGCCGCGCTGCGGTACTCGCCGGTGATGTCGGACCGGAACCATTGGTTGAAGCGGTAACCAACCCCGCCACCGGCGAACGGAGCTCCTGCGAAGGCAAGATTGACCTTCTCGATGGTGCCTAATGCGTCCAAGCTGTTGGAGAGCCGCTCTACGGACTGGTTGCTGAAACCAATGTCGCCACGGAGGTAAAAGCCTGAAACCTCGGCTCCTAGTGCGAGGGTACCGCGCAGTTCTGGCACCGGTGCGGTCGGCAGCAGATCGGCAGCGCGCAACGGCGTCGCGCAGGATACGGAGACCATGCCGCAGCCTAGCAACCCGAGCGTTCTCACCAACTCACCCATATCACCCATTGTCCGCCTCTCCACCCGCCTCTTCTGTAACAAACTATCCAACGACATAGTTTATGTTCCCTTAATGTACCCCGCCAGGGTAGGCGGATAACTGACAGCTCCCACTGGCGGCAAAAATCGCAGCTGTTACTTGCAGTTAGGTGTACCCTTCGCTAATTTAAGCAGGAGGTGGTATTGCAAGGCTCAAGATACCCCGTGAATGTGCGGCAGCGAGGTATCACCGCCTCATCTACCCCTATGGGGTATAAAACCTTGTTACGCTGCTCGTTCGTTGCAAGTCATAAGCCTGCAATCACAACCGCAGAAATACAACGAAAGAGGAAGCACGATGCTAAAACGGGTTATCAACGTCTTCGCACTCGCCCTGTCTTTGGCTCCAACCGCGGTTATGGCCGAGGGCACTGAGAATAAACAGTCAATCTATAGCTCGACGTATTACGCCAGACCGAACCATTTTGCGATGACCACTGACCTGATACTACAGTCACATTATCGCTCGGTTTTTCTAGGCTGTGTCTACTCGTATCACGATTGCGAGCATCTTGCACACGACCGCGGTTTCTACAACCACTTCACGCGCCACGATCATGGAACATGTCACCATGGCCCATCATATGCCTGCTTTGGTGAGTGAAATTTTCTCTAAAATGCTTGCTTCCACCGTGAAGGGCCGCGGGCGTAACCGACCCGGGGCGAGCTCTCTCGTTTCCTTGCACTTTTTGGGCGGTACGGCCTGAAGCTGATTTTTAGCAACCCCTTTCGGCCACGTCGCTTCTCGGACTGTAGCGCGCCGCCGCCTCGTCGCGCAGGTAGCGCCTCACCGTGTTGCGCGACAGACCCGTCGCGCGGGCAATCTCGCGGATGCCCTTCCCGTGCCGATGCAACACCCGGATTTCCAACGCTGCCTCCTCACCCACCATCCGGGCCTCCTCCCGCAGAAGGAGCTCAGTCTATGGCCTGGGTCAGGATTCAGGCTCTCCCTCTCTTTTGGTGCAGAAGGATCCTGCCCATGCTCATGAACCTCTTGAAGAGCTCGGGGATTTTCGGCTGCCGTTATGACGCAAGCAGGTGCCTGCCGGTGTGAAGCGGCGCACCTCGAAAAACTCAGTCCGTGCAGAGCGTTACATCAAACGGAAAGCCTCCAATTGCACCAAAAGAGAGGGAAAGTCCACAAACTGACCCCCTGCCGCCATGAGGAACTGACCCCTCGATGAGCGAGGAGGTCGCGATGACGAGGAACGAGGCTCAGGATCCGGAGCGGACGTACGATCCGCGGAGGGCCGAGATGAGGACGCCGGATGACGTGACGGCGATGCGGCGGCTCAAGGCTCTCGGTTGGGGCGCCAAGCGGATTGCGGCGGAGCTTGGCTGCTCGAAGACCACCGTGAAGGACTGGCTGCGGCGGGGCGAGTGGCGGCCCTGCGCCAAGCCCTCATGTTCCAAGCAGCTCGACGGCCTCGCCGACTGGCTGGCCGCCCGCTTCCGGCAGCATGCGGGCAATGCCGACGTCGTGCGCCAGGACCTGGCGGCCGAGAACGACATCCACGTCAGCCTGCGCACGGTCGAGCGCGCCGTGGCTCCCCTGCGCCAGGACCTGGTCGCGGCGGCCCGGGCGACGGTGCAGTTCGAGACGCCGCCGGGCGAGCAGATGCAGATCGACTTCGGCGAGCGCCGGGTGACGATCGGCGAGGAGCCCATCCGCGTGTTCCTGTTCGTGGCCACGCTCGGCTACTCGCGCCGTCTGCACGTTCGAGCCTTCGGCCACGAGCGGCAGGAGGATTGGTTCACCGGCCTGGAGATCGCCTTCCGGACCTTCGGGGGCGTGCCGCGCGAGGTGCTGCTCGACAACGCCCGCACCCTGGTCCTGCACCACGACCCGGTCAGCCGCGAGGTCGTGTTCCACCCGCGCCTGCAGGCCTTCGCCAAACACTGGGGCTTCGGGTCCGGGCCTGCGCGCCGTACCGTGCCCGCACCAAGGGCAAGGACGAGCGCGGGGTCGGCTACGTCAAGAGGAACGCCGTGGCCGGACGCTCCTTTGCCAGCTTTGCCGGCCTGGAAGCGCATCTCGACGCCTGGACTGTGGCATGTCGCACCACGTCACACCGTAGCGAACCACGTATCGCAGACCGTTGAACACCTCCCGCAGACTATGCTCGCGCTGGGCGGCGGTCTCGGGTAGCAGCGTCAGGTAGGGCGCGACCAGTGCCCATTCGTCATCGCTGACATAGCAGGGGTAGAAGCGGCGCGACTGCATCTCTCCAAAAATGGCGCACTCGCCGGTCCGTAATAGCCTCTAGATCATTGTGTGACCTGATTTTACACTTGGCTCCTTCGCTCGCAGTACTCACATGACCGACGGTGTTCACTGGAAGAGTGTCACCGCCAGACTGGGACCGTACCGTCCGAATTTAGCAGGACGCGAGTTCAGGCTCAGCGCTGGGCCTTGATATTGATAATCCTGACTACGCCGCCGACATCGGCGACCTGAACCAGAACCCTGTCGCCAGGCTTAAACATATTGACTTGGACAGCATCCTGCACTGGGAGGCTCATGGTCATCGCCGGCATCCCGGCCTGCGACAGCGGACCATGATGGATCGTGACCGCTCCAACCTGGGGGTCGACTCCGTGAACCTCCGCGCTGACCCAAGGTCGATCGTCGTCCGACCGGTGCGATCGATGCTGGGGATCAACTTTGTTCAACCACACCCGTGCCTCTGGCTGGACGCTCTCCCACCACGCGGCCTCAGCCCTATTCACGGCTGGCGCCGCAAGGCCGAGAGCCAAACCGGTTACGAACACAAAAACAGTGCGCCTCATGCTCTTCTCCTATTGTCCGCAGAATGCTGCCATGCAGATCCGATAATACAGCTTGTCCTAGATCTCAATGACTAACATGTGAGCTTTTTCGACAATCCCAAGACATCGGCGCCGGAGGTGCGGTGGTGTGATCCCCGCGAAGACGGCCCGGCGACGTAGGTACCTCCCCTATGCCGAAAAAAGTCGGCATCGGAGCGCAACGGTCCAAGCCGTCGTGATTACGGTCACGCCTTCTGCTATGATGCCGCTTATCAAAGACGCCTCCCGTTGCGTCGTTGCGGCCACAGCAATGACGTGTCGCAATCTCTGCATCGTACTCGAAAGTAAAAATTCGTCTCATTCTGCTTGACATCAGTCACGAAGCCTCTCTCTTGCCATCCCGGCCGCGCCGTTATGTCCACCTAAATAGTCTGCTGACCGCGAAACCGTGCGAAGGTACTTCGCCCGCCAGGGCCGAACAGTACCACCTCGTAGGTCGCCGGTTCCATGCCATCGACCTCCATGCCGGGCGAACCGACCGGCATGCCGGGCACAGCGAGGCCGGTGGCGGTCGGCTTCTCCGCGAGCAGCCGCTTGATGGCCGATGCGGGCACGTGCCCTTCGACGACGTAACCGCCGACCTGGGCCGTGTGGCACGAGGCCAGCTCCCGAGGCACCCCGAGTCTGACCTTGACCGGGCTCACCGGAGCGTTCACGACCTGGACGCGAAATCCCTCGTCGCGCAGGTGTTTGACCCAGGCCTCGCAGCAACCGCAGCTCGGGTCCTTCGTGGCGACGACCTCCGGCAGATCCTCCGCCCACGCCGCCTGTACGCCGGCGGCCGCCAGGCCGAGGACCACGATGCGTCGGGACGGTCGGAAAAGTTCGCTCATATCCAACTCCTGTCTTCTCACGGCCGCCGTGACGGCCCGTCTAGCCCAGCCACTCTCACTCGGCGGCCCGGGGGAGCCTCGCTTGCACGGTGGCCGACCCTTCCTGCCGAAGCGCCAGCCGCCGTCCCTTCACGAGCCCGTAGATGGCCGGGATCACGACGAGGGTCAGCACGGTCGAGGAGACCATGCCGCCGATCATTGGCACCGCGATGCGCTGCATGATCTCGGACCCCGCGCCGGTGCTCCAGAGGATGGGCAGCAGGCCCGCCATGATGGCGACGACCGTCATCATCTTTGGACGCACCCGCTCGACCGCCCCCACCATGATGGCTTGGTACAGGTCCACGCGCGTGGTCTCCCGCCCGGCGGCTCGGGCGGCGGCCCGCCGCTCGCCCCAGGCATGGTCGAGATAGACCAGCATGATCACGCCGGTCTCCGCGGCGACGCCAGCGAGCGCGATGAAGCCCACCGCCACCGCCACCGACATGTTGAAGCCCATCCACCACATCAGCCACACCCCGCCGACCATGGCGAAGGGCAGCGACAGCATGACGATGAGCGTCTCGGTCAGGCGCCGGAAGTTCAGGTAGAGGAGCAGGAAGATGACGAGCAGCGTAACGGGCACCACGATCTTCAGCCTGGCCTCCGCCCGCTCCAGGTACTCGAATTGTCCGCTCCACTGGACGCTCATGCCCTGCGGGAGCCGGACCTCCTTGTTGACCGCGTCCCGGGCCTCGGCAACGTAGCCGCCGAGATCGCGCCCGGTCAGATCGACGAAGATGTAGATCGCGAGCTGCCCGTTCTCGGTGCGGATCGAGGTCGGCCCTCGGGTCAGCTGGACCTTGGCAACCTCGCCCAGCGGAACCGTGCCGCCGGCCGGCAACGGCACCTGCACCTCGGTGGCGATGGATTGCTGATCCGACCGGAAGGCGCGCGGGTAGCGCACGTTGACTGTGTAGCGCTCGCGGCCCTCGACCGTGTTCGTGACGCTCTCGCCTCCCAGCGCCGTCGCGATGACGTCCTGCACGTCCCCGACCATCAGGCCGTAGCGGCCAAGGGCCTCCCGGTCCGGCACGATGTCGAGGAAGTAGCCGCCGATGACCCGCTCGGCGTAGGCGCTCGACGTGCCCGGCACGTTGCGCACGACCGCCTCGACCTGCCGGGCGACCTTCTCCATCTCGGTCAGGTCGGTGCCGTAGATCTTGATGCCGACCGGCGTACGGATGCCGGTCGACAGCATGTCGATGCGGGCGCGGATCGGCTGTGTCCAGGCGTTCGACACGCCCGGGAACTGCAGGGCCTTGTCCATCTCGGCCTTGAGGCTCGCTAGCGTCACGCCGGGACGCCACTCCGCCTTCGGCTTCAGGGCGATGATGGTCTCGAACATCTCGGTTGGGGCAGGGTCCGTCGCCGTCGAGGCGCGCCCCGCCTTGCCGTAGACCGAGGCGACCTCGGGAAAGGACTTGATGATGCGGTCCTGGGTCGCCAGCAGCTCCCCGGCTTGGGTCACAGAGATGCCCGGCAGGGTCGTGGGCATATACATCAGGGTGCCCTCGTTCAGGTCCGGCATGAACTCGGAGCCGAGCTGGCGGGCCGGCCAGATGGTCAGGCCGAGAACCGCCACCGCCAGCATGATTGTCAGCACCTTGGCCCTGAGCACGACCTCTATCATCGGGCGGTAGGCCCAGATCAGGAAGCGGTTCAGCGGGTTCCGGTGCTCGGGGATGATGCGCCCGCGCACGAACAGCACCATCAGGGCCGGCACCAGGGTCACCGACAGGAGCGCCGACGCCGCCATGGCGAAGGTCTTGGTGAAGGCGAGCGGCCCGAACAGGCGCCCTTCCTGGCTCTCCAGGGTGAAGATCGGCAGGAAGCTGACCGTGATCACGAGGAGGGAGAAGAACAGCGATGGACCCACTTCTGCGGCCGCCTCGACCAGGATCTCGACCCGCGGCTTGCCCCGAGGAGCACGCTCGAGGTGCTTGTGGGCGTTCTCGATCATGACGATGGCCGCGTCGATCATGGCGCCGACCGCAATGGCGATGCCACCCAGCGACATGATGTTGGCGCCGATCCCGAGAAGATGCATGGCGCCGAGCGCCATCAGGATGCCGACCGGCAGCATCACGATGGCAACCAGCGCGCTGCGCAGGTGCAGCAGGAACACAATGCAGACGAGCGCCACGATGACGCTCTCTTCGACGAGGGTGTGCTTCAAGGTGTCGATGGCCGCCTCGATGAGCTGCGAGCGGTCATAGACCGGCAGGATCTCCGTGCCTTTCGGGAGGCTCGCGGCGACCTCGGCCAGGCGCTGCTTGGCACCCTCGAGGACGTTCAGCGCGTTCGCGCCGAAGCGCTGCAGGATGATGCCGCCGGCGACCTCGCCCTCACCGTTCATCTCGGTGATGCCGCGCCGCTCGTCTGGCCCGAGCTCAACCCGGGCGATGTCCCGGACTCGCAGCGGGGTGCCGGCCTCGGTCTTCAGCACGATGTTCTCGATGTCGGCGATGCTCTTCAGGTAGCCGCGTCCGCGCACCATGAACTCGAACTCGGAGAGCTCGACCGTGCGGCCGCCGACATCCGCGTTGCTCGACCGGATTGCGTCGCGGAGCGCCTTCAGCGAAATCCCTTGCGCTCGCAGCCGGTTCGGGTCGACGACGACGTTGTACTGCTTCACGAAGCCGCCGACGCTCGCAACCTCCGCCACGCCCTCGGCGCGCGAGGCCCCGAAGCGCACCACCCAGTCCTGGAGCGAGCGCAGCTCGGCGAGCGTCTGCTGCTTGGCTACGATGGCGTACTGGTAGACCCAGCCCACCCCCGTCGCGTCGGGCCCGAGCGTCGGCGTCACGCCGGCCGGCAGGCGCTTGCCGGCCGCGCTCAGGTATTCGAGCACCCGCGAGCGGGCCCAGTACGGGTCTGTGCCGTCCTCGAAGATCACGTAGACGAACGAGACCCCGAAGAACGAGAAGCCGCGCACCACCTTCGACTTCGGCACCGTCAGCATGGCCGTGGTCAGCGGATAGGTGACCTGGTCCTCGACCACCTGGGGCGCCTGCCCCGGGTACTCGGTGTAGACGATGGTCTGCACGTCCGAGAGGTCCGGAATGGCGTCGAGCGGCAGGGTGCGCACGCTGTAGAGACCGGCCGCCACCACGAAGACGGTGCCGATCAGCACCAGGACGAGGTTGCGGGCCGACCAGGCGATCAGGCGTGCGATCATCGGGTGGCCTCCGTGGCCTGCGCCTGCGGCTCGGCGGCGGACTTGGGCGCCGCCATGCTCTGCAGCGCCGCCTTCAGGTTGCTCTCGGCGTCGATCAGGAAGTTGGCCGCGGTCACGACCTGCTCGCCGGCCTGCACGCCCTCGCGGATCTCGGTGTAGCCCTCGCCGCGGGCGCCGACCTTGACCTCGCGCGGCTCGAAGCGGCCCTCGCCCTTGTCGACGAGCACGACCTGGCGCGCGCCCGTGTCGATGACGGCATCGTTCGGGACCGCCACCACGGGCTTGGCCGCGCCAGTCCCGATCTCGACGTCGGCGTACATTTCGGGCAGGAGCACCCCGTCGGGGTTCGGCAACTCGATGCGCACGCGGGTGGTGCGGGTCTGCGTGTTCACCTGCGGGTAGATCAGCCCGACCTTGCCGCTGAAGCTGCGCCCGGGCAGCGAGCGCACGCGCACGCTGACGGGCTGGCCGACCTTGACGCTGCCGAGGTCGTACTCGGCGACGTCGGCCAGCACCCACATCGTCGAGATGTCGCCGATCCGGAACAGGGTGTCTCCGGCCGACGCCTTCATGCCCTCGATGGCGTTGCGTTCCAGGACGACCCCGTCGCGCGGGGACGACCAGGTGATGGCCATCGGCACCTTCCGGGTGCGCTCCATCTCGTCGATGACGGCTTCCGAGACGTTCAGGTTCTGCAGGCGCCGCCGGGAGCCGTCGAAGCCTGGGTTGGCGATGAGCTGGGCCGCCGCCGCGTTGATCTCGGGCGAGTAGACGTGGACCAGCGCCTGACCCTTGCGGACGCGGTCGCCGGTCGTGACGTTCTCGACGTGGTCGACATAGGCGTCCGAGCGGGTCGCCACGACGGTGACGCGGCGCTCGTCGAGCGTCACGGTGCCGGGCACCCGCACGGCTCGGCTGACGACGCGACGTTCGGCCCGCTCGGAGCGGACGCCGGTGCGCTGGACCTTACCGGGCGAGATCTTGACGGTGTTGCCGTCCTCGGCCTCGCCCTCGTAGACGGGGAGGTAGTCCATCCCCATCGAGTCCTTCTTCGGCACCGGCGAGGTGTCCGGCAGGCCCATCGGGTTGCGGTAGTAGAGAATCTTCCGGGTCCCTCCCGGTGGCGCGGCATAGGCGGCGTTCGCCTCGACCGCCTTTGCCGCGGCGGGCCGCGGCTCGAAGTCGAAATCCTCGCCGACATGCACGGGAAGGTAGTCGCGTCCGTCGGGCGTTCTCGCCGGCGCGGGCGCGTAGGCCGCCTTTCCGTCGGGATCACGGTAGTAGAGGACGGGCGCATCCGCGGCCGCGGCCGGCTTCGCATCGCGGCCGACGAGCAGACCGGAGACCGAGGGCGGCAACCACGCCGGCAAGGGCCATCCCGCCTCGCCGGCCCGCAGCCCGGCGAGGGCGCCGCCCCCGACGGCGAGGGGCAGGAGAACGAGGCCCGCGACCCATGCCTTCGCATGGCCGCCTCGGTGCGCACGGTCACGTTGCCGCGCCAAGTGGACCGGTGTCGTCTGGTCCATCACTCGACGGCCTTGAGCACGAGTTGGTCTTGGACGGTGCCGGTCTCGCCCGGTACCTTCGCGGCCAGCGAGAGGCGCCAGCGGCCCTCCATCGCCAGGTTGGCCCTGAAGGCGTAGATGCCTGGTCCCGGGCTCGCCTCAGGCTTCAGCTTGCCCGTCATCGTCGGCATCCCGTCGGGTGCCATGTCGAGGCGATGCGCGTAGACGAGCGCGTCCGCCACGGGCTTTTCGACGCGCTTGTCGAGAAGACGGACCTTGAGTGTCGCCTCGCCCGATTTTGTCCCTGGGTCCAGGAGCTCGAAGGCATAATCCTTGAGTTCCGGGGGCATGGGTGGCGCGCTCTTGGGCAGCCACGCCGCGACCGGTTCCGGAAGCCGTGTCGCGACCGCACCGGGAATGACCCATGCGCCGCGCGCGAGCCCGTAGCCGGCGCCGGCTCCCACCA
>NZ_LABX01000237.1 GCF_001043915.1 Methylobacterium aquaticum | reverse complement strand
CACCAGCGCCAGCCCCGGCCCGGGGCCTGCGGCGGCACGAAGCGCAGGAAATCCACCTGCTCGCCGATCTGGGCGATCAGCGCGAACAGGATCCCGCAGGCCGAGCCGAAGAGCAGGAGATCGAAGCCCTCGGCCCCCCCGCCCGCGAGCCCGGCATGCGTCATCCAGGCGTCGAGCGGGGCATCCGCATAGGCCGCGATGCAGGCGATGGGCAGGAGGTTCAGCGCGAGCCAGACCGGCTGCGTCACGAGTTGGAACCGGCTGATCAGCGCGATGCCATAGGTCACCAGCGGGATCACCGCCAGCGCGCTGACGAGGTAGCCGACCGCGAGCGGCAGCCCGAAGCCGAGTTCGAGGGCGAGCGCCAGGATCGCGGCCTCGATGGCGAAGAACAGGTAGGTGAAGCTCGCGTAGATGAGGGAGGTGATCGTCGAGCCGATATAGCCGAAGCCCGCGCCCCGGGTGAGCAGGTCGACGTCGAGCCCGTAGCGCGCGGCGTAGGCGCTCACCGGCACGCCGGTGAGGAAGATCACCAGCCCGACCGTGAGCACGGCCCACAGCGTGTTGGTGAAGCCGCTCGACAGGATCAGGGTGCCGCCGATCGCCTCCAGCGCCAGGAAGGCGACCGAGCCGAGCGCCGTCTGGGCGACCCGCCAGCCCGACCAGCGCCGGGCGCGCTTGGCGGTGAAGCGCAGGGCGAAGTCCTCCAGGGTCTCGTTCGCGACCCATTGGTTGTATTCGCGGCGGACCGGGATGATGCGCTGTCGTCCGGGCATGGGCCTCCCTGGCGCCTCCGCTGCGGCGCAAGATCCGGGAATCCTTTCCCGGCATCCCGTCGCGCGCCACACGGGAGCGCATGATCCTGTCTGGCTTCCGCCCGGCGCGGAATACGCAAAAACGCGTATATGCTGCGGCGCAAAACGCCACCTAGCCTGACATCCGAACGCGGCGGGAGCGACCCGGAAAGGGCGCCCGGGCGGGACCGACAGGAGAGGGTGATGGCTGAGAACGATCTGGGCCTCGAATCGGCTTTGCGGCGCCGGCTGCTGATGGGGCTCGCGGTGGTGCCGGCCGCGGCTTGTCTGCCCCGCCTCGCCCTCGCCGCCGCCCCGCCGACCGCCGCCGTCAACACGACCGGCCTCGCGGTGACCGACACCGAGGTCACCGTCGGCATCCTGCATTCCGTCACCGGCACGATGGCGATCTCCGAGACCGGCGCGCAGCAGGCCGAGAAGCTCGCGATCGAGGAGATCAACGCCACCGGCGGCGTGCTCGGCCGCAAGATCAAGGTGATCCAGGAGGACGGCGCCTCCGACTGGCCGACCTTCGCCGAGAAGGCCAAGAAGCTCCTCGTCAACGACAAGTGCGCCGCCGTCATGGGCTGCTGGACCTCGGCCTCGCGCAAGGCGGTGCTGCCGGTCTTCGAGCAATATAACGGCATGCTCTACTACCCGACCTTCTACGAGGGCCTGGAGCAGTCGAAGAACGTCATCTATACTGGCCAGGAGGCGACGCAGCAGATTCTCGCCAGCCTCGACTGGGTGGCGAAGGAGAAGGACGCCAAGACCTTCTTCTTTATCGGCTCGGACTATATCTGGCCGCGCACCTCGAACAAGATCGCCCGCAAGCACGTCGAGAACGTGCTGAAGGGCAAGGTCGTCGGTGAGGAATATTTCCCGCTCGGCCACACCCAGTTCAACTCCGTCATCAACAAGATCAAGCTGACGAAGCCGAACGTGATCTTCACCGACGTGGTCGGCGGCTCGAACGTGGCGTTCTACAAGCAGCTGAAGGCGGCCGGCATCGACCTGTCGAAGCAGGTGCTGATGACGATCTCGGTCACCGAGGACGAGATCGACGGCATCGGCGGCGAGAACATCGCCGGGGCCTATGCCTGCATGAAGTACTTCCAGTCGCTGAAGAACCCGAACAACGAAAAGTTCGTCGCCGCCTTCAAGAAGATGTGGGGCGAGAAGACGGTGATCGGCGACGTGACGCAGGCGGCCTATCTCGGCCCGTACCTGTGGAAGCTGACCGTCGAGAAGGCCGGCTCGTTCGACGTCGACAAGGTTGCGGCGGCCTCGGACGGCATCGAGTTCAAGGGCGCGCCGGAAGGCTATGTCCGCATCCACCCCAACCACCATCTGTGGTCGAAGACCCGCGTCGGCCGGGCGCTGCCGAACGGCCAGTTCGAGGTCGTCTACGAGAGCGCCGACCTGATCGAGCCGAACCCGTTCCCGAAGGGGTACCAGTAGGGCGCAGGGTCCAACCCTCCCTCCTTCTGCGGGGGAGGGCGGACCCTGTGTCAGCAGGGGCCGGGAAAGGGGCAGCGCGACGCTGTTCGAGGTCGCGCCCGTCACTTCCGTCGCGACCTCTCCGGAAGCAGCGTCCTCTCTCCCGCCCGGCGCACGAGTGCTGCGCACGCGCCGCCGGGCACGCTCCCCCGCAGAGCGGGGAGGGATATGGCGCGCCACACAACACATCCCACAATACCACAGCCGGAGCCCACCCATGTTCGGTGACTACTCGCTCGGCGACCTCGGCGCGATCTTCGCCATGCAGGGCTTCGCCGGCCTCATTCTGTTCTCCGTCTATGTGCTGATGGCGCTCGGCCTCGCGATCATCTTCGGCCAGATGGGCGTCATCAACATGGCGCATGGCGAGTTCATGATCCTCGGCGCCTACATGACCTATCTGTGCTCGGGTTTCTTCCAGGCGCACCTGCCCGGACTGTTCCCGGCCTATTTCTTTGTCGCGATGGCGATGGCCTTCCTGGCTTCCGGGGCGCTCGGGATGCTGGTCGAGTGGGCGCTGATCCGCCACCTCTACAAGCGCCCTCTCGACACCCTGCTCGCCACCTGGGGCCTGTCGCTGATCCTCCAGCAGGCCTACCGGTCGATCTTCGGGGCCCGCGAGGTCGGCGTCGAGCTGCCGTCCTGGATGATGGGCTCGATCCAGGCGACCGGCACGATCGAGATCCCGATCAACGGCCTGTTCGTGATGGCAATCACCGTGCTCATCACCCTGATGGTCGCCGGGCTTCTGTTCGCGTCGCGATACGGCAAGCAGGTCCGCGCGGTGATGCAGAACCGGGTGATGGCCGGTGCCGTGGGCATCGACACCGGACGGGTCGACCGACTCACCTTCGGCCTCGGCTGCGGCATCGCCGGCGTCGCCGGTGCGGCCTTCACGATGATCGGCTCGACCGGGCCGACATCGGGCCAGCTCTACATCGTCGACACCTTCCTGATCGTGGTCTTCGGCGGCGCCGCGAGCCTGCTCGGCACCATCGCCTCGGCCTTCTCGATCTCGCAGACCCAGTCGACCCTGGAATTCTTCCTCTCCGGCTCGACCGCGAAGGTCATCACCCTGCTCGCCGTCGTGGCGATCCTGATGCTGCGGCCCCAGGGCCTCTTCACCCTCAAGGTCCGGCGCTGAGGAGCGACCCGCATGAGATCCCCGACCCGCACCGACAACCCGTTCATGACGCCGATGGAATGGGCCTACCTCGCCATCCTCTGCGCCTTGATCTTCGGAGTGCTGCCGCTCGCCCTCGACGGCTTCCGCCTCAACCTCGTGGGCAAGTACCTCACCTACGCCTTCGTCGCCCTCGGCCTCGTCATCTGCTGGGGCACCTGCGGCATCCTGTCCCTCGGCCAGGGCGTGTTCTTCGGCCTCGGCGGCTACTGCATGGCGATGTACCTCAAGCTCGAGGCGTCGTCGGTCGAGAACACCAAGATCCAGTCGACGCCGGGCATCCCGGACTTCATGGACTGGAACCAGGTCACGGCGCTGCCGTGGTTCTGGACGCCGTTCAAGAGCCTGCCGCTGACGCTCGTCGCGGTGGTGCTGGTGCCGACGCTGTTCGCCTTCATCATCGGGGCGGCGATGTTCAAGCGCCGGGTCGGCGGCACCTATTTCGCGATCATCACCCAGGCGATCGCCGCGATCCTGACCATCCTGATCGTCGGGCAGCAGGGCTATACCGGCGGCATCAACGGCATCACCGACCTGCGCACGCTCCACGGCTGGGACATCCGCACCGATTCGGCCAAGACCCTGCTCTACTTCGTCAATGGCGGGCTCCTCGTCGCCTGCGTGCTGGCGGCGCAATTCGTCAAGCGCTCGAAGCTCGGCCGCATCCTGGTGGCGATGCGCGACAAGGAGGACCGCGTCCGGTTCTCGGGCTACAGCGTGGCGAGCTTCAAGATCTTCGCCTTCTGCCTCGCCGCCGCCTTCGCGGCGATCGGGGGGGCGATGTTCACCCTCCAGGTCGGCTTCATGTCGCCGTCCTTCGTCGGCATCGTGCCGTCGATCGAGATGGTGATCTACGCGGCGATCGGCGGACGGCTGTCCCTGTTCGGGGCGATCTACGGCACGCTGCTCGTCAACTGGGCCAAGACCACCTTCTCGGAATCCTTCCCCGAACTCTGGCTGTTCGGACTCGGCGCCCTGTTCATCGCCGTCGTCCTCGCCTTCCCGGATGGCCTCGCCGGCCTCTGGCGCCAGCACGTGGCGCCGCTCCTGACCCGCCGCCCCAAGGCCGCCGCGTTGCCGCAGGGCGCCGGCCCGCTCCCCAAGGGCGCCCCCGCCGAGTGAGGACCTGATCCATGAACGCCGCCATCCTCCCCGGCGCGAGTGCCGGCCAACCAGAGTTCCTCCTCGCGGTCGAGGCCCTGACCGTCTCGTTCGACGGCTTCAAGGCGGTGAACGACGTCTCGTTCTACGTCGATCCCGACGAGATCCGGGTCATCATCGGCCCCAACGGCGCCGGCAAGACCACGGTGCTCGACCTGATCTGCGGCCGCACCCGCGCCACTTCGGGCTCGATCAAGTACAAGGGCAGCGAACTGACCAAGCTCTCCGAGAGCGCGATCGTCCAGGCCGGCGTCGGCCGCAAGTTCCAGACCCCGTCGATCTACGACGACCTCACCGTGTTCGAGAATCTGGAGATCTCGTATCCGCGCGGCCGCAGCGTCTGGGGCGCCCTGACGTTCAAGCGCGATGCCGCGGTGCGCGACCGCATCCACGAGGTCGCCGAGATGATCTTCCTCAAGGATCACCTGACCAAGCGGGCGGAGTTCCTCAGCCACGGCCAGAAGCAATGGCTGGAGATCGGCATGCTGCTGATCCAGGACCCGGAGCTCCTGATGCTCGACGAGCCGGTCGCGGGGATGAGCGTCGCCGAGCGCAAGAAGACTGCCGAATTGCTGCACCAGATCATCAAGGGCCGCTCGGTGCTGGTGATCGAGCACGACATGAAGTTCGTCGAGGACATCGCCCATCGGGTCACGGTGTTGCACCAGGGCAAAGTCTTGTCGGAGGGCTCGATGGAGCGCGTCAAGAACGATCCGAAGGTCGTCGACGTCTATCTCGGCCATTGAGGGGGACCGCCATGCTCCAGACCGTCCCCGCCGCCGTGCCCCATGCCGGCCCGATCCCGGCGCCCGGCGCCACCCCGGCCCTCGCCATCACGGGCCTCCATGCCGCCTATGGCCAGAGCGAGGTGCTGCACGGCCTCGACCTCACCGTGGCGCCCGGCGAGATCGTCGCCGTGATGGGCCGCAACGGCATGGGCAAGTCGACCCTGATGCGGACCCTGATGGGCATCCTGCCGGCAAAGAGCGGCACGATCCGGGTCGCGGGCCGCGACGTGACCGGGCTCAAGAGCCACCAGCGCGTCGCCGCCGGCCTCGCCTACGTGCCGCAGGGCCGGATGATCTTCTCCACCATGACGGTGCAGGAGAACATCGAGACCGGACTCACCGTCACCCGCGAGAGCAAGGTCCCGCCCGACCTCTACGCGATGTTCCCGGTCCTGCTCGAGATGAAGGCGCGGCGCGGCGGCAACCTGTCGGGCGGTCAGCAGCAGCAGCTCGCCATCGCCCGGGCGCTCGCCAGCCGGCCGACGGTCCTGCTCCTCGACGAGCCGACCGAGGGCATCCAGCCCTCGATCATCCGCGAGATGGGCCGGACGCTGAAGAAGATCCGCGACGAGCGCGGCCTGTCGATCGTCGTCTCCGAGCAGGTGCTCAGCTTCGCCCTCGACATCGCCGACCGGGTGCTGGTGATCGAGAACGGCGCCATCGTCCACGAGGATGCCCGCGCCGACGTCGATGAGGCGACGGTCGCCCGCTACCTGTCGGTTTAGTTCCGAACATGGCGAGGGCGTTTTGCGCCCTCGCGCCGAAGATCCCGGCCGACAGCCGGGACACCACCCGCTCCAGGGGAAAGGGAAACGCATGCCCGAGACGTTGATCAAGGTCGACCTGACCCAGTCGGCCTACGAGAACGACATGGTGCACAACCGCTGGCACCCGGACATCCCGATGGTGGCCTACGTGAAGCCCGGCCAGGACTTCATCGTCGAGACCTACGACTGGACCGGCGGGTTCATCAAGAACGACGATTCGGCCGACGACGTGCGCGACATCGACCTGTCGATCGTGCACTTCCTGTCCGGCCCGATCGGGGTCGAGGGCGCCGAGCCGGGCGACCTCCTGGTCGTCGATCTCCTCGACATCGGTGCCAAGCCGGACTCGCAATGGGGCTTCAACGGCTTCTTCTCGAAGCAGAACGGTGGCGGCTTCCTCACCGACCACTTCCCGCTGGCCCAGAAGTCGATCTGGGACTTCGAGGGGATGTTCACGAAGTCGCGCCACGTGCCGGGCGTGCGCTTTCCCGGGCTGATCCATCCCGGCCTGATCGGCTGCCTGCCCGATCCGAAGCTTTTGGCGACCTGGAACGAGCGCGAGACGGCGCTGATCGCCACCAATCCGACCCGGGTGCCGGGGCTCGCCAACCCGCCCTTCGGCCCGACCGCCCATATGGGGCGGCTCTCCGGCGAGGCGAAGGACAAGGCCGCGGCCGAGGGCGCCCGCACCGTCCCGCCGCGCGAGCACGGCGGCAATTGCGACATCAAGGACCTGTCGCGCGGCTCGAAGATCTACTTCCCGGTCTACGTCCCGGGCGCTGGGCTCTCGATGGGCGACCTGCATTTCAGCCAGGGCGACGGCGAGATCACCTTCTGCGGCGCGATCGAGATGGCCGGCTGGGTCCATCTCAAGGTCGATGTCATCAAGGACGGCATGGCGAAGTACGGGATCAAGAACCCGATCTTCAAGCCGTCGCCGATCGTCCCGCGCTTCGACGACCATCTCATCTTCGAGGGCATCTCGGTCGACGAGAGCGGCGGCCAGCACTACCTCGACGTGACCGTCGCCTACCGCCAAGCGTGCCTCAACGCGATCGAGTACCTGAAGAAGTTCGGCTATTCCGGCGCCCAGGCCTACTCGATCCTCGGCACCGCGCCGGTGCAGGGCCACATCTCCGGCGTCGTCGACGTGCCGAATGCCTGCGCGACCCTGTGGCTGCCGACCGGCATCTTCGAGTTCGACATCAACCCGAGCGCCGCCGGGCCGACGCAATACCTCGACGGCGCGATCCAGATGCCGATCTCACCGGACAAGTAGCATGCCGGTCTACGATTATTCCTGCGAGTCCTGCGGCCCGTTCACGGTTCTCCGCCCGATGGCGCAGTTCCGCGATCCCCATGACTGCCCGGATTGCGGCGTGGCATGCGAGCGCGCCTTCCTCACCGCGCCGCGCCTGTCGGGCATGGAGGCGGGCGTGAGGGCCGCCCACGCCACCAACGAGCGCAGCCGCCACGCGCCGCGGCGCAGCCACGGCCCCGGCTGCGGCTGCTGCGCGCCGAAGAAGGCCGCCGCCGCGCCGGCGGCCGCCAAAGGCTTCCCGGCCGCGCGGCCGTGGATGATCAGCCACTGACGCTCATCGGCCCTCCCCGCGCGGTGCGGGGAGGGCGCCCTGCCGGCCCATGCCCCTGATCGACGGAGGAGACCCCCGCCATGCATCACGGTGACATCTCGAGCAGCAACGACGGCGTCGGCGTGGCCGTCGTCAACTACAAGATGCCGCGCCTGCACACCAAGGCCGACATCCTGGCCAATTGCCACAAGATCGCCGACATGATCGTCGGCATGAAGGCCGGCCTGCCGGGCATGGACCTGGTGATCTTCCCCGAATACTCGACGCACGGCATCATGTACGACGCCGCCGAGATGATGGAGAACGCCGCGACGGTGCCGGGCGAGGAGACCGCGATCTTCGCCGCGGCCTGCCGCCGGGCCAAGGTCTGGGGCGTGTTCTCGCTCACCGGCGAGCGCCACGAGGAGCACCCGCACAAGGCGCCCTACAACACGCTCATCCTGATGAACGACCAGGGCGAGATCGTCCAGACGTACCGCAAGATCATGCCCTGGGTGCCGATCGAGGGCTGGTACCCGGGCGACTGCACCTACGTCTCCGACGGCCCCAAGGGCCTCAAGATCAGCCTGATCATCTGCGACGACGGCAATTACCCGGAGATCTGGCGCGACTGCGCGATGCGCGGGGCCGAGCTGATCATCCGCTGCCAGGGCTACATGTACCCGGCCAAGGAGCAGCAGATCCTGATGTCGAAGGCGATGGCCTTCGCCAACAATTCCTACGTCGCGGTGGCGAACGCGGCCGGCTTCGACGGGGTCTACAGCTATTTCGGCCACTCGGCGCTGATCGGCTTCGACGGGCGGACGCTCGGCGAATGCGGCGAGGAGGAGAACGGCATCCAGTACGCGGTGCTGTCGAAGTTCCTGATCCGCGACGCCCGCCGGCACGGCCAGTCGGAGAACCACCTCTTCAAGCTGCTCCATCGCGGCTATACCGGGATGATCAACTCGCGCGAGAACCGGCACGGGATGTCGGCCTGCCCCTACGACTTCTACCGCCGCTGGATCGAGGATCCCGACGCCACCCGCGACGCCGTCCGGGCGATCACCCGCCCCGCGGTGGGGACGCCCGAATGCCCGATCGACGGGATCCCGGCGGATCCGGCATAGGCGGGCGCTCCGAGCGCGGCGGCGGGGCCGTCGAGGCCCGCGTTCCTCACCGACCCACGGCCACCGGCGCCCGATCCCGCCGGCGGCCGGCCCCCTCACGCCCGCGCGCCATCCCGGCCAGGACCGCGAACACCACCGGCGTTGAATACAGCGTCAGCAGCTGCGACACGACGAGCCCGCCCACTGCCGTGATCCCGAGCGGCTGGCGCAGCTCGTGCCCCGGCCCGGTGCCGAGCGCCAGCGGCACCGCGCTCAAGGCCGCCACCAGCGTCGTCATCAGGATCGGCCGCGCCCGGGTCAGCGCCGCCTCCAGGATCGCGTCGCGGGGGCTCATCCCCTGCTCGCGCTGGAGCGCGAGGGCGACGTCGACCATCAGGATGGCGTTCTTCATCACGATCCCGACCAGCAGCACGCAGGCGATCGAGGCCACCAGCGTCAGCGGCGTGCCGGTGAGATGGAGCGCCAGGAGGCCGCCGACCACCGCCGAGGGCAAGGTCGACAGGATGGTCAGCGGGTGGATCAGGCTCTCGTAGAGCACGCCGAGCACGACGTAGATCGCCAAGACGGCGCCGAGGAACAGCAGAAGCTGGCGCGTCCCGGACTTGCCGGCCTCCGCCGCCTCGCCGCGGAAGCTCGTCTTGATCTCGTCGGGCAGGTGCAGGGCCGGCTCCGCCGCCCGGATCGCCGCCAGCGCATCGCCGATCACCACCCCGGGCTTCGTGTTGAACGAGAGTGTCACGCTCGGCATCCCGTCGAGGTGGCGCAGCCACATCGCGGCATGGCCCCGCTTCGGCCGCATCAGCTCGGAGAGCGGCACCTGCGGCCGGTCCGGGCTCGCCCCCGGCACGTAGAGGCCTGCGAGCGAGGACGGGCTGCCCTGGGCCGCGGGCTCCACCTCCAGCACCACCCGGGCATAGTTCGACGGCAGGTAGATCGTGTCGATCTGGCGCTGGCCGAAGGCGTCGTAGAGGGTGTTGTCGATGGCGAGCGGCGTCACCCCGAACTGCGCCGCCCGCTGACGGTCGATGACCACGCCGGCCTCCAGCCCGGCGCGCTCGGCGCTCGACACGATGTCGGTCAATTCGGGCATCGCCAGCATGCGCTTGCGCATCGCCTCCGAGGCGGTCCAGAGGGCGTCCGGGTCGGGGCCGACCAGGGCGTAGTGGTAGCGCGCGGCGCCGCCCGTTCCGCCGAGGCTCAGGTCCTGCTGCGGCGTGAAGAAGGTCCGCACCCCCGGTACGGGGGCGAGGCGCTCGCGCAGGCGGTTCACCACCGCCTCGATGCCGGGCCGCTCCGCCAGGGGTTTCAGGCCGACCGAGAGGGTGCCGTTGCTGAGCACCGCGCCGTCGCCGCCGATGAAGGAGCTCAACGCCGCCACCGACGGGTCCTCCAGGATGGCTTGCGCGACCTGGCGCTGCAACCGCTCCATGGCGGTAAAGGAGACGTTGGCGGCGGTGATCGTGCGGACTTGCAGGATCCCGGTATCCTGGGTCGGCATGAACGCCTTCGGCAGGGCGGCGTAGAGCCCGGCCGAGCCCGCGGTGCTGGCCGCCAGGACGAGGAGCGCGGGCCCCGGGTGGCGCAGGCACCAGGCGAGGCTCGCCCGGTAGGCGCGGGCCGTCCGGGACGGGGGACGCGGGCGCTCGCCACCGCTCCGCCGCGGCAGCCGCGCGCACAGCATCGGCACCAGGGTGAGCGAGACCAGCGCCGAGGCGACGATCGCCGCCACCAGCGTCAGCCCGAACTCGCGGAAGTAGCGCCCGACCACGTCGGGCATCAGCAGCACCGGCAGGAGGGCCGCCGCGAGGGCGGCCGAGATCGCCACGATGGTGGCGCCCATCCGCCGCGCCGCCTCGAGGGCGGCCGCCCGCGCGGAGCGGCCCTCCTCCATCAGGCGCACCACCGCCTCGACCACGATCACCGCGTCGTCGACCACGAAGCCGACCGCGATGGTGAGCGCCATCAACGACAGGTTGTCGAGGGAATAGCCGACGAGCGCCATGGCCGCCAGGGTGAGCGCGAGGGCCACCGGGATGCTCATGACCGGCACCAGGGTGGCGGCGAGCCGGCGCAGGAACAGGGCGACCACGACCATCACGAGGCCGATCGCGATCGCGATGGTGCGGGTGACCTCCGCCACCGATTCGCGGATCAGCACCGTGCGGTCGTAGAGCGTGTGGACCTTGAGCGAGGGCGGCAGCCAGCGGGCGATCTCGGGCAGGGCTGCCTTCACGGCGTCCACCGTCTCGACCACGTTGGCGTCGGGCTGCTTGCGGACGTAGACGACCACGCCGCGCTCGCCGTTGAACCAGCCGGCGAGGCGGGTGTTGATGACGCTGTCGCTGACCTCGGCGACGTCGCCGAGGCGGATCGGCCGGCCGTTCCGGAAGGCGACGATCACCTCGGCCCAGTCCTCGGCCCGGATCAGCTGGTCGTCGGCGGTGAGCGTCCAGGTCTGGTCGGCGATCGTCACCACGCCCTTCGGCAGGTTCTGGTTGGCGTCGCGGAGCGCCGCGCGCACCTCCTCCAGGGAGAGCTGCATCGTCGCCATCCGCCGCGGCGAGACCCGGATCCGCACCGCCCGCCGCTCCGCTCCCGAGACGAAGACCTGGGCGACGCCGGGAAGGGCCGAGAGCCGGGCGGCCACGACGCTGTCGGCGAGTTCGTAGACCTCGCTCGGCGGCAGGATGTCGGAGGTCAGCGCCAGGACCACCGCGGCGATGTTCGAGGGGTTGGCCTTGTAGTAGACTGGCGGGCGCGGCAGGTCCTTGGGCAGGTCGGGGCTCGCGGCGTTGATCGCCGCCAGCACGTCGCCGGCCGCCGCGTTGATGTCCTTCGACAGCGCGAATTGCAGCACGATCTGGGTGCCGCCCGACGTGCTGTTGGCGCTCATCTCGGTCAGGCCGGCGATCAGGCCGAGGCGGTCCTCCAGTGGCTGGGCCAGGGACGAGGCGACGGTGTCGGCGCTGGCGCCGGGCAGGGCCGCCTGGACCACGATGGTCGGCCGCTCGACATTGGGCAGCGAGGCGATCGGCAGCCGGGCGAGCGCGACGAGGCCGATCAGCAGGAGCCCGAGAGCGACGAGCGCGGTGCCGACGGGCCGCGCGACGAAGGGGGCGGCGAGGATCACGAAGCCTGCTCCGCCGCCAGGGCGGCGGGCTGCCGGCTGCGGCGGCGCGTCAGCGCGTCGAAGGCGAGGTAGATCACCGGCGTGGTGTAGAGGGTGAGCACCTGGCTCACCACCAGGCCGCCGACGATCGCGACGCCGAGCGGCCGGCGCAGCTCCGCCCCGATCCCGTCGCCGAGCGCCAGCGGCAAGGCGCCGAGGAGCGCCGCGAAGGTGGTCATCATGATCGGGCGGAAGCGGAGCGCGCAGGCGTCGCGGATCGCCGCCTCGGGCGTGAGCCCGCGCTCGCGCTGCGCCTCCAGGGCGAAGTCGACCATCATGATGGCGTTCTTCTTCACGATGCCGATCAGCAGGATGATGCCGATCAGCGCGATCAGGTCGAACGGCATGCCGGCGAGCATCAGGGCGACGAGCGCGCCGAGGCCCGCCGAGGGCAGCGTCGAGAGAATCGTCAGCGGGTGGATCACGCTCTCGTAGAGCACGCCGAGCACGATGTAGACCGTGACGATGGCGGCCAGGATCAGGATCCCGGTGCTGCGCAGCGAGGCGGCGAACTCGGCCGCCGCGCCCGACAGGCCGGTCGTCACCGTGTCGGGCAGGCCGATCCGCCGCTCCGCCCGGCTCAAGGCGTCGAGGGCCGCCCCGAGGGAGGAGCCGGGCGCGACGTTGAACGACAGGGTCACGGCCGGAAACAGGCCCTGATGGGTGATTGAGAGCGGCGCCGTGCGGCGCTCGACCTGCACGAAGGCGGAGAGCGGCACCGCCGCCGCGGCCTCGCGGTAGCCGGCGCCGACCCCGTTGGCGGCGTCCCCGGCGGTCAGCGCCCGCGAGGTGCCGGGGGTGACATAGATCCGGTCGAGGAGGTCGGGCGCGTCCCTCACCGCCGGATCGACGCCGAGCACCACCCGGTACTGGGTGAGGGCGCCGTACACGGTCGCGATCTGGCGCTGGCCGAACGCATCGTAGAGGATCTGGTCGAGGGCATCGACGGTGATGCCGTAGCGGGCCGCCACCTTGCGGTCGATGGTGAGCGCCAGTTGCAGCCCCTCGTCCTGCTGGTCGCTCGCCACGTCGGCCAAGGCCGGCTCGTCGCGCAGGGCCGCGAGGAGCCGCCGGCTCCACAGGCGCAAGCTGTCGCCGTCGAGAGCCTGGAGCGTGTACTGGTATTGCGTGCGGGCGGACCGCGTCTCGATCGTGAGGTCCTGCGCCGCCTGGAGGTGGAGGGCGATGCCCGGCACCCCCTCGACCGCCCGGCGCAGGCGCTCGATGACGCGAGGGGCCGGGTCGCGCCGGTCGGCCGGGCCGATATCGATGTAGAGCCGGCCGGTATTGAGGGTCGGGTTGACGGTGCCGGCGCCGACGAAGCTCGACACCGCCCGCACCGCCGGGTCTTGCGCCACGATGTCGGCGATGCGGCCCTGGCGCTCGGCCATGGCCGGGAAGGCGATGTCCGCGCCCGCATCGGTGGTGCCGACGAGAAGGCCGGTATCCTGCTCGGGGATGAAGCCCTTCGGGATCGCCGCGGAGCACCAGGCGGTCGCCGCCACCGTCAGGGCGAACACCGCCAGCGTCGTGCGGCGATGCGCCAGCACGCCGTCGACGCCGCGCATGTAGAGCCGCGTCAGCGCCTCGAACCCGGCCTCGCTCCAGCGATAGAGCCGGCCGGGCCTGTGGTCCGGCGGCTCGGGGGCAAGGAGGCGCGCGCACATCATCGGCGTCAGGGTCAGGGAGACGATCCCTGAGATCACCACCGCGAGCGACAGGGTGACGGCGAATTCACGGAACAGCCGCCCGACGAGGCCGCCCATCAGCAGCAGCGGAATGAACACCGCCACCAGCGAGACGGTGAGCGAGACCACCGTGAAGCCGATCTGGCGCGCGCCCTCGAGCGCCGCGGGCAGCGGCGCCTCGCCGGCCTCGATGTGGCGCACGATGTTCTCGATCATCACGATGGCGTCGTCGACGACGAAGCCCGACGCGATCGTGAGCGCCATCAGCGAGAGGTTGTCGAGGGAGTAGCCGAGCAGCGCCATCGCCCCGAAGGTCGCGACCAGCGAGACGGGGAGCGCGACGCTCGGGATCACCGTCGCCCAGAGCTTGCGCAGGAACAGGAACACCACCAGCACGACGAGTGCGACGGTGAGGACCAGGGTGACCTGCACGTCGGCGATGGCGGCCCGGATCGAGACCGTGCGGTCGGTGACGACGGCGATCTTGAGCGCGGGCGGCAGGGCGGCGCGGAGCTTCGGCAGCAGGGCGTGAATCGCATCGACCACCTCCAGCGTGTTGGCGCCGGGCTGGCGCTGCACGTCGAGGAGGATGGCGGGCCGGCCGTCGAACCAGGCGGCAAGGTCTGTGTTCTCGACCCCGTCGCGGGCGGTGCCGATGTCGTGCAGATGGACCGGCGCGCCGTTGCGGTAGGCGATCACCACGTCGCGAAACGCCTCGGAGTCCAGGAGCTGGTCGTTGGCGCCGACCTGAAAGGCTTGGCGTGGCCCGTCGAGGCTGCCCTTCGGCAGGTTGAGGGTCGAGGCCGCCACCGCCCGCCGGACGTCCTCCAGCGACAGGCCGAGCCCGGCGATGCGGGCGGGATCGACGGCGAGGCGCACGGCGCGGGTCTGGTCGCCCTCGACCGTCACGGCGCCGACGCCGGGCACCTGCGACAGCTTCTGGATCACCTCGGTCTGGGCATAGTCGCTGACCTCGTGCAGCGGGAGGATGTCGGAGGTCAGCGCCAGGATCAGCACCGGCGCGTCGGCCGGGTTGACGAGGCGGTAGGTCGGCGGGCCGGGCAGCAGGGCGACCGGCATCCAGCCGGACGCCGCGTTGATCTGGGCCTGGACATCCTGGGCGGCGACGGCGATCGGGCGGGCGAGATCGAATTGCAGGGTGATCTGGCTGGTGCCGGCGGCGCTGGTCGAGTTCATCCGGGTCAGGCCGGCGATCTGGCCGAGATAATGCTCCAAGGGCGCGGTGACCGCGGTCTCGATCACCTGGGGCGAGGCGCCCGGATAGGTGGTGGTGACCTGGATAGTCGGGAAGTCCACCGCCGGCAGGGCGGAGACCGGCAGGGCCCAGTAGCCGATGACGCCGAGCAGGATCAGCGCGAGGGTGAGGAGCGCCGTCGCGATCGGGCGCAGGATGAAGGGAGCCGACATGGTGGTGGGCCGTCAGCTCGGTGGGCGGGGCGAGGGCGCGGGGTGCGGCTCCGGCTTCTCGATGATCGTGACCGGGGTGCCGGTCTCCAGGCGGTAATGCCCTTCGGTGACGACGCGCTCCCCGGCCTTCAGCCCCTTCTCGATCAGGAGGCGGCCACCGCTCGCTTGGCCCGGGGTGACGGTCCGGGTCGCGACGTGGAACCCGCTCTTGCTGCCGTCCTTGCTTCCCTCCTGGACCACGAAGACGAAATCGCCCCGCGGGCCGTGGCGGAGCGCGGTCAGCGGGATGGTGACGCCCTGGGAGCGGATGTCGACGGTGATGCGGCCGTTGACGAAGGTGCCGGGCCAGAGCGTCAGCTTGGCATTGGGGAAGCTCGCCTTGAGCTTGATGGTGCCGGTGGCCGGATCGACCTGGTTGTCGACGAGCTCGACCGTGCCGGTATCGAGCAGGGTGCGCTCGTCGGCCCCGAAGACCCGGACCGGCGCCGAGACCTCGCCGAGGGTCAGGCGGCTCCTCGCGACGGCGGAGGCGGGGAGCGTGAAGACGACGGAGATCGGCTGGAGCTGGGTCACCACGACGATCGCCGAGGCGTCGCCGGCGCGGACGTAGTTGCCCTGGTCGACGAGGCGCAGGCCGGTACGCCCGGCGAAGGGCGCCGCGATGGTGGTGTAGGCGAGCTGGGTGCGCGCATAGGCGACTTGCGCCTCGTCGCTCTTGATCTGGGCCCGGTACTGGGCGACCAGCGCCCGCTGCCGGTCGACCTGCTGCTGGCTGGCGAAATCCTTGAGGACGAGGGCCTCGTAGCGCTGGAGATCAAGCAGGGCGCCGTCGAGCAGGGCCTGGTCCCGGAGGCGGGCGGCCTCCTGCTGGTCGGCTTGAGCCTGGAGCGGACGCGGATCGATGAGGGCGAGGGGATCGCCGGCCTTCACGTCCTGGCCCTCGCGGAACAGGATCCGGGTGATCTCGCCGTCGATGCGCGAGCGCACGTTGACGGTGTTGTAAGCCTGGACGGTGCCGATGCCCGACAGGGTGATCGGCACGTCGGCGCTCTGCGCCGCCTCGGCCGCGACGCGGGCGGGAGCGAGCGGGACGAGGGCGGCGGGCGTCGATCGCGGCTCCGCCCCGGGCCCGGAGGCCGGGCTGCCGAGCCAGGACCGCAACGCGGCCCATTGCTCCTGCACCTGCGTCTGAAGCGGACCTTGGGCCGACGCGAGGACCGAGCCCGCCTGCGGCCACGCGACGAGCGTGCCCGCCGCGACGGTCAGGCCGGCACCGAGACCCCAGGCGAAACCGCGCATCGTCTGATCCTGAAATGCAATTGGCCTGGATCTGTCGACATCCGGCTGCAATCACAATGCTTCGCAGCGCTACGGAGAATTGTTTCCGAATGATTTCTATATCCTTACGGCAGACTACGTCGGAACTTTGTCGTCCGCAAGTCGAGCCTCGGGGGAATTTTGGATGATGGGTGCTGGCGTCCGGTGTGGTTGCGTGAGCGACCCTGGACGGGTCGCCGATCCGCGGCTCGCCATTGGGGGCGCCCTCCGCAGGGCCTCCCGGCGCTCACCCGCCACCCGTGTTGTCGGGCGTCCGGTCGTCTCGCCCTGGCCGACAGAGCCGGCCGTGCACGCCAGCGGACGCGGCCCACGCGGCGCACGGCCATGACGGTTCGGGATCGCGCATCGCCGTCAGCCGGCGGTGCCCGGGCGCCGCCATTGCGACGCCGATGCCCGACCCGCGGAGTCTTGGCCCGCCGAGTCTTGGCCCGCGAAGATTCCGTTTCGATCTCCCAGACGTGATAAATTTTGCAGCTTCGCTCAAGTGCAGCGCAAAATAAGAAAGCTTCATCTTATACCAACGGTCGTTGAAAGCGACCTTTGGCTCCGTTCGCGAATTTTCGCCAAGTCTCTTGGCTTGGCATCGACAATTCGAGATGAAGTCAACGGCCGCGTCGATCTCGGGCCTGCCCGAGATCGAATCGATGCGTCAGCATCTTCGGCCGTTGGTATTATTGGGCACCAGATTGAGTATGCCGCGGGGCTTTCCCGACGGACGCCCGGTCCGTTGGGCTCCCGTGTGCCGCGGGACCGTCCCGGCGGATTTCGAGCACGTGCTCCTTGGCGGACGGGGCCGCTATCCCAGGGCCTGGTTGGCGAGGGCGAAGATCCGGGCCGGCCCGGTCCGGGGCGGCACGCCCCGGGTCATCGTCACCGACAGGTCGACATTGGCAAGACCGCTCGCCTCCACGAAGGCGACGAGCGCACCATCGCGCTCCGGCGTGTCGAGGCGCAGGAACCCGCCGGCATGGGCCCGCACATGCGGCCCGGCGAGAGCGACAGCATCCACGGCGTCCGCAGCGACGATCGGGCCGACGATATGGCCACGCCCGAAAGCCCGGCAGACCGAGAAGCCGACGATCCGCCCCGCCTCCTCCAGGACGAAAGTCTCCCCGAGCCGGTGCAGGGCGTCGAGCATCCGGCTCCTGTCGTCGCCGGCCGCCTCACGGTCGAGGGCCGCGATGGCCGGCCAGTCGGCCTCGGCGGCGGGCCGCACCCGTGGATCGGCGGTCACCGCGCCCGCCTCCGCGATGCCCTGGTATTGCGTGTTGCTGCCGGTGACGCGGAACCCCTCGGATTCGTAGAGCCGCCGGCCCGCCTCCGTCGCGGTGAGGCGGATCGTGCGCGTCCCGGCCGCCGAGAAGAGGTCCCGCATCAGCCGCCGCCCGGTGCCCCGGGCCTGCATCCGGGGCGAGACGATCACCATGCCGATGGTGGCGAGACCCTCGCCGAAGGGCCACCACATCGCCGAGCCGGTGACCCGGCCCTCCCCGTCGCAGGCGACGAGGCCGTGGCCGAGCGCCAGCATCAGGCGCCAATCCTCGGCCCGGTGCGGCCAGCGCGCCTCGACCGAGAGGCCGTGCACCGCCTCGATATCGGCCTCGGTCATCGGGCGGATCGTCAGGGGGGTATCCGTTGGGAGGATCGTGTCCGGGATCGTCATGGCGTCGGGTCTCGGGGCCTGGTTTGGAGCCCCGGCTCTGCGACGAGGGCCGGGGCGCAGGGATGGTGGAGAAGGGGCGGCGGCCGTCCACATCGACAGGCGCCGCGACGGCTGCACCGGTTCGCCACGGTCGCGAGCAGCCGCGTTCGCGAGCATGGGCGGCCGATGCACTCTGGAGGGCGACCGTCTCGGTCGCTGCTGTTTTAGAGGCCGCCCATGTGGAACGACTTCAGTTCCAGGTACTCGTCGATGCCGTAGGCCGAGCCCTCGCGGCCGAGGCCCGATTGCTTCACGCCGCCGAACGGCGCCGCCTCCATCGAGACGGTTCCGGTATTGAGCCCGACCATGCCGAATTCGAGCGCCTCGCCGACCCGCCAGGCCCGGCGGATGTCGGACGTGTAGAAATACGAGGCGAGTCCGAACGGCGTGGCGTTGGCGATGGCGATCGCCTCCTCCTCGCGGGAGAAGCGCATCAAGGGCGCGAGCGGCCCGAAGGTCTCCTCGACGGAAAGCCGCATGCCCGTCTCGGCCCCGGTCAGCACCAACGGCGGCACGAAGCGGCCCCGCACCGCCTCCGGATCACCCGCCACCAGGCGGGCGCCCCGGGCGAGGGCGTCGTCGAGATGCGCCGTCACCTTGGCGGCAGCGGCGTCGTTGATCAGCGGGCCGATGGTGACGCCCGCCTCGAAGCCGTTGCCGACCTGGAGCCGGCCCACGGCCTCGGCGAGGCGGGCGGCGAAACGGTCGTGGATGCCGTCCTGCACCAGGATGCGGTTGGCGCAGACGCAGGTCTGGCCGGCATTGCGGAACTTCGACGCCATGACGCCCGCGATCGCCTGGTCGAGATCGGCGTCGTCGAACACGATGAACGGCGCGTTGCCGCCGAGTTCCAGGCTGAGCCGCTTGATGGTCGGGGCCGACTGGGCCATCAGCAGCCGCCCGATTGCGGTCGAGCCGGTGAAGGACAGCTTGCGCACGGTCTCGCTGCCGGTCATCTCGGCGCCGATCGGCGCCGCCTGGCCGGTGACGACGCTGAACACCCCCTTCGGCACCCCGGCCCGCTCGGCGAGTACCGCGAGGGCGAGGGCCGAGAACGGCGTCAGGTCGGCGGGCTTGACGACGATCGGGCAGCCGGCGGCGAAGGCCGGTGCCACCTTGCGGGTGATCATCGCGATCGGGAAGTTCCACGGCGTGATCGCCGCGCAGACGCCGACCGGTTCCTTGAGCACCAGCACCCGGCGGTCTCCGACCGGCGCGGTGAACACGTCGCCGGTGATGCGGCGGGCTTCTTCCGCGAACCACTTCACGAAGCTCGCCCCGTAGGCGACCTCGCCGCGGGCTTCCGTGAGCGGCTTGCCCTGCTCGGCGGTCATGATCGCCGCCAGATCCTCGGCATTCTCGAGGATCAGGGCGTTCCAGCGCTCCAGGATCGCGGCGCGCTCCGCCGGCGCCGTGCGGCGCCAGGCCGGAAACGCCGCCTCGGCCGCTGCGATCGCCGCGCGGGTCTCGGCGGCGCCGCAATCCGGCACCGTGCCGATCGTCTCGCCGGTCGCCGGGTCGGTCACGGCCAGGCTGCCGCCGGCGTCGGACTCGCGCCACTCGCCGGCGATGAAGGCCTGGAAGCGCAGGAGCGCGGGATCGCGCAGGCGGTCCTTGGTGAACATGGGTCGTCCTCGGGGCATCACAGGGGAAAGGATCGGGCGGCGCCGCCCGTGCGCCGCGATCGCCCGGCCCGCCCGCGATGCGGCCGGGGCCGGAATGCGGACAGGCCGGACGGGATCACGGCATGGAGGCGGCGCAAGGCCGTCACAGGCCGAGCAGGCCCGGCAGGCCGCGGATGTCCTTGATCTCGTGGTAGCCGTAATAGGGGTTGGCCGGCTCGTGGCCGCGGTTGACCCAGACCTTGTTGGTGATGTGCAGGTCGTGTGCGGTCATCAGGTCGTAGCGGAAGCTCGACGAGCAGTGCAGCACGTCCTCGGGGCCGCAGCCGAGCTGGTCGAACATGTACTCGAACGCCTGCATCCGCGGCTTGTACGCCTGGGCCTCTTCCGCCGTGTAGGCGGCGTGGAACGGCGCGCCGAGCTTGGCGACCGAATGCGGGATCAGATCCTTCATCGAGTTCGACAGGATCACCAGGGGGAATTCCTTGGCGACCTTGGCCAGTCCCTCGACCGTGTCCGGGTGCGGGCCCCAGGTCGGCACCGCGGCGTAGACCGCGTCGGCGTCGCTGTCGCGGTATTCCACGCCGTTGAGCTTGCAGGTGCGGGTCAGCGCGTTGGCGACCACGTCCTTGTAGGGCTTCCAGGGGCCCAGCACCTCGTCGAGGCGGTAGGCCGAGAAGTCGTCCACGAAGGCGTCCATGCGCTCCGCCGGCACCCGGTCGGCGTAGAGGCGACGGGCGACGGGCGCCATCTCGAAGTAGATCAGCGTGCCGTAGCAGTCGAAGGTGATGAACTTGGGGGCCAGGCGGGTCATTGGGATCTCCCTGCGGTGTTCAGCCGTGGTGGAACCCTAAGGCCCGTCGACGGCGCGCGGACACCGATGTGCCGCCCTCCGGACCGGTGTTCCTGCGCTTTGGCCGCGGGCTGACGGCATGTCGTGCCGGGAGGAACGCTCGGCGGGATGCCGCGCGGCCAGCCTCCGATCCGGTCACCGGCGCGGACGCGCCGCGCCGGGGCCGGGTGCGACGCGCGGCACGCCGTGCGGCACGTCGCACCCGTTCATGCAACCTGCCGGCGGTTGCCTCGCGAGCCCGAACGGAGCATGACGACGCCCGGATTCGCGAGGGGCCGCCCGACCCTGGCCGGGTCGGAATCGCCGCGTCCCTCTCCCGAGCGTCCCCGTCCGCGAAGTGCCCGCATGAGCCTCGTCACCCGCATCGCCCGCAGCCGGGCGGCCCAGGAGAGCCTCGGCCTCCTCGGCGCGAGCTACCTGAAGCTGGTGCGGGGCACCAACCGCTTCAGCCTCGATCCGCCGGGCGCCTATGACTGGCTGTCGCCGCTGCGGCCGTTCATCATCGCGATGTGGCACGGGCAGCACCTGATGGTGCCTTTCGTGCGCCGGCCGCAGGACCGGGCCGCCACGATGGTCTCGCGCTCGATCGATGGCGGGGTGAACACCGCGGTGCTGGAACGGATGGGCGTGCGGGTGATCCGCGGCTCGGGCGCCCGGCGTGCGAGCGAGATGTGGGCCAAGGGTGGGGTGTCGGCCCTGCGCGGCTGCCTCAAGGCGCTGGAGGACGGCGAGACGGTGGCCTTCAGCGCCGACGTGCCGAAGGTGTCGCGGCGCTGCGGCGAGGGCATCGTGATGCTGGCGCGCCTCTCCGGCCGGCCGGTGGTGCCGACCGCCGTGGTGACGAGCCGCCATCTGCAATTCGACAGCTGGGACCGGGCGAGCCTCGGCCTGCCCTTCGGCCGCGGGGTGATGGCCTTCGGCGAGCCGGTCACCGTTCCCCGCGACCTCGACGCCGCCGGCATCGAGGCGGCGCGCCTGCGGATCGAGGCCGACCTCAACGCCGTCCATGCCCGCGCCTTCGCGCAGGTCGGCCGGATCGACCCGGTGCATACGCGGAAAGGGGCGTCCGCCCGATGAGGCGCGAGGATGTGCCGGCGCTGCTGCGCGCCTATCATTACGGACTGATCGCCGGCGAGCCGGCGCTCGCGGGCCTCCTCGCCTGGCGGCGGCGGCGCGGCAAGGAGGATCCGGTGCGCCTGCCGGAGCGCACCGGGCGGCCCGGCAAGCCGCGGCCTCCCGGCCCCCTCGTCTGGGCCCACGGCGCCAGCATCGGGGAGGCGTTGTCGCTGCTCGGCCTCGTCGAGCGCCTGACCCGGCGCGGCTTCACGGTGCTCGTCACCTCCGGCACCCGCACCTCGGCGGAGCTGCTGGCGCGGCGGCTGCCCCGGGGCGCGCTGCACCAGTTCGCGCCCCTCGACGCGCCGCGCTACCTCGCCCGGTTCCTCGACCATTGGCGGCCGGACCTGGCGCTCGTCGCCGAGTCGGAACTCTGGCCCAACACCATCCTGGCGCTGCACGAGCGCGAGGTGCCGCTGATCCTGGTCAACGGGCGGATGTCTGAGCGCTCGGCCCGGGGCTGGCAGCGCAGCCCGGCGGTGGCCCGGGCGCTCCTGTCGCGCATCGCGCTCTGCCTCGCGCAGACCCAGGACGAGGCCGAGCGCTTCGCGGGGCTCGGCGCCCCTCGGGTCGAGCTGGGCGGCAACCTGAAATTCGATGCCGGGCCCCCGCCGGCCGATCCCGAGGAACTGCGCCAGCTCGCCCGCGTGATGGCCGGGCGGCCGGTCTGGCTCGCCGCCTCGACCCATCCGGGCGAGGAGGCCGCCGCCACCGCGGCCCACCGGGCGCTCAAGCGCCATTATCCCGACCTCCTCACCGTCGTGGTGCCGCGCCACCCCGAGCGCGGGCCGGGCATCGCCGCCGACGCGGTGTCGGCCGGTCTCCGGGTCGGGCGCCGCTCGGCCGGCGGGCAGCCGCACGACAAGGTCGATCTCTACGTCGCCGACACGGTGGGCGAGCTGGGCCTGTTCTACCGTCTCTGCCCGCTGGTCTTCGTTGGCGGCTCGCTCGCCCGCCATGGCGGCCAGAACCCGATCGAGCCGGCCCGCCTCGGCGCCGCGATCCTGTACGGCCCGCATGTGCGCAACTTCGCCCAGGTCTACGGCGTGCTCGACCGCGCCGGCGGCGCCCGGATCGTGCGCGACGGGCAGGAACTGACGGAAGCGATCGGCCAGCTCCTCGCCGACCCCGCCGCCCGCCAGGCGATGGCCCGGGCGGGGAATGCGGCGATCGCGGCCGCCGGCGGCGCGACCGACCGGGCCATGGCGGCGATCGAGCCGTTCATCTGCCAGCTGATGATCACCGGGCGGTTCGCCTCGTGATCCGGGCACCGGGCTTCTGGTGGCGGGAGGACCCGGCGCCGGCGGCCCGGCTGCTCGCGCCGATCGGCGCGGTCTACGGGGCGCTCGCCGCCCGCCGGATGGCGCGGGCCGGGGCGACCGCAGCCTGTCCGGTCGTCTGCATCGGCAACTTCACCCTCGGCGGCGCCGGCAAGACGCCGACGGCCCTCGCGGTGGCGGGCCTTCTGCGCGATCTCGGCCGGCGTCCGGCCTTCCTGAGCCGGGGCTATGGCGGGCGCCTGGCCGGCCCCGTGCAGGTCGATCCCGCGCGGCATGGCGCGGCGGATGTCGGCGACGAGCCGCTGCTGCTCGCCCGCACCGCCCCGGCGATCGTCGCCCGCGACCGGGTGGCGGGGGCGCGGGCCTGCCTCGCGGCCGGCGCCGACGTGGTGGTGATGGATGACGGGTTGCAGAATCCGAGCCTCGCCAAGACCCTGGCGATCGCCGTGGTCGACGGCGCGGTGGGCTTGGGCAACGGACGGGTCTGTCCGGCGGGTCCGCTGCGGGCGCCGGCGGAGGCGCAGTGGGGCCATGTCCACGCCGTCCTGACGATCGGCGAGGGCGCGGCCGGCGCAGCGGTGCTGGCGGAAGCGCGGGAGCGCGGCCTGCCGGCCCTGCGCGGCCGGCTGGTGCCGGACCCGGCGGCGGCGGAGCGGTTGCGCGGGCGCCCGGTCCTGGCCTTCGCGGGAATCGGCCGGCCGGACAAATTCTTCGCGAGCCTGCGCGAGATCGGGGCCGAGCTGCACGGGACCCGCGCCTTCCCGGACCACCACGCCTTCACGGCGGCGCAGATCGACGCCCTCGCGGCGGAGGCTGCCACCCGGGGTCTCCTGCTGGTGACGACCGAGAAGGACCGGGTGCGCCTGCCGGAGACGCTGCCGGTGGCGACGCTGCCGGTGGGGCTCGTCCTCGACGCGCCGGAGGCGTTCCGTGCCCTGCTAGGCGGTCTTTGAGCGCTCGCGCAGGCGCACCATCACGGCGTCGGGATCGGCATAGGCTTCCTGGCGCTCGACGCTCCAGTAGCGCAGGGCGTCGAGGGGGATTTCGACCCCGGTCACCGCGCAGCGCACGAACCGGCCGGGCCGCACCACCCGCAGGTTGCTGTCGCCATATTCCACGACGGCCTCGCCGGTCCCGCCACGGTCGACCCGTCCCAGCATCGACACACTTCCTTCTCGGTGGAAAGAATACGGGTTTAGGGCGCGCCGCGCGGCTTGTCGACGGGCTCGGCGGCGGGCCATGATCCAGACTCTCCTGAAGGCGGCCACCGGGACGAGGATGGAAGCGACCGACACCCTGTTCTCCGCCGCCCGCGCTGTCCAGGCCCGGGCCCACGCTCCCTATTCGCGCTTCCATGTCGGCGCGGCGATCCGCGACGAGACCGGCGCGGTCCATGCCGGCTGCAACGTCGAGAACGCCGCCTATCCGGTCGGCACCTGCGCCGAGGCGGGCGCCATCGCGGCGATGATCGCGGCCGGCGGCCGGCGCATCGCCGCGATCCTGGTTCTCGGCGACGGCGAGGCGCTGGTCACCCCCTGCGGCGCCTGCCGCCAGCGCATCCGCGAATTCGCCGCCCCGGACACGCCGATCCACGTCGCCGGGCCGGCGGGGGTGAGGCGCACCTTCACCCTGGACGAGCTGCTGCCGGCCTCGTTCGGGCCGGACAACCTCGCGTGAGTGCCACGCCCGACGATCCCCGGGTGGCCGAGTCTGCCGCCTTCCTGCGGCTGCGCGGTTTCGACGGCCCCTTCGCTCTCGCCCTCGTCACCGGCACCGGGCTCGGGCCCCTGGGCGACCGGGTCGAGGATCCGGTCGCCCTGCCCTATGGCGAGATCCCGCATTTCCCGGCCTCCGGCGTCTCGGGCCATGCCGGGCGGCTGGTGGCGGGGCGCCTCGGCGGGCGGCGCGTGCTGCTGTTCCAGGGCCGCGCCCATCCCTACGAGCACGGCGACGCCGCCGTCATGCGGGTGCCGGTCGGCGTCGTGGCGGCTTTGGAGGCGCCGCCGCTCCTGCTCACCAACGCGGCGGGCTCGCTCCTGCCCGAGGCCGGCCCCGGACGCCTCGCGCTCGTCACCGACCACATCAACCTGTCGGGGATGAACCCGCTCGTCGGCGAGCCCTCCGATGCCCGCTTCGTGCCGATGGCCGATGCCTACGATCCGGCCTTACGGGCGGCCCTGACGGCCGCGGCGGCGGCGCGCGGCCTCCCCCTGCACGAGGGCGTCTATGCCTGGTTCTCGGGTCCGAGCTTCGAGACCCCGGCGGAGATCCGCATGGCGAAAACCCTCGGGGCCGACCTCGTCGGCATGTCGACGGTGCCGGAGGTGATCCTCGCCCGCTTCTTCGGCCTCAGGGTCGCGGCGCTCTCCCTCGTCACGAACTACGCGGCGGGCTTCGCGGCGGGTCCGGGCGCTGCCATCGGCGCCCCGGATCACGACGACACCAAGCGGGTGGCGGCGCAGGCGGCGGCGGATGTCGGACGCCTGGTGACGGCGCTGCTCTCCGGCGGTCTCCTTGAGGCTCTGCGACGATGACCAAAACCCCTCTCCCGCCCGCGACCTCATCCCGAGGTCGCGGGTGGGGGTGAGACGGCCGGCCGAGAGGCTGTCTTCGCCGCTCGCACAAGCTCCGACTTCTCCTCCCGGGACGACCCCATGACGCTGCTGCCGCAGGAACTGATCCGCCTCAAGCGCGACGGCCACGCGCTGCCGCCCGAGGCCATCGAGGGTTTCATCGCCGGCCTGACCGCGGGCCGGGTCACCGAGGGGCAGGCGGCCGCCTTCGCGATGGCGGTGTTCTTCCGCGGCCTGTCGCTGCCGGAGCGGGTGGCGCTGACCCGGGCGATGATGCGCTCGGGCACGGTGCTGACCTGGGACCTGCCCGGCCCGGTCGTCGACAAGCACTCGACCGGCGGCGTCGGCGACACGGTGAGCTTGGCCCTTGCCCCGATGGTCGCGGCCTGCGGCGGCTACGTGCCGATGATCGCGGGCCGCGGCCTCGGCCATACCGGCGGCACCCTCGACAAGCTCGACAGCATCCCGGGCTACGTCTCGCAGCCGGAGGTGGACCTGTTTCGGCGCGTCACCCGGGAGGTCGGCTGCGCGGTGATCGGCCAGACCCCGGACCTCGCCCCCGCCGACCGGCGGCTCTACGCCATCCGCGACGTCACCGGCACGGTCGAATCCCTCGACCTGATCACCGCCTCGATCCTGGCCAAGAAGCTCGCCGCCGGGCTCCAGGGCCTCGTCATGGACGTGAAGGCGGGATCCGGCGCCTTCATGGCCCGCCCGGAGGACGCTTACGGCCTCGCCGAGAGCCTGGTCACGGTGGCGAACGGCGCCGGCCTGCCGACCCGTGCCCTCCTCACCGACATGGACCAGCCGCTGGCTTCCGTCGCCGGCAACGCCGCCGAGGTGGCCTATGCCATCGCCTACCTGACCGGCCGCCGGCGCGAGCCGCGCTTCCACGCCGTCACCCTGGCGCTCGGCGCCGAGATGCTGGTCCTCGGCGGCCTGAGCCCCGACACGACCGCGGCCACGGCGCGCCTCGAGGACGCTCTGGCCTCCGGCCGCGCCGCCGAGACCTTTTCGCGTATGGTGGCGGCGCTCGGCGGCCCAGCCGATCTCGTCGCGCAGCCGGAGCGCCACCTGCCGGGCGCGCCGGTGATCCGCCCGATCGTGCCGCCGCAGGCAGGCCGGGTCGCCGCCATCGCCACGCGGGCGATCGGCGTCGCGGTGATCGGCCTCGGCGGTGGCCGCACCCGGCCGGAGGACGGCATCGACCACGCCGTCGGCCTCACCGACCTCGCTCCGGTCGGTGCGGAGGTCGGCCCGGACCGGCCGCTGGCTGTGGTGCATGCCCGCAGCGAGGCCGCCGCCGCGCGGGCGGAGGCCGAAGTCCTGGCCGCCTATCGCCTCGGCGCGGAGGCGGTGCCGGAGCGTGACGTGATCCTGGGCCGGGTCGCGTGATGGGGTGGCCGCTGCTTTGAGGCAAGGCGGGGGCCGGCGCCTCGCCATTCCTTGATCGCGCGATTCGTTGATCTCGCGGTCCCGCCGGCCTATGCATCGGCCCCATGGACCTCCCGCTCTCTGCCGATCGATCCGTGGCCCCCTCCGTGGCCCCCTTGGCCTGTGCCTCGCCGCCCAACGGAAAGGCGGCGCCGTTCCTGCCGATGAGCCGCGCCGAGATGGACGCGCTCGGGTGGGACGCCTGCGACATCGTGCTGGTGACGGGCGACGCCTATGTCGATCACCCGAGCTTCGGCATGGCGATCATCGGCCGGCTGCTCGAATCCCAGGGCTATAGGGTCGGCATCATCGCGCAGCCCGACTGGCAGTCGGCGGAGCCGTTCAAGGTGCTCGGCAAGCCGACGCTGTTCTTCGGCGTCACCGGCGGCAACCTCGATTCGATGGTGAACCGCTACACGGCGGACCGCCGCCTGCGCCACGACGACGCCTACACGGCCGGCGGCGAAGGCGGAAAACGGCCGGACCGCTGCACCATCGTCTACACGCAGCGCTGCCGCGAGGCGTACAAGGACGTGCCGGTCGTGCTCGGCGGCATCGAAGCCTCGCTGCGCCGCATCGCGCATTACGATTACTGGTCCGACAAGGTGCGCCGCTCGATCCTGGCGGATGCCAAGGCCGACCTCTTGATCTACGGCAATGCCGAGCGGGCGGTGGTCGAGGTGGCGAACCGGATGGCCGCCGGCGAGGCGCCGCACGACCTGGATTCGATCCGGGGCGTCGCCCTGTTCCGCCGGGTGCCCGAGCATTACACCGAGCTGCCCGCCGACGATCTCGACTCCGCCGACGAGGCCGCCTCCCGTAAGCCCGGCGACACCGTGATCCGGCTGCCCGCCTACGACGAGGTCAAGGACGACAAGGAGGCTTATGCCCGCGCGTCGCGGGTGCTGCACCGGGAGGCCAATCCCGGCAATGCGCGCCCCCTCGTCCAGCGCCACGGCGACCGCGACCTGTGGGTGAACCCCCCGCCGATCCCGCTCTCCAGCGACGAGATGGATGCGGTCTACGACCTGCCCTATGCCCGCGCCCCTCATCCGTCCTACGGCGACGCCAAGATCCCCGCCTGGGACATGATCAAGTTCTCGGTGACGATCATGCGCGGCTGCTTCGGCGGCTGCACCTTCTGCTCGATCACCGAGCATGAGGGCCGCGTCATCCAGAACCGCTCGGAGGGCTCGATCCTGCGCGAGATCGAGCGGATCCGCGACAAGACCCCGGGCTTCACCGGCGTGATCTCGGATGTCGGCGGGCCGACCGCCAACATGTACCGGATGGCCTGCAAGGACCCGAAGATCGAGGCGGCGTGCCGGCTGCCTTCCTGCGTCTTTCCGGACATCTGCCCGAACCTCAACACCTCGCACGACGACCTGATCCGGCTCTACCGCAAGGTCCGCGAGGTGAAGGGGGTCAAGAAGGTGATGGTGGCGTCGGGCGTGCGCTACGACCTTGCGGTCAGGAGCCCGGAATACGTCAAGGAGCTGGTGACCCACCATGTCGGCGGCCGCCTGAAGATCGCGCCCGAGCATACCGAGCGCGGGCCCCTCGACAAGATGATGAAGCCGGGGATCGGCACCTACGACCGCTTCAAGGAGATGTTCGACGCCGCCGCCAAGGAGGCGGGCAAGAAGTACTACCTGATCCCGTACTTCATCGCGGCGCATCCGGGCACGACGGACGAGGACATGATGCACCTCGCGCTCTGGCTCAAGAAGAACAACTACCGCGCCGACCAGGTCCAGACCTTCCTGCCGTCGCCGATGGCGACCGCCACGGCGATGTACCACACCGAGATCAACCCGCTGCGCGGCGTGCGGCGTGGCGGCAGCGAGCCGGTCGAGGCGATCAAGGGCCTGCGGCAGCGGCGGCTGCACAAGGCGTTCCTGCGCTACCACGATCCCGAGAACTGGCCGCTGCTGCGCGAGGCGCTGCGGGAGATGGGCCGCGCCGATCTCATCGGGCCGCGGCCGGACCAGCTCGTGCCGTTCTCGCAGCCGCCGGGGACGGGCCTGGGCGCGGGCAAGGGGCGGGGCCAGCCGCCGCGCCCCGCGCGTTCCGCCGGCGGCGGGCAGCGTTTCACCACGAAGGGCGTGCCGCTCAGGAAGTGATCCGCATCCCCGACCGGCGGAGGGCCTCCGCCGGTCGGGAGATCGCGGTCAGGCGGAGGCCGCGACGGCGGCGGCGAAATCGCGGTAGGCGTGCAGCGGGCGCCCGAGCAGCGCGGTCAGGCGCTCGCGGTCGCCCGCCTCCGGGATCATCCCGTCGGTCAGGAAGCGCTCGGCCATCAGGCGCATGTCGAAGGCCATCCAGGGCGGCATGGAGCCCCGCAGGCTCTGCTCGAACCCGGCGGTGTCGTCGCCCCCATAGGCGACCGGGCGGCCCAGCACCTCCGACCAGATCGCGGCGACCTCCGGCCCGGTCAGCGTCTCGGGCCCGACGAGGTTGAGGCGGGTGAGGGGGGCGGCTTCGCCGTCGCGCCGGATCAGCTCCAGGGCCGCGATCTCGCCGATGTCGCGCGTGTCGACCATGGCGAGGCCCCTGTGGCCGAGCGGCATCGGGTAGACGCCGTGCCGCAGCACCACGTCGGCGACCATGCGGTCGTTGTCGATGAAATAGGCCGGGCGCAGGATGGTGGCCTCGAACCCCATCCGCTCGATCATCCGCTCGACGCCGAACTTGCCGGCGAAATGCGGGACGTTCACGAAGAGGTCGCTGTGGATCACCGACAGGTAGACCACCCGGGCGACCCCGGCCTCGCGGGCGAGGTTGAGCGCGACCAGGGCCTGCGTGACCTCGTCGGGCACCACCGCGTTGAGCAGGAACAGGGTCGAGACGCCCGACAAGGCGCCGCGCATCGCGTCGATGTCGAGGAAATCGCCCTTCGCGATTGCGACGCCCGCCGGGAGATCCGCCCTGGCGGGATCACGGACGAGGGCGCGGGTGTCGGCGCCGCGTTGCGCGAGGTGATGCACCACGTGGCGGCCGACCGTGCCGGTGGCGCCGGTCACCAGGATCGTCATGGGCTTGCTCCGGGTTCGTCGTTGAACGCACCGGCAGGATGGGCGATCCGGGATCGCACCGATAGGCGTCCGATCTGGACGCGGCGTCTCGTGAGTGGAACGGATGGACCTGCTGGCGCTGGCTGATTTCACCCTCGTCGCCCGCCATGGCGGGTTCGGGCGCGCCGCCCGCGCGAGCGGCCGGCCGAAGGCGACGCTGTCGCGCCGGGTTGCGGAGCTGGAGGCGAGCCTCAATCTGCGCCTGTTCGAGCGCGGCGCCCGGGTGCTGACGCTGACCGAGGAGGGGAGGGCGCTCCACGAGCGGGCCGGGGCCCTGCTGACCGAGCTGGACGAGACCGCGGCGGCGATCGCCGCGGGCGGGGCCGGGGCCCGGGGCCGGCTGCGGATCAGCGCGCCGCTGCTGTTCTCGCAGATCGCCATGGGCAAGGTCGCGGCGGATTTCGCGCTGAGATACCCGGAGGTCCGTCTCACCGTGACGACGGAGGACCGGGCCGTCGACATGATCGAGGAGGGCTACGACCTGGTGATCCGGGTCAACCCGGCCCCGGACGAGAGTCTGGTCGGGCGGGCCTTCCTGCGCGACCGGATGGTGGTGGTGGCGAGCCCCGGCCTCGCCCGCCCGGCGCAAGGGGACCGCGCCCCCGCAGTGGTGCGCAGGATGGAGGAACGGGCGGTGTGGACCCTGGCGGGCGGGGCGCCGCTCGCCGTCACGCCGGTGCTGGCCCTGTCGTCCCTCGTGATGATCCGCAACGCGGTCGGCACCGGCATCGGCGCCGCGCGCCTGCCGGTCTCCCTCGTCGCCCACGACCTTGCCGCCGGCCGGCTGGTCTCCTGGGGCGACGTGGCGGAATCCGACATCGCCCTGTGGGCGCTCTACCCGTCGCGGCGGCTCCTCAGCGCCCGGGTCTCGGCCTTCCTGGAGCATCTGCGGGAGACCTTCCCGACGGGAGAGCCGGAGGAGCTGGCCGCCTATATGGACCGATGACCGGCGGTGCCGCCACGCCCCGGACCGGCGCAGGGGGCGGTCCCATCCCAATCCCGGCCTCGTCCCAAAGGACTCCGGCCCACGGCTCAGCCGGCAAAGCTCTCTCGGACCAGCGAGATTTGGCCTGCCGCGCGGTCATTGACAGTCGCCAAGCGACCAGGAACGCGGTAGATCTGTCCGCAACCAGTCAAGACGGGGGTATTCAGGCCATGAGCGAATCCACCGACCGGTTCAAGCGGGCGCCCAAGCGCAAGGCCGCGCAGGCGCGCACCCTCACGGTGTCGCCGGAGGCCAAGGCGGCCTACGAGAAGCTGATCCGTGAGAAGGAGGAGCGCGAAGCCTACGCCCGCAACCTCCCCGCCGACCAGAGACCGCGCTGACCCCTACTCGCCCTTGTCGAACGGGTTCTTCGAGGTTCGGAGCGACAGGCGGATCGGCACGCCCGGCAGATCGAACGCCTCGCGCAGGCTGTTCACGAGGTAGCGGGTGTAGGATTTCGGCAGCGCGTCGAGTTGGTTGCCGAACAGGGCGAAGTGCGGCGGGCGCGACTTCACCTGGGTGGCGTAGCGGATCTTGATCCGCCGGCCGGACACGGCCGGGGGCGGGTTGGCCTGCGTCGCCTCGCTCAGCCACTGGTTGATCTTGGCGGTCGAGACGCGGCGGTTCCACACCTCGGCGGTCGAGACCACGGCGTGCATCAGCCGGTCGATGCCCTCGCCGGCCAGCCCCGAGAGCGGCACCACCGCGGCGCCGCGCACCTGCGGCAGCAGGCGGGTCGCCTTTTCCTTCAGGTCCTTCAAAAGGCCCGGCTGGTCGGCGACGAGGTCCCACTTGTTGAGGCCCATGACGAGGGCGCGGCCCTCCGACTCGACCAGGTCGACGATGGTCAGGTCCTGCTTCTCGAACGGGATCGTGGCGTCGAGGAGCACCACAACGACCTCGGCGAAGCGCACCGCCCGTAACCCGTCCGAGACCGCGAGCTTCTCCAGCTTGTCGTCGACCCGGGCGCGGCGGCGCATGCCGGCGGTGTCGTGCAGCTTGATCCGCCGGCCGCGCCACTCCCAGTCCAGCGAGATCGAATCGCGGGTGATGCCGGCCTCGGGGCCGACGAGCAGCCGTTCCTCGCCGAGCATCCGGTTGATGAGGGTCGACTTGCCGGCATTGGGCCGGCCGACGATCGCGACCTTGAGGGGCTTGCCCTCCGCCCCCTCCGCGTCGTCCTCGTCGTCCTGCTCCGGCAGCACCGCTTCGAGCGCGTCGAGGAGGTCGCCCAGGCCCTCGCCGTGCTCGGCCGAGACCGGCACCGGATCGCCGAGGCCGAGCGCGAAAGCCTCGTAGGCCCCGGCCATGCCGACACCGCCCTCGGCCTTGTTGGCGAGCAGGATCACGGGCTTGTCGGCGCGCCGGACCAGCTCGGCGAAGGGCTGGTCGGCCGGCAGCAGGCCGGCGCGGGCATCGATCACGAACAGGACCGCGTCGGCCTCGGCGATGGCGGCCTCGGTCTGGGCGCGCATGCGGCCGGCGAGCGAATCGGCCTCGGCCTCCTCCAGCCCGGCGGTGTCGAGAATGCGGAAGCGCAGGTGGCCCAGGCGCACGTCGCCCTCGCGCCGGTCGCGGGTCACGCCCGGCCGGTCGTCGACCAGGGCGAGCTTGCGGCCGACGAGGCGGTTGAACAGCGTTGACTTGCCGACGTTGGGACGCCCGACGATCGCGACGATGGGCATCGACATGGAGGTCTTCCTAAAAAAATAGCAGCGGGCGGGCACGCCGCGAGGCGCGCCGCCCTGTCGGAGGTGATGATGCGGGACGACAGCGCCCCGCGCTACGGGGATCTCTAGCGCGTCGATGCGGGAGGCGGCGCCTCGGGCGCAGGAGTTTCGGGCGCAGGAGTCTCGGGCGCAGGGGCTTCTGCCGCAGGAGCCTCGGGTGCGGGAGGCTGTGGCGCAGGGGCCTCGGGCGCAGGAGCCTCTTTCGCCAGAGTCTCTTTCGCAGCGGGCTCGGGCGCTTTCGCGTCCTCATGATCGTCGTGATCGGGCGCAGGCGTCCCGAGGAGGGTCGGCGGCCGGGGCGCGGCCGGGGCCGCGGGCGCCGCCTCGGTCACCTGCACCGGGCCGCCGGCCACCAGGCCGACATAGATCTCGAGCCGCTGGCGCAGCCCGGGCGGGCTCTCGCGGTCGGCGGCGATCTGGTCGAACCAGCGGCCCGCGCCCTCGAAGTCGCCCTTCTTGAGCGCCACGAGCCCCAGCATCTCGCGGGCGGTGTGGCGGAAGGCGCTCGACGGCGCGGCGAGGCTCTGGAGCGTGTTGAGCGCACCCGCATCGTCCTTGTCGACGAGGAGCAGCGCCCCGCGCAGGCGCGCGAGGTCGCGCAGGGACTGGCCGATGGCGGTGTCGTCGGCGATCGCCGCATAGGCCTTGGCGCCCGCGGCCGGATCGGTCTTGCCGGCCTCCGCCGCGGCGCGCAGGCGCGCCAGCAGGCGGTAGCCGAACGGCGCATCGGCGACGACGCTCGCGAACGCCTTCTCGGCATCCTCCGGCGTGCCGTCCTTGGCGCGGCGCAGGGCCTCCTCGAAGCGCAGGCTCGCCGCCTCGGCCTGCTGGGCCTGCGCGTGCTGCCAATAGCGCCAGCCGCCGACACCCAGCACCACCAGCACCGCGAGACCGATGAACACGCCGCTGTAGCGCGACCAGATCTGGGCCAGGCGGTCGCGCCGGTACTCGTCGTTGACCTCGCGGATGAACTCGTTCTCGCTCATGATCTCTGGGCTCGCCGCCACCACGGACGGGTGGGCTCTTCGCCGCGACCGTGCGACAGGGCCGGTCGCGTAGCACAGTCCCGGCGGGAAGTCAGGCCCGGCGACGAATCAGCTCAGGCTTGCCCCGGCCAGACCGCGACGCCGATGAGCCAGGGATGCAGCACCCGGGCGAAGACGAACCAGACGGCGACGCCGATCACCACGGCGAGCGCGTCGTTGCGCCAGCCCGCGGACGCCACGGCGGTGCCCCCGTGCGATGTCACCTCGTCGCGGCGTTTGGCGCTGATCCGGGCCATGACGGCCCAGGCCAGGATCGCCCCGAACAGGATGATCGAGCCGAGATCGCCGTTGGCGAGCAGGTGGGCCGTCGCCCAGATCTTCACGCCGAGCAGCATCGGGTGCTTCGCCTTCGCCTTGATCCGCCCCGGCAGGTAGGCGGCGGCGAACGAGATGAAGGCGAGGAGCACGAGCAACAGGGCGAGGTGCCGGGTCCAGACCGGGGGCGACCAGAGATCGGTATAGCCGTGCGCCCGGTACTGGCCGTAGCCGTAGCCCAGCAGCACCAGGCCGAGCAGCGCCACGGCGGAATAGCCGATCTTGTAGGGACCCTCGCCCACCCGCGCGATCAGGGCGGCGCGGGGGCCGCGCGCCATCGTGAAGGCATGGGTGCCGAGGAACAGCACGAGGCCGGCGATCAGGAGGAGCATCGGGGAAAACCCTCAGGCGAGCGGCCGGATTCGGCGAATGGCGAAAGCAAGCGGCAAGCACTCTGGGGCAGCCTCGCCGGCCAAGTCCAGGGACGGCCCATGCTCCTCCGCCTCTTCCTCGCGTGTCTCTGCGTCGCGGCCACGCTGGGGCCGGCCGCCGCCGAGCCTCCTCTCTCGGCCCTGACCCTGGTCGGCCCGCCCCGCACGGTGTTCACGCCCAAGCGCGACGCCTGCGACGGCGACGACGTGCCGGACGCTCCCGCCCGCGCGTTCCGGGAGGCCGATGGCGGGATCGTTCTGTTCGGGATGCATTATCGCAACCGGGCCCTGCGCGGCCGCGACGTCGACAGCCTGAAGCTCGACTGCACGATCGTGCTCGATTCCGCCTTCAAGCCCGAGCCCGAAGCCTTCGACGACCGCACCTGGATCACCGCCACCTGGACCGAGGACGGCCGGCGGGTCGAGGCGCTGCTGCACGAGGAATACCACGCCGACGAGCACGGACGCTGCCGCACCAAGGGGATGCTGGCCTGCTGGTACAATGCCGTGCTGGCGGCCCGCTCGTCCGACGGCGGGCGAAGCTTCACCCGCGCGACGCCGCCCACGGTCGTGGCCGCGGCGCCGTTCCGCCAGGAGGTCGAGCAGGGCCGCCATCGCGGCTTCTTCAACCCGTCGAACATCTTTTCCGATGGCCACTACCGCTACTTCTACGCCTCGACCACCGGCTGGACCGGCCAGCCGTTCGGCGTCTGCCTGTTCCGCAGCGACGACGTGGCCGATCCCGCCCGCTGGCGCGCCTTCGACGGCAAGGGCTTCACCGCCCGCTTCCCCAACCCCTACCTCAAGGGCGCGAAACCCGTCGGGTCCTGCGTGCCGGTGGCGCCGTTCCCGGCCCCGGTCGGCTCGGTGAGCCGGCACCGCGGTACCAAGGCGTGGATCGCGGTGTTCCAGGCCGCCGCCGGCGGCGTCTTCCCCCGCTCCGGGATCTACTGGAGCACGTCGCGCGATCTCCTCGCCTGGGACGCGCCGCGCCTGCTGATCGCCGGATCCACCCTCTACGACGATCCCTGCAAGGCTGGCGGCGAGCTCGTCAGCTACCCTTCCCTCATCGATCCCGCCGCGCCCGGCCGCAACTTCGACACGGTGGGCGACACGGCGACACTCTTCTACGTCACGCTCAAGACCAAGGGCTGCGAGGTCACCTCGGAGCGCGACCTCGTGCGGCGGCCGGTGACGATCAAGGTCTGGCCGTGAGCGTTCGGGCGGCGCGGGCGCCCGCCTCACCCCCGCCAGGTGAGCAGGTAGGCGCCGACGGCGACGAGCCCGACCCCGAGCCAGTTCATCCCCGACAGCCGTTCGCCGAGCAGCGTCGCCCCGAACAGGGCCACCAGGACGACCGACAGCTTGTTGAGGGTGGCGACCTGCGCCGCGCCGCCGACCTTGAGGGCGCGGAAGTAGCAGGCCCAGGATCCCGCAGTGGCCAGTCCCGAGAGGCTGAGCAGGCCGAGATTGCGCCCGGTGAGCGTCCGCAGGGCCTGCCACTGGCCGGTGGCGAGGCAGAGCGCCCCGAGCGCCACCAGGATCACCACCGAACGCATGAAGGCGGCGGCGTCCGATTCCGCCCCGGCGCTGCCCGCCCGCGCCAGAACCGCCGTCATCGCGGTGAACACCGCCGAGACCAGCGCCCAGATCTGCCAGGACATCCGTTCCCCCCTTTCATCGTGGAGCATCATGAATGCCGGCCATGCGCGGATGCCGACAATGCGTTTCACGCGCGCACCGGCTTCGCCCAGCTTCCTCCGCCACGGCCCGAGCGGCCGGCCGAGGCCGGTCCGTCACTCTCAAGGGGGAAGCATCATGGACCAGACACGGCGGCTGTTTCTGGGCACGGCGGCGCTTGGTGCCGGCGGCTTGATGGCGACGGGCGCGAAGGCCCTCGAACACGATCACGGCAACCCGGGCGACGGCGGTTTCGGCCGTCAGGCGGGCTCGCTGCCGCCGGGCGCCAAGGTCGCCTACCACGATCCCCAGGATGTCGGGGCGATGCCCGACTTCCGCTTCTCCCTCGACGGCAACCGCCCGAAGGTGACCTCTGGCGGCTGGGCCAAGGAAGCGACGGTGCACCAGTTCCCCATCAGCAAGGGGATCGCGGGCGTGCACATGTTCCTGGAGCCGGGCGCCTCGCGCGAGTTGCACTGGCACGCCATCGCGGCCGAATGGGCCTATGTCATCGACGGCCGCTGCCAGACCGTGGTGCTCGATCCGAGCGGCGCCAGCGAGATCAACAACTACGAGCCCGGCGACCTTTGGTACTTCCCGAAGGGCCACGGCCATTCGATCCAGACCATCGGCGACAAGCCCTGCCACTTCATCCTGTCCTTCGACAACGGCGCCTTCTCGGAGCACGGCACGTTCTCGATCACCGACTGGATCGACGTGACCCCGAAGGACATGCTGGCCCTCGATTTCGGTCTGCCGAAGGATGCCTTCGACGTCTTCCCGAAGGGCGAAGCCTACATCCAGGCCGGCCCGGTGCTTCAGCCCGCGGACGCCCTCGACGCCCCCTGGCCGAAGGACTCGACCCACAAGTTCCGCCTGCTCAAGGACCCGCGCGCGGTCCGTGAGTTCGAAGGCGGCACCTTCCGCCTCGCCACGGTCGACGAGTGGCCGATCCAGAAGACGATGTCGGGCGGCGTGATGACGATCCGGCCGGGGCAGATGCGCAAGCTGCACTGGAACGTCAACGCCAACGAGTGGCACTATTACCTGAGGGGCAAGGGCCAGGTGGCCCTGTTCGGCTCGGGCGGGCGCGGCAAGGTGGCCGAGTTCAAGCCCGGCGACGTCGCCTACATCCCGATGGGCTTCGGCCACGCGATCAAGAACATCGGCGACGAGGACCTGGAGATCGTCCAGACCTGGGACAACGGCAAGTTCGAGGAGATCGACCTCGACACCTGGATCAAGTCGAGCCCGCGCTACCTCCTGTCGAACAATTTTTCGGGTGTGCCGGGTGAGACGCTCACGAAGCTGAAGCGGGCGTAGAGCAAAGCACACAGCGGTCCCAATCACCTGTGAGGGGGGGGCGTCGGGTTGCGCGGTGGCGTTGCGTCCGAGTCGGTTCAGGAACGCGGCATGATGGCGATCGCCATCACCCGCATGGAGCTGAGCGCCGAGGAGGGGTGTGCGCGGCGTCCGGCATGACGCCGGCCAATCCCGGTGACCGGCCTCAGGTCTCCCGAGGCGGTGACCGCCCGGTCACCGACGCGGAGCGCCGCGACCGCCACCTCGCCACGGCTCGTGCGCAGGCGCGTACCGGTGACGGGCCCTCTTGCGGCGTTGCTGGTGAAATCCAGCTGGAACACCATGCCGCCGCCGCCACCGGCCGAGCCGTCGTTGAAGCCCTAAGCAGATTTCGCCGAATGTTCACCCCCGTCAGGCTGGCTTCGAGGAACCGCCCCTGGCCCGGGCCGGCGAGCGACGTCCCGCCGCCCGCGATCGAATGCGCCTTGCCTCGTCGACAGCGGCGTGGGCTTACTGGAGACGTGCGGAAGTGTGATTGTCGATGGACATATTGCTCAGCTTTGATGACGAACACCCAGTGGGTGCGAGGAATTGCCGTAGCTCACAATTCCATCGAGCGCGCTGCAATTTTCTCGATTATCTTCTGATTTGAGTTGCTATCCGCTCATCACGAGCCATATACCGATGAGTGTCGTGGCGATGGGCCGGGACTACAGCGGAGGGCACCATGCCCACCGATCTTCCTTCTCGCCGACAGCATTCCCAAGCTTACGGTCTGTCGACCCTGCGTCTCGTCATCGTTGGCTTGCGTCTGCGTCTGCTCGGCTGGCGCATCGAACAGGCTCTCGAGGAACGCGACCATATCAAGTTCCTGCACTACCTGAATGCCTGGGCCGAACTGCATCGTCGCGCTTTTGAAGGATCAGGCCCGGACGCATCGCCAAGCGTGACCGAAGCAAGCGCGATCAGAGGCAGGCATATATTTTGCGATCGCGCCCGTGATAGTTTGTCGAAGATTGCACGTGAGGAGCGGCGCCTTGCCAGGATCGTCGGCCGGCTGAAACTCGCCCGCGCGCGAGGTAACCGTCGCGATTATGAGCGGTCTTATGCTGTTGGCCAGAAATCCCATGATCGCACGCTGCGACTTTGGCAGCACATTTCATTGTCGTTTCATTCCAGGAGATAGTCGTGTCCCAGGGCGCTGAGATTATCGAGCAAATCGAGCAGGATTACAGGCGTATTGGTCGCCTGCTTCAAGCTATCGACAACGGCCGCTGGTGGAGTGCCGACGAGCCTGGCCGAGCCAACCTCGAGATGATCAAAGGCGCGGCGGTCCAGATCAGTGAATCGACGATGCTGATCGAGCGCTTGGTCGGCGGGATCGGCACGAGCTTCATCCGCAACCAGACCTCTTTGGCGTCGGTACCGACAGCCATGGCCACTCCAGTCCCCTGATCCACGGGTTCGCCCACGGAACGATGCGCTCATCGCTCTGGGGCCCTGCTCATCAAGGCGTTGGGGCAACGGCCCGCTCCCCGGTTCCGTCAGACGCCGTCCGAGATGGCGCCTCAGGGTCGGCGTCCTTCGCAGGCAGGCGGCGGAGGTCGACCATGAAAGCCAGCGACGCAACAGCGCAGAATGGAGAGTTGGCCGAATGACGGACCGTCCGATCGAGCTGGACGAACGGCGGGGCATGGCCGCTCAGAAGGCGACGACAGTGCGCCGCAGGCGAGCGGGCGTGAAAGCGCAACATGCCGGTCTCGTCGCGCGCCAGCACGACCTCGAAGCCCATCTCTTCGCGGCCGACGCCGCGACCTGGCCGGAGGCCGCCGACAAGGCGCGGTACCTGCTCGAGAGGTTCAGTGCGACGCTCTCCTGCGATGATCCACGCTTGCAGAGCATGGTCGCCGCCGTGCTGTCCGACTTCGCACGTCTGTCGGGGCCGACCAAGCCCGAGGCGCACGACTCGCAAACTCCCACCGTCTGATCGGAGAAGTCCAGATGAGTAGCGATCGAACCCGTGGCAACCGTGAAATCAAGAAGCCGAAGAAGGAGACGCCGAAAGTCATCGCAGCTGCACCGAGCACGAAGGGCCAGGTCGCGCCGAGCGGCAAGCCCGGTGTGAAACGGTAGCCCGCCCGGGTTCGAACGGCTTGCCGAGCGCCTGATCGTCCCGGTGCGGCTGGAGGCAACAGGCGGCCGATGCCTGCCGAGAGGCGGTGTGCGAGCCGGTTCGGGCGCGGCCGCCACGCGGCCTCTGGGCTGCGACACCGGACCTACGCCACGGCGCCCGGCCGAAGCAGATGTCGCCGAAGCGGTCACCGGCTCGGCGGCAAAAATCTGCGATAAAACGAGAGTTTAAGCGCACGAGGCGTTGGCCTGCCAATGCGTGTCTGCACTGGAGCGCCCCGGGCTCACAAACCGGTGCATCGGCGGGCAGGAATGTCCCGCCCCTCGATCGCAGTCAGGGCTCGGCACTCGAGCTTGTCAGGTGACCTGGGATCACCGGTGCCGATGCAGCCGGCGAAGCAGAGGGCGTCTCGGTAGCGTCTCCGCGCATGTCGCTCCCGGCCGTGTGCATGGCGACGAATCCCGATCTGCCATTCAGCGTCTTGGCGTTTTCGATCTGGCGCCGATGCCCGGTGTGCCTCCGGTCGGGTCGAATGGAACAATGGGGCCGCCGCAGCCCGTGCAAATCGAGGCGCCGAGCTTGTTCATGCGCTCGTCGCGCTTCCGATCGGCATCCCTTCTTTTTTTCGCGCCCTCTTCTATTTTCCGAGAATCCAATTTGACCTTGGCAGCGACGTCATCGGCGGATTGCGCAGAGCCGGTCCTGGCACCTGCCGGGCGCGCTCCGGCGCTCGACCAGGTGCTGGAGAGAAAAGTCGCGCAGATCAGCGTGGCCAGAAACACGACTGCATGATGTTGACGGTTCATCGGGTGGCCTTCTAAAAAACCACTCTACCATATTTTGAAATGAAAAGGTGCCGGCTGGAGTCCGATGCTGTCGTGGGTTTCTGCCCGTCGGGACCACGACGCCGAAAGGCCCGTGACGAACGCGAATGCCGCACCGGAAGGGAGCGACCGGCCGCTGCCCTGTCGGGGGCCGGTTGTCGCTTGGATCACCGCGTTCCGGCGCGGCGAACGGAAAAACTCGTGGTTCGTGGTGTACAGAATGCCCATCCATGTCATGGATAGCGCGAGTGCAGCCACGTGAACCGGAGACGCGACCCGACCCGCGTTCAGGGAGAGCGCGACTCTGCCGTCCCCCTGGAGACACACGATGCGCATCCATGTCGGCTGTGAAATGACCTACGACTTCGTGCAGGACACGCCGGTCGTCACGATGCTCAACGTCCATGCGTCGCGTTTCTCCGATCTCGAGCGGCCGGACACTGTGTTGACGGTGCCGGCCGTGCCCCTCGAAGGGTATCGGGATACGTTCGGGAACTGGTGCAACCGGCTCGTCGCGCCGGCCGGGCGTTTCACGCTCCGGACCGACACGGTCGTGCGCGACCATGGCAACGGGGACATGACCGACACGGGTGCGCGCCAGGAGGAGGTGCGCAGCCTGCCCGTGGAGACGTTGCTCTACCTGCTCGGGAGCCGGTACTGCGAGACCGATCGCCTGTCGCAGACCGCCTGGGACCTGTTCGGAGCCATGCCGCCGGGATGGACGCGGGTGCAGGCGATCTGCGACTACGTGCACGATCGCATCACCTTCGGTTACGAGCATTCCCGGCCCACGCGCACAGCGCTGGAGGCATTCGAGGAGCAGCGCGGCGTCTGTCGCGACTACGCCCATCTGGCGATCGCGTTCTGCCGCTGCCTCAACATTCCGGCTCGCTACTGCACCGGGTACGTCAGCGACATCGGTCTGCCGCTGCCGCATGCTCCGGGCGATTTCGCGGCGTGGATGGAGGTCTTTCTGGGTGGCCGCTGGCACACCTTCGATCCGCGCAACAACAGCCCGCGCATCGGCAGGATCCTGATCGCCTATGGACGCGACGCTGCCGATGTGCCCCTGACGCTCACCTTCGGGCCGAACACCCTCGTGAACTTCCGGGTGACGACCGAGGAGGCGACACCGCTCACGGCGTGAGATGATCCGGACCTCTCGATCGGGCGCGTGGGGTCACGTGGGACCCCCCTGGTCACGGTGGCAGCCTGCAGGGCTGCGCTGCGTTTCGGCACCGGATCGATTCCTCATCGCGGCGGGTTGACCCCGTGCCGCATCTGCCGCGGTGCGGAGCGAGACATGATCAACCTGTTGTTGTCCTCGATGATGCTGACGATCGAAGCCCAGAAGGTTGTCGAACTGCGAATGGTCCGGCTGGCCTGGGGAGGTCGCGAGGGGTGGGCCGAGGCTCAATCCATGGTGACGGAGAAAGTCTCGGCAGCTGGCGAGGCGATGGTGACGCTCTCGTTCGGCGGGTCGCCCGAGGCGGTAATCGCCCGCTACCGCGAGCGTGTAGCGGCAAACACGAAGCGGCTGGCGGCACCATGACCGCATCGCGAATGACCGCATCGGGGTTCGCGATGGATGTGCAGCGCCTGATCGAGACCGAACATCAATTCGCCCTGGCCGATCGCGTGTGGCGGGCCGAACTTCGGCGCCTCCACGGTCCCGATGGCGTCCTGCTGCATGGCTACGGTCCTCTCGGCATGGGTGAGCCGGGCACGCAGCAGCGCACGGCCTACGACGTCCGCCGCGCCGCCATCGCGGCATGGCGACAGGCGAGAACCCGCGGAAGCCCCGGGATGTGATCGCCATACGATCTCGTGACCCCACCCTTCCGCTGGCGTCCGTCGCGGGCGTGACGTGTGGGGCAAGGTCACGGGCAGACCGGCAGGGGCCGACCACCAGGCAGTCTGAGACTCAATCAGCACCAGAAGGCGATGACGGCGGCCAGTGCGAGCGCCGAGGAAAGTTTCTGGCGAGCTTGTCGTCGCGCGTGGCGATGCGTCGGAAGTCCTTGAAGGCGGTAGAAGACCTCTTCGATCCGCCAGCGGTCGCGATTACGCCGCCTCTCGAGGCGGATCTTTTGCGCTTGCCGGGGAGTGCCGGGAATGACCATGCTGATGCCCTGCTGGCGCAGCCAGTCGGCATCGTAGCCCTTGCCGGCGGTGAGGCGGTGAGGCGGTGCGCGACGCGGCCGGGCGCCTTTTCCAGCACGGCGGGCGCGGTCTTCACGTCGCTGGCGTTGCCGGGAGTGAGGGGGACGACGCCCGGGCGGCCGATCAGCATCGGCAAAGACGTGGAATCCTGGTGGCTGAGTCCGCCCGCGGGGGGCCGATCGCCTGTTCGCGCAGCCGCCCTTTTCCGCCTTGGGCGGCGCGTTGAGCTTTGACGTCGGTCTCATCGAGAGCGGCAGCTTCACCCGACCATCCGGCCTCGGCCGGGGCCTCCAGCATGCGGATCCAGAAGCGGCAACGCGACCACCTGCTGAAGCGGTTGTAGACGGACCGTATTCGCTCGGACAGTCGTTCTAGAGTATTGTCCGACGAAGTGGATACCGGGTTGTCGTAGAAAATGCGGCAATATCAAAGAGATAGAGAAAATTCGCGATTGCAGCGCGATCGTGAAGCGCTCTAGATCACTGCCCGATTGCAACGTGATCGGGTGCTGCTCGCGCTTGGCATTGGAAATTCCAGCGGAGTCAACGGCCGTCTGCCTCAGCATCTTCAGCGGTTGGTCTACCTCGGTACGGAGGCAATCCGGCTTGGCCAGCCTCCCCGCCGATTGGCCCCAGACCGGGATGTCGTCCGCGTCGCTGCATAGCGTCCGCTTCAACGTCGTCACGCGGTTGATCCGCCCCTCGACCGGGCTCGTGCGAGCGCGTCTTCCCGGGCGGCCCGATCCCCGCCTCGAGCCATCCGCCTGGCCGTTCCGCGGGCCATCACGATAGCGTTCCAGTACGCCCGAACCCCGGCCTGATCCTGCTCTCGCACGATCACCCTGAAGGCTTTTACCGCCATGACCGCCATGACCGAACGCGCGGTCGAGGGGCGGCTGCCAAGCGGGCAGCCGGTCATACGCGCGCTGTTTGCCTCACAAGTCAATAGCCCTCAAGTCTGCGCAATCGCGGTTTGGTGAATCGGTGGCGCCGAGGCGTCGCAGGGGCCTCATTGCTGCGATGCAAAAATCACCATGATGGTGCGACTGCTCGTCATGAAATCATGGGCTTGATAGAATAATAAATATCTTATGTCGATTTTATAAGATATTTGCCTTCGCGGTTGCAACAAGAACAATATCCATCTCGATTGCCGAAACATCCCAAAGTGCAAAAGAGATAGGTACAAGACATCAGGCGCATCGAATGCTAACGTCATTGCGGTGAGTGAATGTAATAAGTTCATTATAAGAAAGCGAAGCGAGATCTATCTAAGACAAAGCTAAGAGAGCTTGACGATGGTTTCGCCAGCTTACCGTTCCTCATCGCGCGAACACGTTTGGCCTCGCGGCCTGAGCGCCGCAGAGACGTGAAACGCTGACCGGAGACGCAGAGCATGGGCATCGATTGCATGGGCAAGTTTGTGAATTCCGTTTCGGTGGCCGCGCTGCTGGCGCTGGCACCGCTCGCGGTGCCGCACGCCGCACTCGCCAACGACAAGCTCGACGAGCTGTCGAAGAGCGACGAAAACTGGGTGATGCCGGGGAAGAACTACGACTCCGACAACTATAGCAAGCTGACGCAGATCAACGACAAGAACGTCAAGAACCTCAAGGTTTCCTGGCAGTTCTCGACCGGTCTGCTCAACGGCCACGAGGGTGCGCCTCTGGTCGTCGACGGCAAGATGTTCGTCCACACGTCGTTCCCGAACAACACCTTCGCGCTCGGGCTGGACGATCCGGGCAAGATCCTGTGGCAGGACAAGCCGAAGCAGAACCCGGCCGCGCGCTCCGTGGCCTGCTGCGACCTTGTCAATCGCGGCCTCGCCTACTGGCCGGGCGACGGCAAGACCCCGGCGCTGATCCTCAAGACCCTGCTCGACGGCCACGTCGCGGCGCTCAACGCCCAGACCGGCGAGACGGTGTGGAAGATCGAGAATTCCGACATCAAGGTCGGCTCGACGCTCACCATTGCTCCCTACGTGGTCAAGGACAAGGTCATCATCGGCTCGTCGGGCGCCGAACTCGGCGTGCGCGGCTATCTCACCGCCTACGACGTCAAGACCGGCGAGCAGAAGTGGCGCGCCTACGCGACGGGTCCGGATTCGGACCTGCTGCTGGCCAAGGACTTCAACATCCACAACGCCCATTACGGCCAGAAGGGCCTCGGCACCTCGACCTGGGAGGGCGACGCCTGGAAGATCGGCGGCGGCACCAACTGGGGCTGGTACGCCTACGACCCGGGCACCAACCTGATCTACTTCGGCACCGGCAACCCGGCGCCGTGGAACGAGACGATGCGGCCGGGTGACAACAAGTGGACGATGACGATCTTCGGCCGCGACGCCGATACCGGTGAAGCCAAGTTCGGCTATCAGAAGACGCCGCACGACGAGTGGGACTATGCCGGCGTCAACGTGATGATGCTGTCGACCCAGAAGGACCTCGCCGGCAAGGAGCGCAAGCTCCTGACCCACCCGGACCGCAACGGCATCGTCTACACGCTCGACCGCACCAACGGCGATCTCGTCTCGGCGCACAAGATCGACGACACCGTCAACGTCTTCAAGACCGTCGACCTGAAGTCCGGCCTGCCGGTGCGCGATCCCGAATACGGCACCCGGATGGATCACCTCGCCAAGGACATCTGTCCCTCGGCGATGGGCTATCACAATCAGGGCCACGATTCCTACGATCCGAATCGCAAGCTCTTCTTCATGGGCATCAACCACATCTGCATGGATTGGGAGCCCTTCATGCTGCCCTACCGGGCCGGCCAGTTCTTCGTCGGTGCGACGCTGAACATGTATCCGGGTCCGAAGGGCGATCGGCAGAACGCCGAGGGTCTGGGCCAGATCAAGGCCTACGACGCCATCACCGGGAAGTTCAAATGGGAGAAGATGGAGCGCTTCGCGGTCTGGGGCGGCACCATGGCGACGGCCGGCAACCTGGTCTTCTACGGAACGCTGGACGGCTACATCAAGGCGCGCAACTCCGACACCGGTGAGCTGCTCTGGAAGTCGAAGCTGCCGTCCGGCGCCATCGGCTACCCGATCACCTACAGCCACAAGGGCACGCAATACGTGGCGATCTATTACGGCGTCGGTGGCTGGCCCGGCGTCGGCCTCGTCTTCGACTTGCAGGATCCGACCGCCGGCCTCGGTGCCGTCGGCGCCTTCAAGAAGCTCGCCAACTACACCCAGATGGGCGGCGGCGTGACGGTGTTCTCGCTCGACGGCAAGGGTCCCTACGACGACCCGAATGTCGGCGAGTACTCGGCGAACTGAGCCTCGACTTACGCTCCTCCCCGCGACGGGGAGGAGCGACCCGCTGCCTCTCGTGACAACGGATCCGATCATGGTCAGATCGCTCGGACATCTGCGCCGGTCCCTCCTCTGTGCGACACTCGCCGCCGGCTTCGCCACCCCGGCTCTCGCGCAGACGATCACCCAGGCCCCACCCACCCAGGCTCCTGCCGCGCCGGCTCCGGCACGTGCCGACGACACTGTCCTGCGGGTTTGCGCCGCGACGCAGCCGCCGCTGTCGCTGAAGGATGGCACCGGCCTTGAAAACCGCATCGCCAGTGCGGTCGCCGAGGCGATGGGGCG
>NZ_LABX01000236.1 GCF_001043915.1 Methylobacterium aquaticum | reverse complement strand
GTTTGGCGGGAAAAAATCTGCGATCAAACACAGACGTAAGCGGACGAAGCGTGGGCCTGCCAACGCAAGTCTGCTTAGCGGGCGCGACATCATCTCCCCCAACCCGAGACCATCCCCATGCAGCTCTTCGACAGGCTCAGCCTCGGCCCGGCGGCCGAGATCGCGGGCGCGCGCCCGCTCGGCAACGGCGCCCTGGTGGTCCAGGCCCGCGCGGCGCGGGCCGGCAACGTCCAGGTCTATCGCGGCGACGAGGTCGCCCGGCCGGATCTCGCGCAGGTGCGGATCTACCGCGACCCGGACGAGATCTTCCGGCCTGAATCGCTGCGCAGCTTCGGCCACAAGCCCGTCACCCTCGACCACCCGCCCGAGGCGGTGACGCCCCGGACCTGGCGCGGGGTGGCGCGGGGCCATGTCGGCGACGAGGTGGTGCGCGACGGCGAGTTCGTCCGCATCCCGATGCTGCTCGCCGATTCCGCCGCCATCGCCGCCGTGCAGGCCGGGCGGCGCGAGGTCTCGGTCGGCTATACCTGCGACCTCGACTGGACCCCCGGAACCGCCCCGGACGGCAGCCGCTACGACGCCCGCCAGACGAATGTGATCGTCGACCACGTCGCCATCGTGGCGCAGGGCCGGGCCGGCCCGGATTGCCGCATCGGCGATGCCGACCTGACCCGGCGCCTCGCCGAGGCCGAGGCACGGGCCGAGGCCGCCGAGACCGCCCTGGCCGCCCGCGACGGCGAGGTCGCGGCGCTCCGCGCCCGGGTGCCGGACGCCGCCGCCCTCGAGGCGCTCGCCGCCGCGCGCGCCGACCTGGTCGCCGACGCCCGCCGGATCCTCGGCGACGCCTTCGATCCCGCCGGCCTCGATGCCGAGGCGATCCGGCGGGCCGCCATCGCCCGGACGCTCGGCGAGGCGGAGGCCGCCGCCATGAGCCCGGCGGCGATCGAGGGCGCTTTCCGGGTCGTCGCCGCCGACCCGCGCCGCGGCGCGCGGCCCCACGCCCCGGACCCGCTGCGCGACGCCCTTCGCCACCGGACCGCCGACGCCCTCACGCCCGAGGCGGCCCATGCCGCCATGGTCGAGACCCTCCGCACCGCCTGGAAACCCGCAGGAGCCCGCTGATGCCCACGATCCAGTCCAGCTATCCCGCCCGGCCGGCCGCCGCCTACGAGGGCATGGCCGCCGACCAGGATCCCGCCACCATCGTCAGCCGCACCGTCGAGACCACGGACGGCATCGCCTTCGGCCGGGCCGCCTTCCAGGGCACCCGCGACGACGGCATCGCCGCAGCCGGGTCGGTGTTCCGCGGGATCGTGCTGGCCGACCGCAACGCGCGGCCGAATGCGAGCGGCACCGACCTCTTCGCCAAGGGCGAGACGGCGCCCGTGATGGTGCGCGGCACGGTCTGGGTCGTCAGCGCCACCGCGGCGAACGCCGGCGGCCCCGCCTACGTCACCGCCGCCGGCGCCGTCACGGCCACCGCCTCCGGCAACACCCTCATTCCCGGCGCCCTGTTCGACACCTCGGGCTCCGCCGGCGGCCTCGTCCGCCTGCGCCTGAACTGACGAGAAGCATCCCGATGACCCGCACCCTCCTCACCGACGCCCCCCGGGCCCTGGCCTTCCTGGTCAGCCAGCAGGCTTTCATCGAGCCCGTTGTCTACCGCAACCAGTACCCGGCGATCCGCTATCCGCGGCTGGTACCGGTCGACACCGCAGCGCCCGAATGGGTGGCGACCGTGACCTATTTCTCGGTCGACCGGGTCGGACAGGCGATCTGGGTCCACGGCGCGGCCACCGACGTGCCGAAGGTCGAGATGCTGCGGCGCCAGTACGAGACCACCGTCGCCATGGCGGGGATCGGCTACGGCTACGACCTGGAGGAACTCGGCAAGGCGCAGCTCCTCGGCATGACCCTCGACGCCGACAAGGCCGACGCGGCCCGGCAGGCGTCCGAGGAGTTCATCGACCAGGTCGCCCTCCAGGGCGACGCGACCAAGGGCTTCTCGGGCCTGCTCAACCATCCGAGCGTGACCGTGGGCAGCGCCGCCGCCACCGGCACCGGCGGCAGCACCCTCTGGGCCCAGAAGACCGCCGAGCAGGTGCTGACCGACATCAACGGCCAGCTCGTCGGCATCTTCACCGGCAGCGGCACGGTCGAGATGGCCGACACCCTGCTCCTGCCCTACGACCAGATGCTGAGCCTCGGCCTGCGCCGCCTCGACCCGACGAGCCCGATCACGCTGCTCGACTGGATCCGGCGCCACAACGTCTACACCCTGGAGACGGGCCAGGACCTGACGGTCTTCGGCGTGCGGACCCTGGAGACCGCCGGCACCGGCGGCACCGCCCGCATGGTCGCCTATCGCCGCGACCCGTCCGTGCTGAAGCTGTGGCTGCCGATGCCGTTCCGGTTCTTCCCGGCCTGGCAGACCGGCCCGTGGCGCTTCGAGGTGCCGGGCGCCTTCCGCCTCGGCGGCCTCGACATCCGCCGCCCCGCCGCCTGCCGCTACCTCGACGGCATCTAGGGGAGGCTTGGACCATGATGCGGGTGACGAACCACGCCGCCGGCCCCCGGCTGGTCTGGCCCAAGGGGGCGCGGACGCCCCGGCTGCTGGTGCCGGGCGAGAGCGCGGTGATCGCGCTCCCCGACCGGAGGGATCCCTGCCTCGCCGCCTGGGAGGCGGCGGGCGAGGTGCGGATCGAGGCGGAGCCCGATCCGGGAGCACCGGATCCGAGACCCGAGCGCCGCCGCGGTCGCGAGCGGCCGCCCTCCGGCGGGGAGACGTGAGATGGCGGAGACGATCACGCCGGACGCCTTCCGGGCCCGGTTCCCGGCCTTCGCGGGCGTGTCCGACGCGGCGATCGCCGGGGCGCTGGCGGAATCCGGCCCGCGGGTCGGCGCGAACTGGCCGGCGGCGGAGGCCGCCCTCGGGCGGATGCTCCACGCCGCCCATACCCTCACCCTCGACGGGCAGGGCGGGCCCGAGGCGGAGCTTGCCCGGGCGGGCGCCCTCGACCTGAAGGCCCTGCGCAGCGGCACGCTCCACCTCGAACGCCGCGACCCGCCCGCGGAGGCGGCCCCGGGCACTCTCGGGCTGACCTCCTACGGGCGGCGCTTCCACGAGGTGATGTGCCGCAACAGCCTCGGCGTGGCGGTGGTGTGATGGGCCTCCTCGACGGACTCGGCCGCCATCTCGGGGGCGTCCTCGCCCCCCTGTTCGACGACGCCGTCCTGCACCGGGTCGGCCCCGACGGCGTCGCGGACACGCCCGCCCGGGCCCGGATCGACGGCGCCCGGGACGCCACCGAGGAGCCCGGCCTGCCGGGCCGCCTGGTGCGGGCCATCGTGCTGACGCCGGGCCCACCCCCGAACCCCGACGACGAGATCACCCTGGCGGGGATCCGGCACCGCATCGTCGCGGTGGAGACCGACCCCGCCGGCAGCCACGCCCTCATCCAGGGACGCCCCTTGTGACGCAGAGGATCGAAACCGGCCCGCTCCAGGCGCGGCTCGCGCGCCTCGTTCGCACCGGCGGCGACGCGGCGCGGGCCCGCGCGCGGGAGGCCGCGCGCACGCTGGCATCCGACATCCAGCAAGAGCTGCGCAACGGACGCGCCGAGGCGACGGCGACGCCCGCGGGCGCCGCCGTCACCGTCGAGGCGCCGGGCCTGATCGCCCGGGAATTCGGCACCGCGACCCGCGCCGCCCGGCCGGTGATCGGCCCGGCGGTCGCGCGCCGCCCGGGGAGGGCGTGATGGCCGGCCTCGACCTCTCGTCCCATCTCCTGCGGGCGGTGCGGACCCCCCTCCTCGCCGATCCGGCCCTGCGCCCGCTCGTCGGCGACCGGGTGCGCGAGGCGGTGAGCACCCGGGAGGAATGGCCGTTCCTGCGGGTCGATCCGCCGGAGGTCGGCCCCTACGAGGCGCAGGGCTGGCGCGGCTGCGCCTGCCGCCTGACCGTCCACGCCTTCCTGCGCGGGGCCCGGGACTTGCGGCCAGTGCAGGAGCTGCTCGCCGCCGTCGCCGCCGCCCTCGACGAGGCCGACCTGGCGCTCGGGCGCGGCGAACTCCTGTGGCTGTCGCACGAGCGCAGCCTGGTCCTGCCGGAACCCCTCGGGCCCGGCTCCTGGCACGGCGTCGCCCGCTTCGGCGCCGTGGCGGCCGAAGCTTTCTGACGTCCCACGGAGCATCCTCATGGCCCAGCCCACCACCCTGCCGTTCTCGGCGATCGCCGTGAAGCTCGAGAGTCTCGCCCATGCCGGCACCTTCGAGGCGCCCTGCGGCCTCACCGAGCGCGCGGCGCAGTTCACCAAGGAGACCAACAGCGCGGTCGTGCCCGACTGCGCCAACGAGGACGCCGCGCCCTTCGTCGACCGGTTCGCGGTGTCGAAGTCCGTGGCGGTCTCGGGCAAGGGCGTGATGGCGCGCCAGAGCCTCGCCCGCTGGCGCGCCGCCTACGAATCCGATGCGCCGGTGCGCGCCCGGGTCGAGGTGAGCGGGACCGGAGCGGATGGCGGCGGTGCCTGGGAGGGGCTGTTTCACCTCACCAGCTTCGAGGTCGGCGCCGTGCGGGGGGAGCGCTGCACCGTCTCGGTGGCGCTGCAATCGACCGGGGCCGTGGCCTTCACGGCGGCGGCCTGAGGCCATCATGAGCCGCGACGGCCATATCGACCTCGCCCTCGAGGACACCACCCACCGCTTCCGCCTCGCCATCGGCGACCTGGAGGCGTTGCAAGAGGCGACGGGATCCGGTCCGGCGGCCTTGCTGCACCGCTTCCATGCCGGACGGCGCTACCGGTTCCAGGACGTGCGCGACGTCCTGCGCCTCGGGCTGATCGGTGGCGGCACACCGGTGCCGGACGCCCACGCGATCGCCCGCCGCCTCGACGGGCTGCCCTGCATCCCGCTGATCGCCAAGGCCGCCCTGGTGCTGGCGGCGGCGCTGGAGGGCAGCGAGGAGGAGCGGGTCGGCCGCCCGGCCGGGGCCGCCGGCCCCGAGGGGCGGCTCGCCTTCGCGGCCTTCTACGGGGCCGCCGCCGCCATGGGCCTGCCCGCCGCCGACCTGCGGGCGATGAGCCTGTGGCAGCTCGCCGCCTATATCGACGGCTTCAACCGCGCCCGCGATCCGGACGCCCCGACGCCCCAGGAGGAAGACGCGCTCTGGGCCTGGCTCCAGGGCGGCCTCCACGAAGACGGCCTCGACGAGGATGGATCGCCCGCATGACGACCGAGATCGAGCGCCTGGTGGTCTCCCTGGAGGCCAATGTCGACGCCTATGAGCGCGCGCTGGCCCGGGCCGGGCCGCTCGCCGAGCAGGCGATGGGTCAGGCCGAGCGGGCGGTCGAGGCCGGAGGCGGTCGCATCGCCGCCGCGATGGCGCGGGCCGGTGCCGAGGTGCGCGACGAGATCACCCGCATCGCGGCGCCGGAGGCTCTGGCAAAGCTCCAGCGCGCGATGGAGCCCGCGAGCGCCGTCCCGGCCGGCGACGCCACCGCCCTGCGGCGGGTCGACGATGCGGTCGGGAGCCTGACGGCCCGGCTCGCGGAGGCCGGCTCGGCCTCCCGCGAGGCGGTGGCGGGGTTCGAGGCGGTGGCGGGCGCGGTCGGGGGCATCGCGGACAAAATTCCGGCCGCCGCCGACCTCGTCGCGGATCTGGGCCGGCGGGTGAAGGCGGC
>NZ_LABX01000235.1 GCF_001043915.1 Methylobacterium aquaticum | reverse complement strand
CGGCTCTTGGCGCCGAACAGGCTGCGCCAGCCGTTGCCGTCGAAGATCTCCGGGGTCATCCCGGTCATCAGGCCCTTGTCGATGCTGCCCTGCGGGTCGCCCCAGCCGCCCTGATAGGGATAGGAGCCGCCCATGATGAGCTGCTGGCCGTTGGGCAGCGTCAGCATGGTCGAGTAGTAGCGGTCGTTGGCCAGCTTGGCATTGATGGCCGACACGCCGGTGCCGGTCCGGTTGAGGACGACGCTGCCCTTGTCGCTGCCGTTGTCGAAGATGCCGCCGGCGATGAACAACGACCCGTCGGTCCGGAACGTCTGCGCGGCGCAGAAGCTGTTGACGCCCGCAATCCCCGGCAGGGTGATGTGGCCGGTGCCGATGCCTTGCGTCGGGTCCCAGATGTCGAAGGTGCGGCCGTCCTGGGCGCCCGGGTTTCCGCCCGGCGTACCGTAGGACGCGACCTTGCCGCTCGGCAGCAGGCCGAGGGTGATGGCGTTCATCGGCCAGTTCTGCACGCCCGAGAACACACCGGTCATCGGCGCATTGTCGGGGAGGGCCACGCCGGACAGAACCGGATCGGCGACCTGATTCACCACCACGCCGAACTGCGCGGCATGGGCCGGGGAGAGGAGGCCTGTGCCCAGGATGGTCGCGGAGAGGAGGGCGGCGTCGCGCAAGGACGCGCGTCGCCCGGCCGTGGTCGGGGCGGTCATGATGTCGATGCTTCCCTAAGGTTCGGAGGATGTTTCTGTCGGCGCCCAGGGGCTGGGGAAGCCCCTGGGCGCCGGTGTCGGGGAGGAAGGGCTGCCGGTCGTCCGCGGGCGACCAGCTCGCTTGGACGAGGCGGGCCTATTGCGACAGGAAGGTCTGGTTGGCCCCGCCGTGGCAGGTCCAGGCCGCCGTCACCGCGCCGGGCTGCGTCGAGGCGTTCCAGACGTCGACGCAGAGGCCCCCGTTATTGACGGACACGAGGGCGTTGCCGGCGTTCTGGGGCCGCAGCGTCCAGGCTTGGTTGGTGCCGCCGTTGCAGGTCCATTGCGTGATCGGCGTGCCGGGCGCCGCCGGGGGCTTGAGCAGGCTCAGGTCGAGGCACTTGCCCGAGGCCTTGTTGACGTAGGCGATGCCGCCATTGCCCGGCGTCGCGGTCCAGGTCTGTTCCGGCACGCCGGTGCAGGCCTGCTGCGAGACGATGCCGCCGTCGCTGCCGTCGCCGGAAGCGATCGACAGGCACAGCCCCGAATGCGACGCCTTCAGCACCGAGGTCGTGGCGGTCAGGCCGTTTGCCGGGCAGAACGAGGCATCCTGCTTGAACAGGTCGCTGCCATCCGGCTTGGCGATATAGAACGTGAAGTTCGCGTGGCGCAGGTAGTAGCCGGGCCAGTCGATCGACTCGTAGGACGTGCAAGGTCCGGTGTTGCAGCCGCAGGTGCCGGCGAGCCCGGTGCGCGGGAGGAAGGTCGCGCCGCGCTTGAAGATGTCGCCGCCGTCGTTGGCCTGCTGGAAGATCTGGAAGTTCTGGTGCCGCAGGTACTGGCCGGCATTGGTGCTCGCCTGGAACGACACGCCCTGGCCAGCGAGCCCGGCGACCTGCCGGAACGTCGCCTGCTGCTTGTCGCCGGCATTGGCTGGGGTCACGAGCTTCGCCGCGCCGTTGACGTTGGTGAGATAGCTCGCCGTGTAGTTGCTCGATTGCAGGCTCACTGCCGTGCCGGTGCCGCTCGTTCCCGCGCCGGCATTCGTGCCCCCCGCGCCCCCGCCGGTGCCGCCGCCGGCCGTGCCGCCACCGGTCTGGCCGCCGCCGGTCTGACCGCCACCCGCGGAGGTCACCACGCCCGGGGCTGAAACCTGGCTCGGCGCCGCGACGCCGTTGCCGAGCGCCACGATCACGCCCGGCGAGGGCACGCCCTTCTGGTCGATCGCGACGAGCTGGTAGTAGCCGGGAGGCGCGACGTTGGCGCTGGGCGGCGCCTGCACGGTCACGGCGGTGCCGGCCTGCGTGAAGGCGGCGACGTAGCGGCGCTGGCCCGAGTTGAAGCTG
>NZ_LABX01000234.1 GCF_001043915.1 Methylobacterium aquaticum | reverse complement strand
GAGTTTGCGACAAGCCTATCCCAACACGGAATCAGCCAAACACTCAGACGGCAAGGGGGAACGGACTGACACCTAAGCTGCGATGGAGCCGCCCGTCCCGACACTTCCTGGGTAATTATCAGATTTTCGTTCCTACCTTGGTTATCAACCTCCTTAAAGAGTCACCGCTTGAGAAATATCGCAAACGCCGTGTCAGATAAATGACATTATCTTACAAACATCTATCTATTCAGATTTTGCTGCGATCCAAACCATTGAAGTAGTTAAAAATTCAGGTGTGTGCTCTATAAGTAATTGTGCAGGAATATCATTTTGCAATTTAGAGTGGTGCTCTTTAATTATAAAAAACCCCGCCTCAATAATGAACTGCCTAAGTTGAAAGGGAGTAACTTTATTAATTGTACCACGCTCTGGATGAGTGGTAAATGTCGGGCTCCAAGTTTTATTAAAATCGCTCTGATAAATTAAATGCGCCCAAGGCTTTGATCGTTTATAATAGGGGCACTGATCGCATGCTTCTGGATTGCGTTGTTTTTCGTGTTGAACACTCCAAGTCCATGGATATTTATCGGAAATATTAGATCTATGCTCATTCGAAGTGGCGCATTTTTCTTTCGTGTTCCAGCATTCAACCCCCTGAAATACAATTTTAGAGCCAGAATAATATAACATCCCGTGATCATGATGTCCTACAGGCTGGTAATAATTATCATGATTTGTCACGAAAACCCCGTCATGACTAAGCAAGCTCCGTACGGTATCAAATGCTAACGGTAGATTTTGAAGATGCTCTGTGACCGTATTTGCAAATATAAAATCAAAATTTTTATCTTCTGACGTTTCATAAAAATCGTGTATTGATTGTTTTGCAATATAGAACTGAGAATGCTCCATTAGTTTATTTGGAACGAGATGAGGCATTAGCCAAGTATCAATAGCTACTACGAACGACGCACCTCGTAGAAATAAAGCGACAGCAAAAGCACAATCTCCCGCCTCCCAATCTATAACTTTTTTGTTTTTAAACCATTTTGGATCCATCCGTCCATCTGCGATCATCTCATCCAGCACACGGAGACGTGCGGCAACTCTGTTCTGCATATCTATACTAAATGTTGATAATATTTCATTTTCTAAGCGGTCTTCCATTTCAAGCTCCAAGCGACCATTCCATTCGCATATGGTTTACCAGCAAGGGCATTTATAACGCAATGCGCAATATTCAAACTAGGTGTGCAGTCCCCTTGCCATATATCAGTTTGATGTTAGGGCATTGACGGTGGAAGGTTGGTTGTGACTCAGGCCCCCCTGGTGATGGGGGGCGCGAGGTTGTGGGTGGGATCAGAGCAGTCGCGCATGGGCTAGGGCTGAGACTCAATCAGCACCAGAACGCCACGACGGCAGCGAGCGCGAGAGCCGAGGCGAAGTTGCGGGCGAGCTTGTCGTAGCGAGTGGCGATGCGGCGGAAGTCCTTGAGGCGGCAGAACACCGCCTCAATGGCCTGATCACAAACGACAGGTTCTGTCTGGTGCGCACGGCGCAGCTTGTCCTGACGTGGTGGCGTCGGCCGCAGCGCCGGCGCAGCTGCACAACGGCCAGCCAGAGGGCAGATCTCGATCGAGAGAGCGATCGGGGAGGTGCCCATGCGTCGCCACTGGCAGATCCGCCGTCAGACCACGACCACGCCAGACGCCGTTCGGCGGTGGGATCGAGCCTACGGCCTCATCCTGAGCTGGGGATCACCCCAAGCCTCACTGGCAGCGACGCGGATGGCCTTCCCCCTCGCAGAGGAGGCAAGCCATGAGGACGGCTGTCTACGTGCGGGTCTCGACGGCGCGCCAGGCCCAAGCCCAGACCATCGATCAGCAGCTCGACCGTCTCCGGGTCCATCTGCAAGCACAGAGCACCACCCTGGACGACAGCGCCATCTTCCGGGATGACGGCCAGAGCGGAGCGACGCTAAACCGGCCCGGTCTGGACCGGCTGCGCGATGCCGTGCGCGCCGGCGAGATCGATCGGGTTCTGATCACCGATCCCGACCGGCTGTCGCGCAACTACGTCCAGATGATGATCGTGTTGCAGGAACTCGAACGCGTCGGATGCGAGGTGACGTTCCTCGATCGTCCGATCGGACGGGATCCGCACGACCAGTTGCTGTTGCAGATCCGCGGTGCCGTGGCAGAGTACGAGCGCACGCTGATCGCGGAACGGATGCGGCGAGGACGCCAGATGCGCCTGCGTGCCGGCAGCCTGCTTCCCTGGACCCGAGCGCCCTACGGGTATCGGCTCGATCCCGACCGGCCGCGCGACCCGGCCGGGGTTCGGCTGGAGCCGGCCGAGGGCGCCGTGGTCCAGCAGGTCTTCGCCCGCTACGTCGAGGAGGAAGCCAGCCTGTTCGGCCTGGCCAACCACCTGCGGGCTCTCGGCATCGCCTCGCCGACCGGCCGCCCCCGCTGGAGTTCGGCCTCGCTGCGCGGCCTGCTGACGAACCCGGTCTATACCGGCCAGGTCTTCGCCGGCCGGTGGCGCAGCCGACCCCCGCGCATCCGCCGCTCGGCGACGCATCCGATCGGATGCCCCTCGACCACGTCGGTGCCAGTACCGGCGGAGCAATGGCTGCCGGTCGCCACCGTCCCGGCCCTCGTCAGCCCGGCGCTGTTCGCGCAAGCGCAGGCCAAGCTGGCGCAGAACCGCGCCTTCGCCCGACGCCACAACACCCGGTACAGCTACCTGCTGCGCGCCCTGGTGAGCTGCGGAGTCTGCCAGTCGAGCTGCCTGTGCCGGACGATCCATCCCGGCTACGACTATTATCTGTGCCGCGCCAAGGGGCATCCGGGCCGCAGCGGCCGCGCGCAGCCCTGCCCGGCGCGCTACGCGCCGGCCCATCAGCTCGATGCGCTGGTCTGGCAGGATCTGTGTGCCCTGCTGAGCGAGCCCGAGCAGATCGCCGCGGCGCTGGCCCGGGCCCATGGCGGTGGCTGGCTGCCGCAGGATCTGCAGGCCCGGCGCGATCAGCTGCGCAAGGGGCGCCGTGGGCTCGAGCAGCAGGTGGAGCGCCTAACGGAGGCCTACCTGCAGGGGATCATCCCGTTGCCGGAGTACCAGCGCCGTCGCCGCGTGGCGGAGGAGCACCTGCAGGCTCTGGCGGCCCAGGCCGAGCAGTTGGAAGGCCAAGTCGATAGACAAGCGCAACTGGCCAACTGGGCGGGATCAGCCGAGGCGTTCTGCCGTCGCGTCCAGGATGGTCTGGCTGGCGCCGACTTCGCTCAGCGCCGCCGACTGATCGAACTGCTCGTCGACCGGGTCGTGGTGACCGAGGCCGAGGTCGAGATCCGCTACGTGGTTCCCGTCGGCCCGGATGGCGAGCGCGGACGCTTTTGTCAGTTGCGGAAGGACTATTTCGACCCGCCAGCGGTCCCGATACCGTCGCTTGTCCAGTCGGATCTTGCGCTTGCGGGCGCGGGTGCCGGGAATGATGATGCTGATGCCCTGCTCGCGCAGGTTCTGGCGCAGCCAGTCGGCATCGTAGCCCTTGTCGGCGATGAGCCGGCACACGCGGCCGGGCGCTTGTTCCAGCACGGCGGGGGCGGTCTTCACGTCGCTGGCGTTGCCAGGGGTGAGGTGGATGACGCCCGGGCGGCCGATCACATCGCTGAGGACGTGGATCTTGGTGGTCGGACCCGCCCGCGAAGGGCCGATGGCCTGCTCGCGGGCCCCCCTTTTCCGCCGTGGGCGGCGCGCTGGGCTTTGACGTAGGTCGAGTCGAGGGCGGCCGCTTCGCCAGACCATCCGGCCTTGGCCAGGGCCTCCAGCATGCTGGTCCAGAAGCGGCGGCGCGACCACCTGTTGAAGCGGTTGTAGACGGTGGTGGACGGCCCGTAGTCGCCAGGACAGTCCTTCCAGCGGCAGCCGGACTTGATGACGTGCAGGATGCCCGACAGGATCGTGCGGTCGTCCTTGCGACGAGCGCCGGGCTGGTTGGTGGGCATGAACGGCGCGATCGCCTGCCATTGCTCGTCCGACAGCCAGAACAGCTCTGCCATAGCCTCCTCCATCTGGGAGGCGCTTCGAATCACATTTCCCTCACGGTTGCAATGCCTTGAACGGGTTTAGACCCTAGCATTACAGTTGCATGTGCCTCTTGATGTGAGCTTGGCGGGCAGCAGCTTGGTGAGCGCGCCGCCACGCTGACCATGCGATAACGAGAGCCGGTTCAATGCGCCGTTGCGCGAGCCGGATCGCGACCCGCCGGATCTCCTGGAGCGACCATGGCACGGACGAGCTTGGCTCTTCGCTCGGTTTTTGGGGGCGGGCCGTTGGCCCGCTGGCGCACCCGCGCCAACACCGCGAAGGCCAGCATCACCAGGCTGACGTGCCGGTGCCAGCCATGCCAGGAGCGTGTCTCGTTGTGGTCCAGACCCAGTTCGGTCTTGCCGGTCTCGAACGCTTCCTCGATCGCCCAGCGCCGCCCCTCGACCTGAACCAAGGTCTGGAGCGACGTGCCAGCCGGGCACCAGGTGGTGAAGTAGGCGCGCTGACTATCGCTGATGCTACGGCGGACCAGCAGCCCACGCGTCCACACCTCTGAACGCGCGTCGGTCTTCTTGCCCACCTCCAGGTCGGCGAGTTCGCAGTACGCCCAGTCGTAGAAGCGCTCGCCCTTGGTGCCCCGCCCGGCTGACAGGCGCTGCCACGCGCCGGGATCGAGCGCGTCGGCAATCCCCTCGGCCGTGCCAGCCACCTCGGGCTTGTCGATCCAGGAATTGAAGCGGTGGCTCGCAGCAACCCCGAGGACGTAGCCCTTGGCCTCGCGCCGGAGTGCCATCTCGATCTCGCCGACCCCGTACACGCTGTCGGCCGCCACCCAGGCAAACGGCACGTCCGTCGCGATCGCCCGCTCGATCATCGTCAGCGCCAGTTGCGGCTTGGTCGCGAAGGCCAGCTTCTCCGGCACGTGCGTGGCCGCCCGGCGGCGCGGGTCGTTGGTCCAAGCCTTCGGCAGGTAGAGGGCGCGGTCGAGGAAAGCATGCCCCTTGGTCGAGACGTAAGCTGCGAACACACCGATCTGGCAGTTGGTGATCTTGCCCGCCGAGCCCGTATACTGACGATGAACCCCGCAGGAAGCCTTACCCTGCTTGAGGAAGCCGGTCTCGTCGAGGACCAACACAGCGTCCGGTTCGGCCAGGGTCTCGACGACGTGCTCGCGCACGACATCGCGCAGGGCATCCGCGTCCCACTGGCTACGCCCAAGCACCGCCTGCTGACGCCATGGTCCGGGATCACCAGCGGCCTCGGCTCGCATCCAGCCAGTCTTGCGCCGTTCCGCCCCGAGCAGGCCGTCCAGGAAGGCACCGGCCGAGCGAGCGACGCTCGGCGCGGCAAACAGCGGGCGGATCTGATCCTTGGCGTCACGCAGGATCGTCGACCAGAGCTCAAGCATGACTTCAAGCGAGGCAGTCGACATGAAAACCTCCCATCGCTCGCCGTCAGATAGGTGCTCAAACCTGCAACTGTAATGCTAGGCGATGAGTTGAAGCGCTGTCTGCCGCAGCAGCACAAGATCCAGCGCGTGCCCTGAACCTGGCCGATCGCGAGCGGGTCGGGCACGAGACCGGCCCGACGGGAGCCATCCTGGATGCGCAAGTCGTGCGCTCGGGCGGCGCCGGGGTCGAGGGCGTGCGCGGCTACGATCCCGCCAAGCCGCAGACTAGACCGCAATCACGAAACCAGCGTGTAATTACCCAGGGGGTGTTTATTGGCGGCGTCGGCGTAGCGGGCGTCGTTTCTGTCAGGCTGGATGAGCCTGATCAGGCGGTGATGGTGGCGAGCAGGGTGGCGAAGGGCGTCGCCTTGGTTTGGAGTGCCGCGGTGGCGACGACGGTGCGCACGTCCGCCTCGCCCCGTGCCGCCCACATTGCCCGATAGCCGTTCGTCACCTTGCGCTGGACTACCGCCGGCCGGAGGTCTCGCTCGCAGGCGTTGTTGGTCACGTCGACCTGTCCCGAGAAGGCCACGAAGGTCAGGAGTTGGTCGCGTGCCCGGCGCATCCCGGCCTGGAGCGCCCGAGTTAAGTCACAGGTGGCGGGTGCCTTCAGGATGGCGTCGAGATCCCGTTCCAGATCGCGCCGCTTGCGCGCCAGGGTCGAGGCCGCCAGCCCGGTGAGGCTGCGAGCGAGGACGAAGGCCTTGTCGAGCCACAGCTTGAGCCGTAGCGCGAGCAGGTCGTCGCCGGCGTCGAGCGCGTAGACGACGTCACGCGCCAGATGCGCCAGGCAGGTCTGCTGGCGCTCGCCATGGCCCTGTTGGGCCGAGTAGCGGTCCGAGAGCCACACGGCGGGCCGGTGCCCGGCCATCACCTCGCCGACCACGGCCGCCGCCCGGCTCGGGGCGGCGTGATGCACCACCGCGTCGTCGCAGCGGAACACCCAGTGGTCGCTGTTGGCGCCCTCGATGCGCACCCCGGTCTCGTCCGAGGCCACCACGCGCGCCTGCCGCAACCGGGCGAGCGCCGCGTCCCGTCCCTCGGCAAAGCAGCCCTGGGCGCGCCGCAGCAGGTTCATCAGTCCGCCCTGGCTCAGCCTCAGCCCGAACAGGTCCGACAACAGCCCCTGCAACCGCTCGTAAGACAGCGCCTGGAAGGTCTTCAGGTAGGTCGCCACCGCGTGCAGACGCGGCCCGAAGGGGGTTGCGTCAGCCCCCGCCGGGCGTGGGGCCGCGACCCGGGTCCAGCAGACCGGGCAGGTCACGCGCAGGCGCCGGTGCTGCTCGACCACCGGACGAACCAGCGGCAGGTCGATGCGCTCGTGCACGCTGATCACCTCGGCGGGAAGGTCGTCGGCCAGCACCGCGCCGCACGCCGAGCAGGACGCGGGCCGGTGCTCCACCACCTGATCCGGATCGGGCGTCAGCGCCCGCTTGTGCCCGTCGTGCCCGGGCTTGGCACCACCCGGTCGGGCCTTCTCCCGCCGCGCCTTACGGTCGCTCGCCGGCGGCTTGGAGGAGGTGCGCGACGTCTTCTCCGGCCGATGCAGCTTCAGCACCAGCTCGATCAGTTCCTCCTTGCTCAGGCGCTCCAGATCGCTGCGGCTCATCCCGACAGGGAATCAGCCAAACCGTCAGACGGCAAGGGGTGACGACACGACACCCGCGCCGCGACTGAACCGAGCCGTCCCCACACCCCCTGGGTAATTACGCTGTGCCGTTGCAAACAACGATGCAGGGCGGAGCGACTGAGGCTTGAGATCGTGTCACGCAGGCAGCCTAGCCCGGATCATTCACG
>NZ_LABX01000233.1 GCF_001043915.1 Methylobacterium aquaticum | reverse complement strand
CCCGCGGGCGGTTCCCGTGGCCTGTCCTGTTCCCCCCTGCGGTCGCATCTTCTGTTGTCTCCGCGGCCCGGCCGACCGGAGGTCCGCCGTCACAAAAGCGCGCCCCGCCAGGGCGGGACGCTCGGGTCTCGTCGCGTGTCAGCGCCTTGGGCGGGGAGCGCCGGCCTTACTGGCCCGCGGCCGGGGCCGGGGCCGTCGCGGCGGGGCGTGCCCGCCCCTGCGGGTCGTTGAAGTAGCGGAAGAACTCCGAGTTGGGGCTGATGATCAGCCGCGTGTCGGATCCGCTAAGGCCCTTCTCGTAAGCCTGCATCGACCGGTAGAAGGCGAAGAAGTCCGGATCCTGCCCGAAGGCGTCGGCGAGGATGCGGTTGCGATCCGCCTCGCCCTGACCGCGGAGCTGGTCGGCCTTCTGGTTCGCCTCGGCGAGGAGCACCGTCACGTCGCGGTCGGCCTTGGCCCGGATCGTGGCTGCCACCTGGGCGCCATTGGCGCGCAGATCCGCCGCCTCGCGCTCGCGCTCGGTTCGCATGCGCTGGTAGACCGCCTGAGAGTTCGCCGCCGGCAGATCGACGCGGGTCAGGCGCAGGTCGATGATCTCGATGCCGAGATTCTTCGCCTGCCGGTTCACGTCCTCCTGGATGCGGTTCATCAGGGCCTCGCGCTGGGTCCGCACGATGGCGTCGCGCGAGGCGCTGGCGAGCACGTTGCGCATCGCCGCGTTGGTGAAGCTGCCCAGGCGCTGATTGGCGACCTGGATGTTGTTCACCGACTGGTAGAAGCGCAGCGGGTCGCTGATCTTGTAGCGGGCGAAGGCGTCGACCTCGAGGTTCTGCCGGTCGGCCGACAGCACGGTCTGGACCGGCAGGTCGAGGTCGAGCAGCCGCTTCTCGAACAGCACGACGCTCTCGACGAACGGCACCTTGAAGTACAGGCCGGGCTTCTCGGTGCCGGCCTGGTTCAGCACGGTGCGGACGCCGCCGAACCGCAGCACAAGGGCCTGCTGGGTCTGGCTCACGGTGAAGGCCGAGGCGTAGATCAGCACCAGAACGAGGACGCCGAGAACGACGATGCCGGTGCGCAGCGCGTTGCCGTTGTTCATCGCGCGCTCCCCTGGGCCGAGGTCCCCGGACGGGTGGCGGTGGCGAAATCCTGCAAGGGCAGGACCGGCAGCACGCCGGCCGCCGCGGCGCCCGTCCCGGGCGCGCCGTTCTGGTCGATGATCACCTTGTTCACGCCGCCCAGCACCTTCTCCATGGTGTCGAGGAACATGCGCTCGCGGGAGACCGCGGGCGCCAGCTTGTAGGACTCGTAAACCTCGCGGAAGCGCGCGGCCTGGCCGGTCGCCTCGGCGGTGGCCTGCGACTTGTACGCCTCGGCCTGCTGCATCACCTGCGAGGACCGGCCCCTGGCTTCGGGAACCACCCGGCTGGCATAGGTCTCGGCTTCGTTGCGGGCGCGAGCGGCGTCCTGCTGGGCCGCGTTCACGTCGACGAAGGCTTGGCGCACTTCCGCCGGCGGGCTGACGCCCTGGAGCTGGACCACGTTGATCAGCACGCCGGCGCCGTAGGAATCGAGCGCCTTCTGGATGATCTGCTGCACCTCCTGCGCCACGCTCGACTGCTCGGTGGTCAGGATGGCCTGGATCTGGCGCCGGCCCACCACCTCGCGCATCGCGCTCTCGGCCACCGACTTGATGGTGCCCTCGGGGTTCTGGAGGTTGAACACGAAATCCTCGGCCTTGGCCGGGTTCACGCGCCACTGCACGTCGAAATCGATGTCGACGATGTTGTCGTCACCGGTGAGCATCAGGCTCTCCTCGGGCACGTCCCGGGAGCGCTGGGCGCCGCCGCCGGAGCGGTAGCCGATCTGGATGCTGCGCGATTCGCCGACATTCGGCTTCACCACCGCGCCGACCGGATAGGGGAAGTTGTAGCGCAGGCCCTCGCCGGACTGGCCGGTATAGCGCCCGAACACCGTGTTGATGCCGACCTGGCTCGGCAGCACCGTGTACCACCCGGTCATCAGCCAGACGAACAGCACCGCCAGCACCGCCAGCATCGCGCCCTTGGTGCCGACCGAACCGCCACCCGGCATCAGGGTCTTCAGCCTGTCCTGGCTGCGGCGCAGCAGGTCCTCGAGATCCGGCGGCTGGTTGCCGCCACCCGAGCCGCCGCCGCCCCAAGGGCCACCGCCGCCGCCGGAGCCGCCGCCCCAGGGACCGCCGCCATTACCGCCGCGATTGCCCCAGGGACCACCCCCGTTGCCGCCACCGCCGCTGCCACCGCTCTGATTGCTCCAAGGCATGCTCGCCCACGTCCTTTCCCGGCCGGCACGCCCCGCGCTGTCTCTCGCGTCCGGCGCGGCACTCGCACTGCTGTGGTCTCGCTCCCCTGCGATATCGGCCGAGCCTCCCGCGAAAGCAACCACCGGCGCCGGCTGAATTCTCAAGGTTTCCGCCATCGCGCGGGAGTTCCATCGCCGCACCCGGGAACCTGAGATGGATTTGCCGGCTCAGACGTGGCGGGGCCGCCACCCGGCGGTTCGTCGCGCCACGTCAACCCGTGAGCGTCACCCCGCGAGCGTCACGCCGTCACCGCGCGAGCGTCACGAACCGGAAGGGATGCTCGTCCTCGGGGCCGGCCGGATGGGCTTCGGCGGAAACCTCGCGGAAATCCGGCGGGATCGCCGGGAACCGGGCATCGCCCTCGGGCGCCGCGTCGACCGCGGTGAGGTGGATCCGGTCGGCCTGAGGCAGAGCGAGGGCGTAGATCTCGGCTCCCCCCGCCACCATCACCTCGTCCGCCGCATCGGCGAGACGCAGCGCGTCGTCCCAGCTCGCCGCCCGCTCGGTGCCGGGCGCCTCCCAGACGGGGTCGCGGGTCATGACGATCACCCGCCGCCCGGGCAACGGCCGCCCGATCGAGTCCCAGGTCTTGCGCCCCATCACCACCGGCTTGCCCATGGTGAGGGCGCGGAAGCGCCGCAGGTCGCTGCGCAGGCGCCAGACCAGGGCGTTGTCGCGGCCGATGACGCCGTTCGTCGCGACCGCGACGATCAGGGTGACCAGGGGGCGGGCCATGCTCAGACCGCCACCGGCGCCCGGATCGCCGGATGCGGGTCGTAGCCCTCGATGGCGATGTCGTCGTAGCGGAACGCGAACAGCGAGCGCACCGACGGATCGAGGCGCAGGCGCGGCAGCCGGCGGATGTCGCGGGACAGCTGCTCGCGCGCCTGGGCGACGTGGTTGGAATAGAGATGCGCGTCCCCCAGCGTGTGGACGAAGTCGCCTGGGGCGAGATCGAGCACCTGCGCCATCATGTGGGTGAGGAGCGCGTAGGACGCGATGTTGAACGGCACGCCCAGGAAGGCGTCGGCCGAGCGCTGGTAGAGCTGGAGCGACAGGCGCCCGTCCGCGACGTAGAACTGGAACAGGCAATGGCAGGGGGCGAGCGCCATCCGGTCGAGATCGGCCGGGTTCCAGGCCGAGACGACGAGGCGGCGCGAATCCGGGTTGCGGCGGATCTCGTCGAGCACCCAGGCGATCTGGTCGACGCTGCCGCCGTCGGGCTTGGCCCAGCTCCGCCATTGCCGGCCGTAAACGGGGCCGAGGTCGCCCTGCTCGTCGGCCCACTCGTCCCAGATCGTCACGCCGTTCGCCTGAAGATACGCGACGTTGGTGTCCCCGGCGAGGAACCACAGCAGTTCGTGGACGATCGACTTCAGGTGAAGCCGCTTCGTCGTCACGAGCGGGAAGCCTTCCGCGAGGTCGAACCGCATCTGGTGGCCGAACACCGACAGCGTGCCGGTGCCGGTGCGGTCCTGCTTCTCGACGCCGTCGTCGAGGATGCGCTGGAGGAGGGCGTGGTAGGGGCGCATGGCGGACATCCTCCGCGTGAAAACGGCCCGGGGCGCCGCGCGGCGCCCGGCGGGCTCCCGATGGCCTATGCCCGGAGGCAGGAACGGTTCCCCGACCCGGTCGCGGAGCGCGCCACGATAGCGCGTCCTTGGCCCGAATCGCAGCGCCCGGCGGGACGATTCACGCGGTACTCCACACCCGCGCCAGCACCACCGCGCCGTTGCTCGCGGCGTGGAGCGCGAGGCAGGGCCACAGGCTCCCGGTCCACAGCCGCATCACGCCGAGCGCCACCCCGAGGGGGAGGATGGAGATGGGTTGCAGCAGTCCGCGCTCGGCGTGGCAGAGCACGAACACCGCCGTGGCGACCGCGACCGTGACGGCCGGGGAGGCGACGCGCCTCAGGCGCACGAACAGATCGCCGCGAAACAGCATCTCCTCGGCGAGCGGCGCCAGCACCACCAGCCACAGCGTCCAGGCCAGGAAGACCCCGCCGGTGAGGGACGGCGACAGGCGCCAGGCCCGGGCGGGCACCTGCCCGGTGAGAACCAGAAGCCCCGCCGTCCAGGCGACCTGGACGAAGGGCCAGAGCAGGATGAGCCAGGCGGCGCGACCGAGCCGGGCGGGCCGGGCAAAGCCCAGGGCCATGTCGGGGCGATGCCGGGCCGCCGCCAGGACGAGGAGCGCCAGGGCGGCGTGCGGCAGCACGGTGAGGGCGAGCAATCCCCGCTCGCCACCGCTCAAGGCGGGGAAGGGCAGGAGGCCCGGCGGCAGGGCGGGAAGGTGACGGGCGGCGGCGACCGTCCCGAAAACGAGGCCGAACGCGGCCAGTTGCAGCAGCAGCGCCCGCAGGATCGCGCCGGCCACGGCGAGCCCGCGCCGGGAGCCGCCGAGGGGCATCGGCGCATCACATCGCGAAACGGTCACAGAATGGCGTGCGGCGGGCTTCAAAAGCGGCACGGGACCCTCTATATTCGCTTTGCCGGTCGCGAGGCCGGCTATGGCGATAAACGTTCTTCGGAATAAACCTATCGGACCCGGGGGCGGTACCCGGCGCCTCCACCCAAGCCCGGAACGGTCCGTTCGGTTCGGGCTTCGGCGGGGGCGAAATAGGATCGACGAGGGCGTAAAGGTTGAGCTTTCGCTCGGCATGGTTCCGCCGTTATCGGGCCAATGCAATAGTTGCCAACGACAACTTTGCTCCGGTGGCGGTGGCCGCGTAAGCGGTCCCCAAGACCAAACAAAGTCCTAGCGGGTAGCACCGCATAGGCGGGGTTCGGAGGCACCTGGCAACAGAAGCCTCCACTCGAATTCCCATTCCCGCGAGCGATGCGGCGCCAGGCAACGGTTGATGGCAGACGATCTGATTCGCTACGATCTCCTGGTGCAGGATGCCCTGCGCAACGTCGTGCGCAAGGTGCTGGGCGACGCGGCGCGCGACGGTCTGGCCGGCGAGCATCACTTCTACGTCTCGTTCCGGACGGACTATCCGGGCGTGCGGATCTCGCAGCGCCTGCGGGAGAAGTACCCGCAGGACATGACGATCGTCCTCCAGCACCAGTTCTGGGACCTCGGCGTCACCGAGCACACCTTCGAGGTCGGCCTGTCCTTCTCCGGCGTGCCGGAGCGGCTTCTGGTGCCGTTCGAAGCGGTCACCGGCTTCTTCGATCCCTCGGTGCAGTTCGGCCTCAAGTTCGAGCTGACCGACGGGACCGCCACGAGCGAGGACGCCGCGCCGGCCGGCACGACCTCCCTGCGGGCGATCCGCGGCGCCGGCTCGGAGCCGAGCGAGGCGCAGCCGAAGGTCCCGGCGCTCGGCAGCAACCTGCCGAAGATCGTTCCGGCGGCCAAGGTCGAGGCGAAGCCGCAGGCCAAGGATGCCGCGGGGGGCAAGAGCGAGTCCGACGCCGAGGCGAAAACCGACGCCGACCGGAGCGACGCCCCGCAAGAGGGGGCCTCGGTGGTCAGCCTGGACGCCTTCCGCAAGAAGAGCTGAGCGCAGCGCTCGAACGGCATTCCGTCGGGCCGACGACAGGACCGGAGAGCGTCGTCCGATGACGCGGATGATCATCCGTCGTAGAAAACGCCGCAAAATCAAAGTGCTTGAGCAGAGCCCGGTCGCCAAGTCATAGGGCTCGGCAAGGCTTGAGGCGTGCAAGCGCTAGGCTTTCGAGCCAAACTGCCCCACCTGTCCCCTCATCCTGAGGTGCTGGCGATCGAAGATCGCGGGCGATCTATGATCGCCAGCACCTCAGGATG
>NZ_LABX01000232.1 GCF_001043915.1 Methylobacterium aquaticum | reverse complement strand
ATGCGGGCGGGGATCTATGCGGGCGGGGATCTATGCGGGCGGGTCCTGGCCGCCCTGCTTTGCCGCCCGTTGCGCAGGGTCGGCCTTTGTCGCGACTCTCCGTCGAGGGACGGAGATCGGGCCATGTCGACACGCCTGCTACAGAAGGTCGCGATCGTGTTCGGGGCGGGCTCCGCCGGCACCGGCTGGGGTAATGGCAAGGCGGTGGCTGTCGCCTTCGCCCGGGAGGGCGCCCGGGTGATCTGCGTTGACCGGAGGCTCGCCGCCGCCGAGGAGACGGCGCAGATCATCGCCGAAGAGGGCCACAAGGCCGAGGCGCTCTGCGCCGATGTCACCGATTACGACGCGGTGGCCAGGGCCGTGACCTCCGGGGAGACGCGCTTCGGCCGCATCGATATCCTGCACAACAATGTCGGCCTGCCGGAGGCCGGCGGCCCGGAGGACCTCGACGAGGAGAGCTGGCGGCGGGCGATCGAGGTCAATGTCGGCGGCGTCTGGCGCACCTGCAAGGCGGTGCTGCCGCGGATGCGGGCGCGCCGGTCGGGCGCGGTGGTCAACATCTCGTCGGTCGCCTCGCTGCGCTGGACCGGGATGCCCGCCTTCGCCTACGCGGCCGCCAAGGCGGCGGTGAACCAGGCGACCGTGTCGGTGGCGATGCAGTATGCCCGCGACGGCATCCGCGCCAACGCGATCCTGCCGGGCCTCCTCGACACCACCCTCGCCGACGAGTGCCGGGGCGCCGGCACGCCGGAATCCGGCCGCGACCGCCGGGTGCCGCTCGGCCGCCTCGGCGAGGCTTGGGACATCGCCCATGCGGCGGTCTTCCTCGCCTCCGACGAGGCCCGCTTCATCACCGGAATCTGCCTGCCGGTGGATGGCGGGCAGAGTTGCAGCATGGCGGCCCTCGTCTGACAGACCATGCGAGACCGCGACCTTCGGTAACAATGTGGCCGAAGCGTTACAGCCAGTGCCGAAGCGATCGCTGCCGCCCCGCTTGGCTTTCCCCCCCGTGCGGCGACGGTTAGGCTTCGCGGTATAACGGCGCGGCGTGCCCGGACGGGTCCGTTCTTGCGCCGCCGGGGGCTGGCCTCCGGATACCGCCGCCAGATCGTGATCGGGCGCGGGTTCCGGAGGTTCGGCTTCGCGTGATCCGGGAAAGCGACCGAATGCGGACGACAATCAAGGCTGCCTTGAACGCGCGGGCCGCCCGCCGCATCGCGGCCGTGGCGGCGATGGCCGTGCTCGCGGGCTGCGCCTCGCCGGTGCTGACCCAGGCCGGCCTGCTGACACGCTACGACCACCTGACGCCGAGCGAGGCCACCGCGACCAAGTCACGGATCTTCATCGACAAGGCCGCGATGGCGCGGGTTCGCACCGTCCGCATCATTCCCACCACTTTCCCGGCGGCGGTCACCGGCCCCGGCGTGACGGAGCAGGAGCGCCGGGTCGTCGCCAATGCGGCGGACCGGGCGCTCTGCTACGAACTGTCCCTGCGCTACGACGTGGTCTCATCCGGCCCGGCCGACCTGACCGTGCGGTCGACCATCACCCGGGCGAGCCTCACCAACGTGCCGGCCTCCGGCGTCGCGGTCGGTGCCTCGGCGGCGATCACCATTGCCGCGCAGGTCGGTGTCGGCTTCGCCGACACGATCGGCAAGGTGCCGGTGCCGCGCCTGCCGATCGGGCTCGGCGACCTCACGGTCGAGGCCGAGGCCCTGGATGCCCATCGCCAGCAGCGCGCCGCCATGGTGTGGGCCGGCGGCGCCAACTCCTTCACCAACCAGGCCCGGTTCTCGGCGGTCGGCGACATCTACGACCTCGCCGGCGATTTCGGCCAGGATTTCGGCTCGTACCTCGCCACCGGCCAGGACCCGTTCGAATCCGAACTGACCCTCCCGACCTTCGAGCGCATCCGCGTGACGGCGCTGGGCGAGATGCCGCGCGATCCCGATTGCCAGGCGTTCGGCCGTGCGCCCGGCATCGATGGCATCATCGGCGATTCCGTCGGCCTGCCGCCGGACTGGACCGACAAGGGACCGACCGCCGGGCGATGAGGCGGGCAGGGCGATCCTGCTCAGGGAGAGAGGTCAACGGAGAGGGGGCAGTCGAGCGACGGCTTGGCGGTCATGAGCCAGAGGATCGCCAGCATCGCCGCGAAGGCCGGCCAGCCGCAGGCGAACCAGATCCGGAACAGCCGGTCATAGGCTGCCGGCAGCGGCCGCCCCTCCGCGGCGGCGGCCCGTGCCAGGTCGCGCATCCGCAACTGGATCGCCACCACCGGCAGCCAGAACAAGCCGACGACCACGTAGAGTCCGATCGAGGCCAGGAGCCAGCCCTCGGTGAGCGGCCAGCCGACGCGATGGGCGAGGACGAGCCCGGTCAGCGGCTGCGCCACGGCGGCGGTCGCCGTGAACAGCACATCGGCGATCACCACCGTCCCGGCGACATGCGCGACGAGAACCGGATCGCCCGTGCGATGCGCCAGCAGCATGAAGAAGGCGATCCCGGCCCCGGTGCCGAACAGCACCGTCGCGCCGATCACGTGCAGCCAGCGCAGGAGGTCGATCCAAGGCAGGGCGTCGATCCACGCCATCGCTCAGCGCTCCGCGGCGAGCGCGAGGGCGACCAGCGCCAGGAGCGCGGCGGGCAGCATCTTCACGTAAGGCCCGAGGGGATCGGCCCACAGGTCGGGGGCGAGCCAGGTCCCGGCCGCCCCATAGGCCAGCGTGCCGCCGACCATCGCCAGCGCCGCGCGCGGCATCAGCCGCCGCACCACGATCGCGCAGCCGAGGACGAGGTCGAGGAGGATGCCGGCCGCCACGGCGGCCTGGGCGCCCCCCGACCCGAGGCCGCGCTCGGTCAGCACCGCCGCGGCGGCATCGAACCGCATGAGACCAACGAGGCCGGAGGCCAGCCAGAACAGGCTCAAGCCGCCGATCACGATCGGCTTCAGGAGCCAGAGCCGGCCGAACCAGCGCTCCTGGACCGTGGCGGGGAGGCGGCGCAGGCTGGCGCGCAAGCCCGTCGGCGGCGGGCCGCCGGCGCGCCGCCACGGTCCGGGATCGCCGGTGACGCCCTCGGTCACCTGAACGAGCGCCGTGCTGCGCAACGGCGAGCGCCAGCCGAGCCGGCCGAGACCGTCGCAGAGGGCGACCACCGGCCGGACCAACCATCGCGGCACCGCCACGAGCGGAGCCGGCGCATGGCCGAGCCAGGCCCGGAAGGCAGCGACCACCACGGCCAGGTCATGCGCCTCGTCCTCGACGAGGTCGTAGGCCGCCCGCGGCGTGACCCGCCCCTCGACGGCGAGGTGCACGGCCTCCGCGACGTCGTCGACATGCACGGTCTGGATCGGCCCGGCGCCCCCGACCACCGGCACGACCAGCGGTACCGAGGCGAGTGCCCGCAGGAGGGCGGTGCCGCCATAGGCGGTCGGAGCGAGGACGAGACCCGGACGCAGGATCGTCCAGTCGAGGTCGAGCTGGCTTAAGGCGGCATCGGCGGCATGCTTGCTGCGCATGAAGACCGTCCGTGCATCGGGGGCGGCGCCGACGGCGGAGACCTGCACGACCCGGCGGATTCCGGTTTCCGCGCAGGCTCGGAACAGGGCCCGCATGGCGGTATCCTGCACGGCACGCACATCGTCGCGGGGCCCGTCCTGGAGCACGCCGGCACAGTTCACCACCGCGTCGCAGCCGGCGATCACCGGATACCACGCCGCCGGCTCGCGCAAGGCGCCGATGTCGTGCGCGATCCAGCTCGCCTCCGGCCAGCGTCGCTGCGCCGCCGCGATGTCGCGGCCAAGGCCGGTGACGGCATGGCCGGCGGCGAGCAGGCGCGCGAGCACCGCCGAGCCGATCAAGCCGTACCCACCGAGTAGCAGGATCCTCATCGGGCGACGGCCTTCGGATGGCGGACGGCCCTGTGCCGCGTCACGCGCCGGACGGTGTCATGACAGAGCGATGGTGAGGAAAGTGCGAACGGGATCCAGGCAGCGGAGGCGCCCAGCCTCTCGTCACGGCAGCGCCGCCGCCGTGATGATGGGTTTCGTCGAAAAGACACCGTTCTCCGAGGAGCGTCCCGGCACACGACCGAGACGCGCCACGTCGTCCCCCTCCCAATCCCGCCGAGGCGGGGAGGGAGAATGGCCTTCGCTCCGCCGGACGCCGCTTAGAAATACGACTTCAGCGGCCCGCGCCGGCGCACGTCGAGCGTGGCGCAGTGGAACGAGCCGCCGAACGGGCCGTAGGACAGGAACGGCGTCGGGATCGGGTCGAAGCCCCAGTCCTTGAGCGCCTTGATCAGCGTCGGCTGGCTCGCATCGACCACGATCTTCTTCTCGTCGATGGCGAGCACGTTGATCGAGGTCCAGGGCGAGCACATCGAGATCTTGCTCATGAAGCCTTCGACGGGGTCGGGGCGCGGGGCGATCAGCACGTCCCAGGTCTTGAGCACCGCCGGCAGCTTCTCGACGTCGATGTAGTCGGGATTGACCAGCACCTTGCCGGGGGCGAGGGGCATGAACGACGAATCGATGTGCATCGGCTGCGGGCAGCGGCTCTCGATCTCGTGGATGCGGAAGCCCGGGCCGAGATGGCGGCGCAGCCACTCGATGCCCATCAGGTTGGTCACGTTGGAGCGGGTGACGAACAGGTCGCGGCCGCAGCGCACGAAGTCGGCCGCGTCGAAGACCGGCTCGAACTCGTTCACCGTGAACTGCATCGGCTCGCCGGCCTTCAGGTTCGGCACCCGGTAGTCGTAGTTGTAGAGGTCGTCGGTGAGCTGGGGCCGCGGCGCCGAGGTCCAGCGCGCGCCGGCCCGGAAATACTCCTTGAACAGCGAGCGGTAGGCGTCGCCCTCGAAGTAGCGCGAGCGCCAGCACATCGGGCTCTCGATGATCTCGTCGCCGATCACCAGATACGGATCGCGCGGGCAGGCGACGCAGAAGCCGCGCGACGACCAGCGCGGCGCCCGGAACTTCTTCGAGAAGTCCACGGAATCGGGACGGCGGATCTTGACGCCCTCGCCGGCCAGGATCTTGATGAAGCCGTCCAGCTCGGCTTGAGCCAGCTTCTTCATGAAGCCCGGGTATTTCCAGCCGGAGGCGAGGCGGTAGAACGGCTGGGCGGCCCGCGGCAGGTTGAAGATCACCGTCAGGTGGTGGGTCGGGATCGTGGCGCCGTCGAGCGAGCCGACGATCACCTCCTCCAGCGGATCCCACTCGTTCCAGGCCATGACCGGCGATTGCGGCGCCGGCGCGCGGCCGGGCGCCTCGCCCCCGAACGCCGTCAGGTCGTGCGCGGTGGCCAGGTCGTGCGCGGTGGCATCGTCGAGCGCGCCGCGCTCGGCCTCGAAGGTCGTCTCCCGATCCATGCTTGTCGTGTCCCCTGGCGGCCGTCACGAGCGGCCTTCTTTCGCGGTTCCGGTCCTCGCCGGCCGAAGCGGGGCGAGGAGGAAGGCGCGCCGTAACATAGGCTTGCGGCGATGCTTGGGCGGCTCTGTTCAGGCCGGTCCGTCACGCCGGTGGAGCGTGCCGGTTTCGTCGGCACTGTGTCCGGGCGGTGATAGACAGCGCTCATCAAAGCTGCAACGTGCCGGGATGCAACGGCGCTGCTTTGTTTCGACTCCGTTGCCGGAATGGCGCGCCCCCAAGGACGCCGCCGCTGCGACAGAAAGAGGGTCATGAAGCGACTGACGACACTGGGCCTGATCGCCGGGCTCTGCACCGTGATCGGCCTGTTCGTCTCCTCGGGGCCGGAGGCCGTCGCGGCGGCCCTGTGGGCGTCCGGCTGGGGCGCCCTGCTGGTCGTCGCGGCGCGCGTCGTCGCCGTCGCCTGGGCGGGTCTCGGCTGGTGGGTCGTGTTCCCCCGCGGCGAGAGGCCGCTGCTGCGCGCTTGCGTCAGCGTGCGCTTCGTGCGGGAGGGGGTGAACACCCTGCTCCCCGTGGCGCAGGTCGGCGGCGACCTGATCGGCGCTCGCCTGCTGACGCGGTACCGGGTGCCCGGGGCGCTGTCGGGGGCCAGCACCCTCGTCGACCTGATGGTTCAGGCGCTCACCCAGTTCCTGTTCACGATGGCCGGCCTCGGCATCCTGGTGGCGCTCGGGGGCGACGGGCCGATCGTGCATTATGTCGGCCTCGGCCTCGTGGTGGCGGCGCCGGCCCTGCTCGCCTTCTATCTGGTGCAGCGCCGCTTCGGCCAGAACCTGCTCCAGGCGGCGATGACCCGCTTCGCCGGCGGGCGCGAGTGGCGGATCTTCGGCGCCGTCGACGTGATGTTCGATCGCCTGCGCGGCCTCTACGCCGCCCGCAGCCGCATTCTCACCGCCATCGCCACGCATCTCTTCGGCTGGGTGATCGGCACCTTCGAGGTCTGGATCGCCCTCCGCTTCATGGGCTACGAGGTCGGCTTCCTCGAGGCGATCGTGATCGAGAGCCTGGCCCAGGCCGTGCGCGGCGCCGCCTTCGCGGTGCCGGGCGCGCTCGGTGCCCAGGAGGGCGGCTTGATCGCGCTCTGCGCCGTGTTCGGCATTCCGGCCGAGGCGGCGCTCGCCCTGTCGCTCATCAAGCGGCTGGCCGATCTCGCCGTCGGGCTGCCGAGCCTGATGCTGTGGCACGCCATGGAAGACGAGTCCGATCCGGGCCGCTTGCCGGCGGCAGGGATCGGCCCGGCCCTGCGGACGTGGCTGAGTCCGCACCGGACCCAATTGCGTCAGGCCCCCGTGCCCGCCTACGGCTACGCCGCGGCGCCCGCCGACGCCAAAGGAGAGTGACCTGGTGCAGACCCGACGCGAGACCCTGCGCAGCCTGACGATCGCCGGCCTCCTCACGGCCGCATGGCCGGTCGCCGGGCCGGCCCTGGCCCAGACGGCGGCCCCCGCGGGCGGAGCGGGCGACCCGGCGGTCGCCACCGTGCGGCGGATGACCGATGCCCTCGAGGCGGCGCTCAAGGCCGGCGACGTGCGCGCCCGGGCCGAGATCCTGTCCGGCCCGATGAAGGAGACCTTCGACCTGCCGGCGATGCTGCGCCTCGGCGTCGGCACGCGCTGGAAGGACATCCCGGCCGAGACGCAGCAGGCGCTGATCGCGGCCTTCGCGCCCTACCTCGCGGCGACCTACGCCACCCGCCTCGGCGCTGCCACGGGCAGCACCTTCGCCATCGACCCGAAGAGCGAGCCCCGCGGCAACGGCCGCATCGTGCACGTCACGGTCACCGACGGCGGCGGCGACACCTCCCCGGTCGATTACGTGCTGAACGCCGAGAACCGGATCACCGACGTCTATCTCCAGGGCACGGTGAGCGAGGCCGGCACCCTGCGGACCGGCTTCTCCGAGCCGCTCCAGGAGGGCGGGCCCGACGGCCTGCTGACCCATCTGCGCAAGTCGACCGAGACGATGCTGGCCGCGCCGGCGCCGAAGGCCCCTTAAGCGAGAGGCGCCAGCGCCGGGCTCCCCTCGCATGCCCGTCGCGACCGGACGGGCGGCGGCAGACCGGCCGTCCGCCGCGCCTCAACGACACAGCCCGCCGCGCCCCCGCACGGCCAACTCCTCCCAGGGAACACCGCCTCGCCATGGAATGGACCTGGATCTCCACCCCCCTGCTCGTCCTGGCGCTCGCCGGATGCATCTACGGCCTGACCACCGCGTGGCTCGCCGGGCGCCTCGCCCGGCGCCCGGCGCCGCGCCTGTCCGCCGGGGCGGCCCGCCCCTCCGTGACCCTGCTCAAGCCGCTCTGCGGCGACGAGCCGAACCTGCACCATAACCTGACCACCTTCTGCGCCCAGGCCTATGCGGGCGCCGTCCAGGTGATCTTCGGGGTGCAGAACGCCGCCGATCCGGCCATCGCCGTGGTGCATCGGCTCCAGGCCGAGCATCCGTCGTTACGCATCGACCTCGTCATTGATGCCCGCCAGCACGGCGCCAACCGCAAGGTCTCGAACCTCATCAACATGGCGGGTCTGATCGCCCACGAGGTCGTGGTTCTGGCCGACAGCGACATGGTGGTGGCGCCCGACTACCTGGAGCGCATCGTCGCCGAGCTGGGCCAGCCGGGCGTGGCCGGCGTGACCTGCCTCTATCACGGCGTGCCGGCCAACCGCGGCGTCTGGGCCCATCTCTCGGCGCTCGCCATCGACACCCAGTTCCTGCCCAACGTCCTGATGGGAACGGGGCTCGGCCTGGCCGATCCGTGCTTCGGCTCCACCATCGCGTTCCGCACCGAGATGCTCGCCCGCATCGGCGGGTTCGAGGCGATCCGCAACGACCTCGCCGACGACTACACGCTCGGGGCGGCGCTTCGGGCGCAGGGCGGCATCGTGGCGATCCCGAACTTCACCATCGGGCATACCTGCGTCGACACCTCGCTCGCCGGCCTGTGGCGCCACGAGACCCGCTGGAACCGCACGATCCGCACCGTCGATCCGGCCGGCTATGCCGGCACCGTGGTCACCCATGCCTTCCCGCTGGCGCTGATCGCGGCGCTGCTGCCCGATTCCGGCTCCTACACCCTCGCCGCCGCCGCCCTGGCGCTCGCCTGCCGGATCGTGCTGTGCCTGCGGGTCGAGCGGGCCTTCGGCCTTGAGCCGCACCCCTACTGGCTGCTGCCGCTGCGCGATCTTCTGTCCTTCGCCGGCTTCACCTGGTGCTTCATGTCCGGCGCCGTGACTTGGAAAGGTCATGATTATCGGGTCGTTGCGGATGGGACGCTGATCCCGGAATCCGGCCTGGCCCGCGAATCCGGCGCTCGCTCGACTTAAAACACACTCATCGGGCCGCCCGGCGGCCTCACCGGCCGCGTCCGCGGCCTCCTCTCTTCAAGAGACGATCCTCCCGATGATGCGGACCCTCTTCCTCCAGGCCCCCACCTTCGACGGCTTCGACGGCGGCGCCGGCTCGCGCTACCAGGCCAAGCGCGAGATCAAGTCGTTCTGGTATCCGACCTGGCTCGCCCAGCCGGCGGCGCTGGTGCCGAACTCGAAGCTGATCGACGCGCCGCCGCACGACATCAAGCTGCCGGAGATCGTGGCCCAGGCCAACGACTTCGACCTTGTGGTGCTGCACACCTCGGTGCCGTCGTTCAAGTCGGACGTGAAGACCATCGAGGCGCTGAAGGCCGCCAACCCGACGCTGATCGCCGGCCTGATCGGCGCCAAGGTCGCGGTGGACGCCGCCGGTTCGATGGCCCAGGCCCCGGCGGTCGATTTCTGCGCCCGCAACGAGTTCGACTTCACCGTCAAGGAGGTCGCCGAGGGCGTGCCGATGGCGGAGATCAAGGGTCTCTCCTACCGCAACGCCGACGGTGTCGTGGTCCATAACCCGGACCGCGAGATCATGACCGACATGGACCAGCTGCCGTTCGTGACCTCGGTCTACAAGCGCGACTTGCAGATGGAGAAGTACTTCATCGGCTACCTCAAGCATCCCTACATCTCGTTCTATTCGGGCCGGGGCTGCAAGTCGCGCTGCACCTTCTGCCTGTGGCCGCAGACGGTCGGCGGCCACACCTACCGCACCCGCTCGGTCGCGCACGTGATCGAGGAGATCAAGTACTGCCTGAAGGAGTTCCCGCAGACCAAGGAGTTCTTCTTCGACGACGACACCTTCACGGATAACCTGCCGCGCGCCGAGGAGATCGCCCGCGAGCTGGGCAAGCTCGGCGTGACCTGGTCGTGCAACGCCAAGGCCAACGTGCCGCGCGAGACCCTGAAGGTGCTGAAGGAGAACGGCCTGCGCCTGCTGCTGGTCGGCTACGAATCGGGCAACCAGCAGATCCTGCACAACATCAAGAAGGGCATGCGGGTCGAGGTCGCGGAAAAATTCACGCAGGATTGCCACGACCTCGGCATCGCCATCCACGGCACCTTCATCCTCGGCCTGCCGGGCGAGACCAAGGAGACGATCCAGGAGACGATCGCCTTCGCCAAGCGGATCAACCCGCACACCATCCAGGTCTCGCTCGCCGCGCCGTATCCGGGCACTTTCCTGTACAAGCAGGCGGTGGAGAACGGCTGGCTCGACAAGGACAACGCCGAGCTCGTCGACGAGAACGGCGTGCAGATCGCGCCGCTGCACTACCCGCACCTGTCCCACACCGAGATCTTCAACTCGGTGGAGGAGTTCTACAAGAAGTTCTACTTCCGCGCCCCGAAGATCGCCTCGATCGTCAGCGAGATGGTGCGCTCGCCCGACATGATGAAGCGGCGCCTGCGCGAGGGCGTGGAGTTCTGGCACTTCCTGCGCGAGCGCCAGGGCGTCGCCAAGAAGGCGGCGTAATCTCCGCGGGATTGTGTCCCGCCTGAGAGCGGGCTTGAGCCTCTCCGTCCGCTCGGACGGGGAGGCTCTTTCGTATCGCGAGACACGACGTCCATGACCAATCCTGCGCCCCGCAAGCGCCTCGTCGTCACCTCGGACGATTTCGGCCTCTCGACCCAGGTGAACGAGGCGGTGGAGCGGGCCCACTGCGACGGCATCCTCACCACGGCGAGCCTGATGGTCTCCGCGCCCGGCGCCGCCGACGCGGTGGCCCGCGCTCGCGCGATGCCGTCCCTGAGGGTCGGCCTGCACCTCGTGATGGTCGAGGCCTGGCCGACCCTGCCGGCGGCCGACCTGCCCGATCTCACCGACGGCGCCGGGCTCCTGCGGGCCGACCAGGCGAAGCTCGGGCTCGACCTGGCGCGCAACGTCCGCGCCCGCCGCCAGCTCGCGGCCGAGATCCGGGCGCAGTTCGAGGCTTATCGCGCGACCGGGCTGCCCCTCGACCACGTCAACGCGCACAAGCACTTCCACATCCATCCGATCATCGCCGGGATCGTGCTGAAGATCGGGCGCGATTACGGGATGCGGGCGATCCGGGTGCCGCGGGAATCGCGCGAGGCTCTGCGTCGCGCCGAGCCCGGATCACGCCCGGGCCTTGCCCTCGACACCGCCCCGTGGGCGGCCCTGTTGCGCGCCCGGGCCCGGCGCGCCGGCCTCCTCACGCCCGACGGCGTGCTCGGTCTCGCCTGGTCGGGTGCGATGACGCCGGCTCGCGTCGAGGGGCTGCTGCGCCACCTGCCGGACGGGCTGACCGAACTCTACCTGCATCCCGCCACCGCGGGCGGCTTCCCGGGCGAGGCGGCGGGCTACGCCTATGCCGAGGAGTTCGCCGCCCTGGTCGCGCCCGAAAGCCGGGCGGCGCTGGCGGCGTCGGGGGCGGTGACCGGCGGCTTCTCGGATTTCGCTCGCTGAGGCACCACCGGCTCGGTTACCGAGGAGCCGGGCCGGGCACCCGGCCCGCGATCCGGGAGCCTCCGCCCATGTCCCGCGCCACGCCGTCGATGCAAGTTCTGAAGCGCACAGGCGGGGCCGCCTGCCTGGCGCTCGCCCTGACCGTGCCGACGCAGGCGGCCGAGATCACGCTGCTCACCACCGGCGCCTACAAGCCCGTGGCGGCGGCGTTGGTGCCGGCTTTCGAGCGACGCACCGGCCATCATGTCACCCTCCGGAACGAGACGGCCGGCGCGGTGGCGCAGGCGATCCGCGACGGCGCGCGGCCCGATCTCGTGGTGCTCACCCCGGCCGGTCTCGACGCGCTGATCCGCGACGGCCGGCTCGCCGGGGCGCCGCCGGTGCCGCTCGCGAAGGTCGGGATCGGGGTGGCGGTCCGTGACGGCGCACCGGTCCCGGACATCGCCACCCTGGCGGGCTTTCGCGAGGCGCTCCTGCGGGCGCGAAGCGTCGCGATGGTCGATCCGGCCTCGGGCGGGTCGAGCGGCATCTATCTCGCCGGGCTTTTCGCGCGCCTCGGCGTCGCCGACCGGATGAAGGACAAGCTCGTCCTGGTGCGCGGCGGCCTGGCGGCGTCGCGCCTTATCACGGGCGAAGCGGACCTTGCCCTGCAACAGACGAGCGAGCTGCTGGCCGTCCCGGGCGCGCGCCTCGTCGGCCCGATTCCGGCAGAGGTGCAGAATTTTACGGTCTATGCCGGGATGGTCCCGGCGGGAGCTGCGGCGGCCGAGGCCGCATCGGCGCTCCTGCGGGATCTCGCCGGCCCAGAGGCCGCGCCCGTCCTGGCAGAGAAGGGCATGGCGTCGCCGAGCCCGTGACAAGGAGGGCGCGGCTCGCGCCGCGCCCCCCTTCATCACCTGGCCGATGGTCAGAACCGGTAGGTGAAGGTGCCCTTCACCGCATGGTCCTCGGCCCGCGAGCCGACCTGGCCGGTATACGACACGCCGATCGTCGCCGCCTTCGACACCCGCAGGTCCAGGCCCGCCGAGGCGATCAGCGCGTCCCGGGTGATCGGGATCCCCGCTGTCACGAAGCTCGGGCCCGTCCCGAAGGCCAGCAGCGCCGTCGGGACCACGTCCCCGAAGGCGCGCCGGTAGCCCACCAGACCGTGCAGCGACACCGGCGCCCCGAGGCCCAGATCCACCTCGGTCTGCGCCCGCACGCCTGCCGTCAGCGTCGGGATCTCGGCGAACCGCGAGGCGCCGCTCAAGCCCGCCACGCCCCCGGTTTCGGTGAACCGATTGCGGTCGATGCCGACATAGGCCCCGCCCACGAACGGCTCGATGTACGACGCCGTCACCGGCGACACCTTGCCGAGCACGCCCGCCC
>NZ_LABX01000231.1 GCF_001043915.1 Methylobacterium aquaticum | reverse complement strand
GCGGTCGGCTCGTCGAGGATGACGAGGTCGGGCGATGGCGCGATGGCGCGGGCGATGCCCACGCGCGCCTTCTGGCCGCCGGAGAGCTGGTGCGGGAACCGGTCGAGCAGCTCGACCGGCAGGCCGACGAGGCGGGCCAGCTCCTCGCACCGCGCCCGGATCGCGTCCGAGCCGGTCACCGTGCCGAAGCGCTTGAGCGGGTCGGCGATGGCCCGTGCCGCGGTCCAGCGCGGGTTGAGGGACTCGGTCGGATCCTGGAACACCATCTGGATCTTCGGCCGCATGGGATGCTTGGCGAAGCGTGCCGCCGGCACCCGGCCGATCTCCTCGCCGGCAAACACGATCGAGCCCTCGGTCGGGTCGAGGAGCCGCATCACCATCGTGGAGGTGGTGGACTTGCCGCAGCCGGATTCGCCGACGAGGCCGACGCTCTCGCCGCGATCGACCGTGAAGCTCAAGGCATCGACCGCCCGGAACGGCGCCTCCGCCGACTTGCGCGAGAGGAGCGCCTTCGGCTTCGGGTAGGCTTTCACCAGCCCCGAGACCGCCAAAAGCGGCGCGCCCGCTCCGTTCGCCCGCTCCAGGGGGGCAGCCGGCGCCCCCTCGGGCAGGAGGTCGCGTAAGGATACGCCCGGGCGCGGCGTCGCCTGCATCAGCTTGCGGGTATAGGCGTGGGCGGGCGCGCGGAAGATCGTGGCCGCCGGTGCCGTCTCGACGACGCGGCCCCGCTCCATCACGACGATCCGGTCGCAATAGGTCGCCGCGAGGCCGAGATCGTGGGTGATGAGCACGGTCGCCATGCCGCGCTCCCGGGTGAGGTCGGTGACGAGGTCCATCACCGCCTTCTGGGTCGTCACGTCGAGGCCGGTGGTCGGCTCGTCGGCGATGAGGAGCTGCGGCCGGCACGCCAGCGCCAGCGCGATCACCACTCGCTGGCACATGCCGCCCGAGAGTTCGAACGGATAGGCGTGGTAGCGCTCCTCGGGCCGGGCGATCTTGACCTGTTCGAGCGCCGCGATGGCCTTCGCCTTGGCGTCGCCCGAGCCGGCCTCGGCGTGCTGGCGCAGCACGTCCTCGATCTGGTGGCCGACCTTGCGGATCGGGTTCAGGGCGGCGCGGGGATTCTGGAAGATCATCGAGATCTCCCGCCCGCGCAGGTCGCGCATCTGGCGCTCGGTCGCGGCGCGCAGGTCGATGCCCGAGAAGCCGACCTCGCCGCCGGCGATGCGTCCGGCCCGGTCGAGGATCCGCATCACCGCGTAGGAGGTGACCGACTTGCCCGAGCCGGATTCGCCGACGATGCCGACGGTTTCGCCCTTGGCGACCGAGACGGCGACCTGGCGCACCGCCTGCACGGTGCCGCGGCGGGTGGCGAACTCGACCGTGAGGTCGCGGATGTCGAGGAGCGGGATCGCGGTCATGTCCGCCTCTGGGGGTCGACGATGTCGCGCAGGCCGTCGCCGATGAGGTTGAAGCAGAACACGGCGAGCATCAGGGCGAGGCCCGGGAAGAGCGCGATCCACCACTCGCCGGAGACGATGAAGCCGGCCCCCTCCGCCACCATGATCCCCCATTCCGGGGTGGGCGGGCGCACGCCGAGCCCGATGAACGAGAGACCCGCCGCGTTGAGGATCGCGTAGCCCATCGTCAGCGACATCTGCACCATCATGATCGGCAGGATGTTCGGCAGGATCGCCGTCAGGACGATGCGCAGGTCGGTGTTGCCGGTGAGCCGGGCCGCCATGACGAAGCCGGCATTGCGGCGCTGCGCCGCCTCGGCCCGGGCGAGCCGGGCATAGAGCGGGAAGTTGATGATGGCGGTGGCGAGCACGATGTTGCCGACCGTGTTGCCCAGAGCCGCCACGATGCCCATCGCCAGGACGAAGAGCGGGAAGGCCATGATGGTGTCGGCGAGCCGCCCGACGATCCGGTCGGTCCAGCCGCCGAAGAACCCGGCCATGATCCCGGCCAGCCCCCCGGCGACGAAGACGAGGGCCACCGAGAAGACCGCTATGGCGAGGTCGAGCCTTGCCGCCACCACCACCCGCGAGAGGATGTCGCGCCCGAGCTGGTCGGTGCCGAAGGGATGGGCCAGCGACGGGGCCTGGAGCGCCGCCGTGGTGTCGGAGGCGAGCGGGTCGTAGGGGACCAGCGAGGGCCCGAGGATCGCGCAGGCGACGAGCCCGAGGAGCAGCGCGAAGGCGAAGCCGGTGACCGGGTTGCCGGCGATGACGGCGACCGCATGGGCGAGCGTCGCCGAGAGGCCGGAGCGGGCCGGGGCCGGCGCGAGGGCGGGGGAGCCGGTGGCGCTCATGCGGCCTCCCGGACGCGCGGGTCGATCAGGCCGTAGGCGAGGTCGATGGCGAGGTTCAGCACCGTGTAGAGCAGGGCCATCGCCAGGACGAAGCCCTGGACGGGGGCGAAGTCGGAGGCGATCAGCGCCTCGACCGCGTAGGAGCCGACGCCCGGCCAGGCAAAGACCTTCTCGACCAGCACGTTGGCGCCGAGCAGGAAGGAGAACACCATGCCCAGCGTCGTCACCACCGGCAGCATCGCGTTGCGCAGCGCGTAAGTGACGACGACCCGGCGGCGCGACAGGCCGGCGGCGCGGGCGGTGCGGACGAAGTCGGCGGCGAGCACCGCCAGCATCGCCGCCCGGGTGATGCGGGCGATGGGGGCGAGCGCGAAGATCGCGAGCGTCAGGCCCGGCAGGGCGATCTGGGCCAAGGCCGCCCGGAAGGTCTCGGCGTCCCCCGCCATCAGGCTGTCGAGGAGGAAGAAGCCGGTGCGCGCCGGCGGCGGCGAGGCGAAGGCGTCGAGGCGCCCGAGCGGCGCCGGGGCCCAGCCGAGCACGAAGTAGAACACGTAGACGAGGAGGAGCCCGGTGAAGAACACCGGCAGCGACACGCCCGCCGTCGCCACCACCCGGCAGGCATGGTCGACGAGGGAGCCCTGTTTCAGCGCCGCCGCGACCCCGAGGGGCACCGCGACGAGCAGCGACAGGACGAGGCCGACCAGGGTCAGCTCGGCGGAGGCCGGCAGCCGGCTGCCGAGATCCGCCGTCACCGGCTGGCCGGTGGTGAGCGAGCGGCCGAGGTCGCCCCGGGCAAGGTCGGCGACGTAGCGGGCGAATTGCTCCGGCAGCGGCCGGTCGAGGCCCAGTTCGGTGCGGATCTGGGCGATGGCCTGGGGCGTGGCGGCGGGACCGGCGAAATACGCGGCCGTGTCGCCGGGCAAGACCCGGGTGAGCAGGAACGACACCAGCACGACCCCGGCGAGCGCCGGCAGCGTGGTGGCGAGGCGGTCGAGGAGCGTGCGCAGCATCGTGTGTGGCCCTCCTGGCTGTGGGGTCGCGGGTGTTTGACTGGCCGGTCCGGCCTCTCGTTTCCCCGCAAGGCGCTTCGGGGAACGAGGAAGCGCGGGTTCTCCCTCCCCCCTCTGCGGGGAAGGGTGCCCCGCTGCGGGTGCGACGCACTGGTGCGCGGGGCGGGAGAGGAGCGGCGCGACGTTGTTCCAGGGGGCGCCCTTCACGACGGCTCCGCCCGATCCGGAAGCGGCATCCCCTCTCCCGGCTCGATGACGCTCGCCACCCTCCCCCGCACAGGGGGGAGGGGGACACCCGCGCCTCTTCCTCCCCGGACAATCCAGGGACCGTTGAAGGGGTCAGCGGGGCGCCCTGCCGCCCCTCACGACGCCGTCCCCTTGGTGAGATACCGAAAATCCGGCTCGCGGCAGGGCTGGAACTGGTAGCCGTTGATCGTGCGCTGCATCGCGACGTCGTGGGTCGGCTGGGCGATCGGCACCATCGGGACCTCGCGCTCGGCGAGCGCGATGAAGTCGATCACGCTCTTCTGGTACACCGCCGGATCCTCGGTGAAGCGGGCGGTGTCGATCAGCTTGTCCAATGCCGGATTCTGGTACGAGGCGATGTTGAAGATCGAGTTCGCGCCGTGCAGGGTCCAGAACAGGTAATAGTCGGGATAGTCGAGCCAGCCGGCGAAGCGGTTGAGCACCATCGGGTTGGTCTTCTTGGAGATCTCGCCGCGGAAGTTCGCGCCGGGGATCTTGCCGATCTCGACGGTGATGCCGATGCCGGCGAGCGCCTCCTTGATCAGCACCGCCATCGGCTCGGCGACGGTGGCGTTGCCGGCATCGAACAGCAGCGTGGTCGAGAGGCCGCCGGGCGCGGCCGCCTCCACCAGGGCCTTCGCCTTCGCCGGATCGGTCCGGTACGGATAGGGCTGGGGCCAGGCAACCCGCGGCGTTTCGGGCCCGCCCGACATGTCGAGGCCGCGGCCGAACAGCGAAGCCTGGAGGATCTTTTCGTAGGGCAGCACCCAGGCGACCGCCTGGCGCAGGCGCACATCGGTGAAGGGCCCGACGGCGGTGTTGAGATAGACCGACCAGACGCCGTTCGGGATCGGCACGCCCACGACCTTGATCTTGCCGGCGTCGATCAGGTCCTTGAAGTCCTTCGGCGGCAGCCCGTAGGAGATGTCGGCGTCGCCCTTCTCGATCAGCGCCCGGCGGGTCGAGGGCGAGGCGATGTCGCGGGCGATCACCCGGCGCAGCTGCGGCAGCTTGCCCGACGCCCAGGCGTCGTTCCTCACGTAGATCGTCTCGACGCCGGGCTTCCAGCTCTCCACCCGGTAGGCGCCCGAGCCCGCGACGTTGTTCTTGAGCCAGTCCTTGGCCCAGGGGTCACCACCGCCGTTGCGCTGCGCCAGTTCGGCATCGATCACGAAGGGAATCGTGACGGCGAGGTTCGACATCGTCATCTTGTCCTTGCGGACGAAGTCGATGCGGAAGGTCTTGTCGTCGAGGGCGACGAACTGCTCGGGCTTCTCCAGCGAGCCGGCATTCATCTGCGTGGTGGCGAAGCCCCCGATCGAGACCGCCCGGTCGAGGGACCACTTCACGTCCTTGGCGGTGACCGGCCGGCCGGAATGGAACTTGGCGTCGCGGAGCTTGAAGGTGCAGCTCATCCCGTCGGAGGCGACCTGCCAGCTCTCGGCCAGTTCACCCTCCATCTCGCCCATCTTGACGGCGTTGCCGCCGCCGCCCGGGATCGGCACCGGCTTGAAGCGCAGGAGCCGGTCATAGCAGTTGAGCGCGACGCCGTTCACCGGCTGCGAGGCGCCGATGCCCTGCATGTCGAGGGAGTTCGGCCCGTATTCCTGCACCAGGAGCAGGGTCTCGTTGCGGGTCGGGTTCTGCGCCTGGGCCTGATGTCTCGCCACGAATGGTGCGGCGAGCCCGGCGGCCAGGGCGGTGCGGCGGGTGATCATGCGGCACGGGCCTTAATCAGCGAGAGGAGGCGGATGCCCGCGACGGCAGGCGTGATGCCACCGCAAGGCAAGGTTCGGGCCGACCAAGATTCAGGTCGGCACGAGGAATTGCATGCAACACAGGAAGAGTGCATGTATTCAGGGAATCTTGCACGCACCTTGTTTGAGCGTGCTCGCCGCAATTTCAGGCACGCCTGCGCCGTAACGATGCGGCAGGGTGCGGGCGGTTCGGGACGGAGGCGAGATGGACGAGGCGCCAGGACGGACGCGGACCGAGCGGCTGGCGGCGGAGATCGCCGAGGCGATCGTCACCGGGACGCTTGCGCCGGGCCACCGCCTCGACGAGCAGGCGCTGGCGGACCAGTACGGTGTCTCGCGCACGCCGGTCCGGGAGGCGTTGCGTCAGCTCGGCACGTCCGGCCTCGTCGAGGTGCGGCCGCGCCGGGGCGCGGTGGTGGCGCAGGTCACGCCCGAGCAGCTCGCCGAATTGTTCGTCGCCATGGGGGAGGTCGAGGCAACCTGCGCCCGGCTTGCCGCCCAGTCGATGAGCCCCCTCGAACGGCGCCGCCTCGACGCCCTCCACGAGGCCATGGGCGAGCTGGCCCGGGCCGGCGACCCGGCGGCCTACGCTGAGGCCAACACGGCGTTCCACGGCGCGATCTATGCCGGCGCCCACAACGCGGTGCTGTCCGATTTCGCCCTCTCCTTGCGCCGCCGCCTCCAGCCCTACCGCGAGGCGCAGTTCCGCCAGGCCGGGCGGCTCGCCCGCTCGCATGCCGAG
>NZ_LABX01000230.1 GCF_001043915.1 Methylobacterium aquaticum | reverse complement strand
GCGACCCGCAGCACGCCTTCGCGGGGACCGTGGAGGAGAGCGGCGACCTCGACGCGGCGGCGCGCGCCACGATCGAGGCCGCCGACACGTTCTTCGTGTCGTCCTACGCCGAGCAAGACGGGCATCGTCAGGTCGACGTCTCGCATCGCGGCGGCAAGGCCGGCTTCGTCCGGGTCGCCGCCGACGGCACGCTCACCATTCCGGACTTCGCCGGCAACCTCTTCTTCGCCACGTTGGGCAACATCCTGCTCACCGGCAAGGCTGGCCTGGTCTTCGCCGACTTCGCGACCGGCGATCTGCTGCAACTGACCGGCGACGCCGACATCGTCCTGTCCTCGCCCGAAATCGCCGCCTTCCAGGGCGCCGAGCGGCTGTGGACCGTCCGGCCGCGCCGGGTGGTGCGGCGGCGCGGCGCGCTGCCCCTGCGCTGGAGCCTCCGGCCGGACGGCTGGTCGCCCAATTCCCTGATGACCGGGGATTGGCGCGAGGCCGCCGACCGGCAGCTTGCCGCCGACCTCGCGACGCGGTGGCGCCCGTTCACGGTGACGCGGATCGTGGACGAGAGCCGGACGATCCGCTCCTTCCACCTCCTGCCGGCGGACGGGGCCGGGCTCGTGCCGCACCGGGCCGGCCAGCATCTGCCGATCCGCGTGACGCTGCCCGGACAGGACAAGCCGGCCCTCCGTACCTACACGCTGTCGGTCGCGCCCTCGGACGCGGTCTACCGGATCAGCGTCAAGCGGGACGGCGCGGTGTCCCGCCACCTGCACGAGACCGTGCGGGTGGGTGACGGGATCGAGGCGCGCGCACCAGCCGGCGCCTTCACCATCGACGCGCAAGGCCAGCGCCCGGCCGTGCTGCTTGCCGGCGGCGTCGGCATCACGCCGCTCCTGGCGATGCTGCGCCACGTCGTCTACGAGGGCCTGCGGACCCGCCGCGTCCGGCCGACCGTCCTGGTCCAGGCCGCCCGGTCCCTGGAGGACCGCCCCTTCGCCCGCGAACTGGCGGACCTCGCCGCCGCGGCCGACGGCGCGGTGCGGATCGTGCGGGTCCTCAGCGAGCCGGACGGCGCCGTCGCGGGCGTCGATTACGACGTTGCCGGCCGGATCGACATGGCGCTGCTGGCCCGCCTCCTGCCCTTCGGCGACAATGATGTCTATCTCTGCGGTCCGCCCGCCTTCACCCAAGCGCTCTATGACGGTCTACGCGGCCTGAACGTCGCCGACGACCGCATCCACGCCGAGGCGTTCGGCCCCTCGTCGCTCGCGCGCAGCGGGCTGGCCGCGCCGGAGCGGCCGGCGGCCTCGGCGGAGCCGGTCGCGGTCGCCTTCCTGGATTCCGCCAAGGACGCGCGCTGGACGCCGGAATCCGGGACGCTCCTTGAGCTTGCCGAGGCCCGGGGCTTGAGCCCCGCTTTCAGCTGCCGGGCCGGCAGCTGCGGGTCCTGCAAGACCCGGCTGCTGGCCGGCGCCGTCACCTACGCCAAGGAGCCCACGGCGGCAGTCGCGGCGGACGAGGTGCTGATCTGCTCGGCGGTCCCGGCCGCGGGCAGCGGCCCCGTCCACCTGGCTCTGTGAGCCTGCCATCGACCCCGCCGGCTTGGTCCGGCACTCTGCCCCACCCGCGAATCCTGGAAAACCCAGAGGAGAATCCGATGTCCCGTCCCCCGCTGCCGCCCTTCACCGAGGAGAGCGCGATCGTGAAGGTCCGCCTCGCCGAGGACGGCTGGAACGGCCGCGATCCGGCCAAGGTCGCCCTCGCCTACACCCCGGACACCCGCTGGCGGAACCGCGCCGAGTTCCTCAACGGCCGCCAGGAGGTCGAGGCTTTCTTGACCCGCAAGTGGAACCGCGAGCTGGATTACCGCCTGATCAAGGAGATCTGGGCCTTTGCCGGGAACCGCATCGCGGTGCGCTACGCCTACGAGTACCACGACGACAGCGGCCAGTGGTTCCGCGCCTACGGCAACGAGAACTGGGACTTCGCCGAGGACGGCCTGATGCACACCCGGCATTCGAGCATCAACGAGCATCCGATCCGGGACGGCGATCGCAAGTTCCACTGGCCCCTCGGGCGCCGGCCGGACGACCATCCGGGCCTCAGCCATTTCGGATTCTGAGACGACGGGCGCCGTCTCGCCGGCCCGCTGTGGCGGAGGGCTGACGCCGCGGCGCCAGGGGGGGAGCGATGGACCGCCTACAGGCCATGCACATCGTCGCGAAGGTCGCCGAAACGGCGAGCTTCGCCGAGGCCGCGCGGCAGCTGCACATGAGTCCCCCGGCGGTGACGCGGGCGGTGGCGGCACTGGAGGAGGCCATCGGCGCCCGGCTGTTCGTGCGGACCACCCGTTCGGTGACGCTCACCGAGGCGGGCAGGCGCTACGACGAGGATTGCCGACGGATTCTCGCCGACATCGCCGAGGCGGAGGCGGCAGCGGCCGGCTCCTACGCCACGCCCTCCGGCGCGCTCGCGGTCACGGCCTCGGTCCTGTTCGGCGGGATGCACGTCCTGCCGATCGTGACCGAGTATCTCGACCTCTACCCGACGATGACGGCCCGGACCCTCTTCGTCGACCGGCAGGTCAACATCGTCGAGGAGGGCATCGACGTCGCGATCCGCATCGGCCACCTGCCCGATTCCGGCTTCGCGGCGGTCCGGGTCGGCGCGGTCCGGCGCGTCATCTGCGGCGCGCCGGCCTATTTCGCGCGGCATGGGATCCCGGCGACGCCCCAGGACCTGAAGCACCACCGCATCGCCATGTCGACCGGGGCCTGGGCCTCGACCGAGTGGCGATTCGCGAAAGGTCAGCGGGTGACGGTCCAGCCCGCCCTCCTGAGCAACACCAACGAGGCCGGCATCGCCACGGCGCTTGCGGGCTGGGGGCTGACGCGGGCCCTCTTCTATCAGGTCGGCGCCGCCGTGCTCGACGGCCGGTTGCAGGTCGTCCTCGCCGACGACGAGGAAGCGCCGCTCCCTATCCACGTGATCCATCCCGAGGGGCGGCAGGCGCCCGCCAAGGTGCGGACCTTCGTCGACCTCGCCGTGGCGCGGCTGCGGGCGAACCGCCTGCTCAACCCGGCCGATCCGCCGGAGACGGACGTGGCGCAGGCCGGTATCGCCTACGAGGCGCCGCGCTCGCCAGCGGCGGGCCGCAGGATGACGCCGTAGCCGTCCTCGGCATCGCCGATGAAGCGAATGCCCTCTCCTTCGAGCACCAGGCGGATCGCCTCCAGGGTGCGCTGGCGGGGCTGGACCTGCTCGCTCTCGATCATGTTCAGGGTCACCACCGAGACGGCGGCGCGGCTCGCCAGAACCCCTTGGGTCCATTTGAGAAGCCCGCGCCCGGCGCGGATCTGTGCAGCGACGATCATGATCCCGAGATGGGCGAAACTGAAAGATTTTTCAAGTTTCGGCTTGACGGTCCGGCGGCGGCGCCGTATCCACACCCCATCGCCGGTGCGGGCCGGACGATGCTCGGTTATCCCTTCCACGGATCCCCCCGAGCCTCACCACGACACGCCCGCACCACCCCGCAAGCCCCGTTCGGACGGAGCCAGGCATGAATATGCACGACGATAACAGCGTCGCCGCGTTCGCCCGTCCCGGGATGATGTGGCCGTTGCGGTCGCTCGCGGAACGCGCCAGCCTCAAAGGCTGATGGCGATGGCCGGTTTCGCGAAGCCGGCAGATTTTCCGAGAAGACTCGACATTGGAAGACTCGACCTTGTCTGACGGCCCTGCGGGCCGGCAGGGGACGGTTATCGGGTAGAGCGCCACGGGCTTGCCTCGTGGAGGTTGCGGATTCGAATTCCGCCTGGGCTGCAAAGTCCCGGTCGCTCAGCAAACCCGTCCCCGACCTCACGCCCGCAGGACCGTCCGTTGGGACGGGACGCGCACTCTCGCGGCCGCGCGGGCCGGAGAGGGACGGTTATCGCTCATCCGGAGGTCGCGGGTTCGAGTCCCGCCGGGCCGCGAGGCTCGTAGCTCAGTCGGTCAGAGCATCGGAACAACCGTCCCTCATACCCACGACCGCGCGGCCCGGGCATCGCTGGCGCCAAGTTCATGAGGTTGTCGAAACACGATCAGACGCAAGATCTTTCCTCTCCGGCCGATCCCGCGTCTGATCTGTGAAGAATTCGTCCTGCGCCGCTCTGCGGCGCCGGACAGGACGAGTTCGGCCGTGCGGGCCGGACGGGACAGGTTATCTAGGTCGACAGAAAGGTCCGGGTTCGCATCCCGAAAGGCCGTGAGGCTCGACGCTCGGGGCCCGATGCACGGCATCCCGCGCATCGGGCGGCGAATCCGCGGCCATTCCGGAGACCATTCCGGCTCGAAACCGGAAGCACGACCGGTCCCGACACACACACGCCCGCACGGCCCCGTCCGTGACGAAACGACAGAATTCCGGCCGCGATCGGCACGGGGGACGGTGCCGCTCGGCCTCCTTCCCCGCACGCTCCCGCGCGCCGTCACGCGCCACCGGTCCGTGAAGGGCCGCGATGGAGAGAGGAGAGACGAGGAGGATCCGCCATGACGATCTACGCCAAGCTGGCCTCGCGCTGGCGCACCCCGCAGAGCGAGCCGATTCCCGGCACCGTGCGCAACAGCGCGGGCGGCTACGCCTTCGCGGTCGACGACTGGACCCGGCTCGCGCGCTTCCTGGTTCTCGGCTCCGAGGGCGGCTCGTACTACGCGACCCCGCGGGCGCTGACCGTCGAGAATGCGGCTGCGGTGCAGCGTTGCCTCGCCGAGGACGGCCTGCGGGCGGTCGCGGCGATCGTCGGGATCAGCGAGAACGGGCGGGCGCCGAAGCAGGACACGGCGATCTTCGCCCTGGCGCTGGCGGCGGCCTCCCCGGATCTGGCGACCCGGCGGGCGGCGCTCCAGGCGCTGCCGCGGGTCTGCCGCACCGGCACGCACCTGTTCCAGTTCGCCGCGTCCGTCGAGGCGCTGCGCGGCTGGGGCCGGTCCCTGCGCCGGGCGGTGGGGGCGTGGTACGGGGACAAGCCGGTGGAGGCCCTGGCCTTCCAGGCGGTGAAGTACCGTGCGCGCCAGGGCTGGACGCACCGCGACCTCCTGCGCCTCGCCCATCCGGAGACGGATGAGCCGGCGCGCCGGGCCCTGTTCGACTGGATCTGCCGCGGCCGCATGACCGAGGAGGTCCCGGAGATCGTCCGCGCCTTCACTGAGGTGCAGGCCGAGGGGATCGACGGGGCGGTGGCGGCGGCGCTGATCCGCTCGCACGGCCTGCCCTGGGAGGCGCTGCCGACCGGGCTGATGAAGAGCCGCGCGGTGAACGAGGCCCTGATCGAGCGGATGCCGGTCGGTGCCCTCGTGCGCCAGCTCGGCCGGCTCACCGCCGCCGGCGCGCTCGTGCCCTTCTCGGAGGGTACCGAGCATGTCCGGGCGGTGCTGGCGGACCGGGAGCGGCTGCTCAAGGCGCGGCTCCACCCGATGGCGCTGCTCCTCGCGCTGAAGACCTACGCCTCCGGGCGAGGCCAGCGTGGGCAGCTCGCCTGGGAGCCGGTGGCGGCGATCGTCGAGGCGCTGAACGCCGCGTTCTACACCGCCTTCCGGGCGGTGGAGCCGACCGGCAAGCGCCTGGTGCTCGCCCTCGACGTGTCGGGCTCGATGGGGGCGAGCCAGGTGGCGGGCTCCGCGCTCACCGCCCGCGAGGCGGCGGCCGCGATGGCGCTCGTCACCGCGGCGACGGAGGAGCAGTGGCAGATCCTCGGCTTCACCGCGGAGGACGGGCGGCCCTGGACCCAGGGCGCGGCCCTGACGCCCCTGGCGATCGGGCCGTCGATGCGGCTCGACCAGGCGGTGGCGGCGACGGCGGACCTGCCGTTCGGCGCCACCGACTGCTCCCTGCCGATGCGCTGGGCGCTGAAGCGGGGGGTCAAGGCCGATGCGTTCGTGGTCTACACGGATTCGGAGACCTGGGCCGGCCCGGTCCATCCGGTCCAGGCGCTGCGGAAATACCGGGAGAAGACCGGGATCCCGGCGAAGCTGGTAGTCGTGGGGCTCGTCTCCAACGGCTTCAGCATCGCCGACCCGGCCGATCCCGGCATGCTCGACGTGGTCGGGTTCGACGCCGCGGCGCCGGCGGTGATCGCGGATTTCCTCCGCGGGTGACGAGAGGGGGCGGCCCGGCAGGGCCGCCCCTTCGCTGAGCCGGCATGGTCGGGGCACCGTGCCGGATCGTCGGCTTGAGACGCACGCAAGACAATCGCCCGCCTGATGGCGTCACACTTTAGCCGGCCATCGTCGCGGCCGCTTCACCCCAAGACCATCCTTGGATTTGATTTAAAGTCTATCGACCCGCTGATCTTGCGCTTCACGGCCAAGCTTGCCTGCCAGATCGTTTCGTGCAGACTGCGCCGCACGCCGGACACGGTGCATGGACGGACAGACGACCCGACGCATGAGCCTGACGACTGCCCAGATCCTCGACCTCGCCCCCGACGCTGCGAGCCGCAAGGCCGGGCAGGACCAGGCCAAGCCCCCGAAATGGAGCAGCCTCGGCCGGGCCGGATCGGTGATCTGGGGCGAGATCAAGGGCAGCGGCGCCAGCCCCTACCGCACCGTCGCGGATCTCGCCGGGCCGGTCTCGAAATGCACCTGCCCGAGCCGGAAGTTTCCCTGCAAGCATGCCCTCGGCCTGATGCTGGTCGATGCCGCCGCGCCGCTCGCGGAGGCCGATCCGCCGGACTGGGTCGCCGCCTGGACCAAGGGGCGCGAGAGCCGCGCCGCCGCCGCCGAGACCAGGGCCGCCGAGCCGGCGAAGCCCGTCGACGAGAAGGCGCAGGCCAAGCGCCGCCAGGCCCGCGAGGACAAGGTCGCGGCCGCCCTCGACGAGCTGGATCTCTGGCTGCGCGACCTGATGCGGCGCGGCCTCGCCGCCGCCCGCACCGAGCCCTACGCCTTCTGGGACCGCATGGCCGGGCGCCTCGTCGACGGCCAGGCGCCCGGCCATGCGGTCC
>NZ_LABX01000023.1 GCF_001043915.1 Methylobacterium aquaticum | reverse complement strand
CGGTCCGCGACGAACCGGTGCACAACCGCGACGAAGTGGTGCCGGTCCGCGGCGAAGCGACGCCTGTCGCCGAAGACACGGTCGGGCTGGAGGACGCCTTCGCGGAGATCGACGACCTCGCCCTCGACGAGAAGCTCGCGCGCTTCACCTGAGGAGCGCACCGGAGCGCGGGGGCCCGCCCTCGGGGCGCCAAGATTGCGACCCAGGGAAGCCCCACACCTCGTCCCTCCGATGCCACGGCCCGCGATGTCCCTGCACCTCCTCAAGCTCTGCGTCGGCTGCGAGTCCATCGCCGACCTGGAGGAGTGGATCGCCACCCGCCGGGCCGAATCCGCGCGCCAGGGCCGTCCCCACGAGCAGGCCCACATCACCCGCATGGTGCCCAAGCGCGGCGACGAGATCGTCGGCGCCGGCTCGCTCTACTGGGTGATCCGCGGCCAGATCGCCTGCCGCCAGCCGGTGCTGGCGATCCGCCCCTTCACCGATGCCGAGGGCGTCGGCCGCTGCCGCCTCGTCCTCGATCCGGAGGTCACCCCGGTCGAGCCCCGGCCGTGCCGACCGTTCCAGGGCTGGCGCTACCTCGCGGCCTCGGACGCCCCGCCCGACATCTCGCATCGTGCAGCCGGCGATCTCGCGGCGATGCCGGAGACGATGCGGCGGGAGCTGGCGTCGCTGGGCCTGCTCTGACGCGGGTTGGCGAGCGTGGTCGGCCCTGGTTCGGGCGCTCAGCAGACTTGCCTTGGCAGCCAACGCTTCGCCGTGGCCAGGGCACATTCACGGGCGAAAACCCGAAACGGCTCGCACAGGGCGGTTCGATGGTGCCGCAAGTCCTTGCAAACACGGCATCTCGCATCCGCGAGATCGAGAATGCCGGTCCTGCTTGCCCGCGAGTTCGCCCCGGTTGCGCTCACGCATCAGGCTGTCGGCCCATCTCGAATTTTTGATGCTAGGCCAGAGCCTTAGCGAAAATTCGAGAACGGCACCAAAGGTCGTTTCCAACGACCCTTGGTATCACACGGCAGCACCGTCGACGCAGGATGCCTCGCCCCCCATCGAAGGCTCGGCCCCAACGAAAGGCCCCCTCCGGTGCCGGACCGGAGGGGGCCTCGTTCATGTCGGGCGGACTTTTGCCTTCAGGGGCTCACGCCCCCTCGAAGCGCCCGCTGGCATGGGCCAGCATCGTGTAGACCTTGCCGCTCTCCGAGGTGAGATAGGCGTTGGCCCGGCGCGGGTCCTTGTCGGTGCGGGAGACCTCGCCGAGCAGGCGCTCGAACTCCCGCACGTAGTGGTCGACGGTCCGGCGGAAATCCGGCTCGGCGCGGTAGCGGCGGCGGATCTCGTCGAAGGTCCGCTGGCCCTCCGCGGTGTAGAGGCGGCGGGTGAACAGGTCCGTCTCGCCGCGCCGGTAGCGCTCCCACAGGTCCACCGCGGCGACGTGCTCGATCATCCGGGCGATGTTGCTGGAGATCGAGTCGATCGCTCCCGAGCCGGTCCGGTCGGTCTCGGCCCCCTGGCTCGCCTTGCCCGGCTCGGCCCGCCCCTGAACCGGCGTGCCCTGGTCGGGTCGGGCGGGCGCCACCTTGGCGGCCGCAGGAGCTTGATCCTCATCCTCCAGCGAGGCGCGGGTGAGGAGGTCGGAGAGCCAGCCGCCGGTCCCGGCACGGGGGAGGGCGGCGTCGCGCCGCGCCTCGCCGGCGGGCCGGCTCGCCGCTTGTGGCGCGGCCGGGCGGGCCGCTGCCTGAGCCTGAACCGGGCGGGCCGGGCCCTGGACCGGGGCTTGAACCGGCCCTTGGACCGGCCCTTGAACCGGGCGAGCCGGGGTCGGGTTGCCCGGAGCCTGCGCACCGGGAGCCTGGACAGCTGCGGCCTGAGCGGGCGCCTGGGCCGCGTGCCTCGGAGCCTGGGCGACGGGCTTGGGCGCCTGCGGCCTTGCCGGAGCCTGGACCAGGGCCGGCTGGGCCGCGGCCTGAGCCGGAGCCTGCGGCTTCGCGGCGAGGGGCGCCGCGACCGCCTGGGCGGGCCGGCCCGCTTCCGCGACACGGGGCTGCGCGACATCGACCGCACGGGGCGAGCGCTGGACCAGGGCCGAGAGTTCGTTGAGCGCCTTGATCTGCTCGGCCACCACCCGGCGCATCTCGCCGGTGGCGTCCTGTGCCTCCTGCGGGATGCTGACCACGCCGCGTTGCAGGTCGCCGCGGATCTCCTCCAGGGTGCGGCGGATCTCGGTCGCCATGCCGCGCAGCGATTCCACCGTGCCCTGGAAGCGCTCGGCGGCATCGCCGAACGCCTCGCGCAGCTCGCCGGACGCGCCCGCCACCGCCTGACGAACCGATTCGGCGGTCCGCTCGCCTTCCTGGCCGGTGCCGGCGCGCAGGCGCTCGAACGCCTCCGTCACGGCGCTGCCGGCCTGGCGGGCGCTGGCCTCGATCTCGCGGCCCAGAGCCTGGGTCCGCGCCTCGATGGTCTTCAGCGTCGCCTCGACCCGGGCGCCGACGCCCTCCGTGGCGGCGGCGAGCGCCGCCGAGCGGGCATCGATGCTGCCGAGCAGGGCGTCGATCTCGGCCTGGCGCTCGCCCAGGGAGGCGTTGACCCGGCCCTCGGCGCCTTCGAGCAGCCCGGCGGCGGCCGTGAGGTCGCCGATATGCTGGCGGGCGGTCTCGGTCAGCGCCTTGCCGCGGGCGTCGAGCGTCGCGGCGAGGCCGGCGGCCTGGCGCAGCGCCCCGGTTGCCGCGCCCTGGAGCGCGCCGACCTGCTCGGCGACCCGGTCGGACGCCTTGCCGGTCTCGGCGGCAATCTCGGCCAGGGCCGACTGGATCTCCTCGACCCGGCCGGACAGCCCGCCCTCGATCGCCGACAGGTTCTCGCCGGACTTGCCGATGAGATCCTGGAGAGCGCCGCAGGCGGCCTCGATCCGGCCGATCAGGCCGCCGAGTTCGCCACCGAGGCGCTGGTTGACACGGGTCAGGGCATCGACCGCCCGGGCCGCGCCCTGGTCGGCCGCCCGGCGCAGGGTCTCGGCCGCCTCGGAGGACAGGGCCGCCAGCGTCTCGGCCCGTTCGCCGAGCGCCGCCACGGCACCGCCCATGCCCTCGCTCACCACCCGCTCCAGGGCTTCGCTGCGCTGGGCGAGCACCGTCACCAGCTCGGTGCCGGGGCCCTCGACGATGTGGCGCAGCTGCGCCACCTGGCGGTCAAGGCCCTGCACCGTCTCGCCGCTGGCCGTCAGCGCCGCCACCAGGGCGCTGCCGCGCTGGTCGATCGTCCGCTGCAACGACGCGGTGGTCGCGTCGAGCTTCTGCCCGAGGGCGCCGCCGCGCTCGTCGACGATCTGCCGCAGGGCCTCGACCCGCTCGGCGAGGCCGCGATTCAGCTCGGCCCCGCGCCCGTCGATGGTCTGGGTCAGGTCGCGGGCGGTCTCGGCGAGCGCCCGGGTGAGGGTGGTGCTGCGCTGGTCGATCAGCGCCGCGAAGGCCGCCGCCCGGCGGTCGAAGCCCGAGCTGAGCTGGGCGCTGCGCTCGTCCACCGTGGCGGCCAAGGCCGCGGAGCGCTCGTCCATGGCGCCGTGCAGGGTCGCCACCCGCTCGTCGAGGGCCGCGGTGAGCGCTGCCGTGCGGGCATCGACGAGCGCCGCATAGGCGTCGCTGCGGTCGTCGAAGGCGTCGGCCAGGGCTTCGCCGCGGGCTGCCACCAGGGCCGCGAAGGCCCGCATCCGGCCGTCGATCCGGGCCGTGAAGGCAGCGCTGCGCTCGTCGACGCTGCCGGACAGGGCCTCGGTGCGGGCCTGCATCAGCGCGGCCAGCTCCGCCGCCTTGGCGTCGACCAGGGCACCGAAGGCCGCCGCGCGCTCCTCGACGGTGCCGCCGAGGGCATCGACGCTGGCGCGCAGGCGCTCGGCCACCGCCTCGCCGCCGGCATCCAGCCGCCGGCCGAGGGCCTCGACCTGACCGCCGAGCACCGCATCGAGGGCGGCGCGGCTGCGCTCGAGGGCATTGGACAGCTCGGCCACGCGGGCATCGAGCAGGGCGGCCAGCGCCGCGCCGCGATCGTCGAAGGTCTCGGCGAGGTCGCTGTTGCGGGAGTCGAGCAGGCCGGCGAGCGCGTCGCCGCCACTGCGGATCGTGGCGGCGAGCACGTCGATGCGCTCCTGCACCCGGCGGGCCAGCACGTCGCCGGCACCGGTCAGCTCGGCAAGCGCCCGCTGGCGGCCGTCGATGAGCCGCACCAGGTTGCCGCCGCCCTGCTCGATCGTGCCGGCGATGGCCGTCTCGCGCTCGCGCAGCAGGGCCGCCAGGGCCTCGACGCGACGGTCGAGGGTCCGGGCGAGGGCGGTCCGGTGCCCGTCGAGGGCGTCGCCGAGGCCGGCCTCGCGCTCGGAGAGGAGGCCGGCGACGGCCTCGGCGCCGCGCGACACGGCGTCGCCGAGGGTCGCGACGCGGGATTCGAGCAGGCCGGCGGCCTCCTCGCCCCGGGCCGCGATCAGGCCCGCCAGGGCCTCGCCGCGACGGTCGAGGGTGGTTTCAAGCGCCTGCGACCGGGCCTCGATCAGGCCGTCGAGGTCGCGCAGGGCCGCATCGATGCGGCCCGACAGGCTGGTGCCGCCGGACTGCGCCGCCCGGGCGAACGCCTCGGCGCGGGCGTCGAGCATCCCGGCAAGCGCCTGGGCCCGGGCCTCGACCGCTTCGGCAAAGGCCGCGCCGCGGCTCTCCACCAGGGTGTCGAGGGCGGCGAGGCGGTCGTCGAAGAGACGCGCGAGGGCGTGGGTGCGCTGGTCGACGGTGCCGACCGCCCGGCCGACGCGCTCCTCGAGCGAGGCAGCCAGGGTGTCGCCACCGGCGACGAGGAGGCCGCTCAGGGCGCCGACCCGCTCGTCCATCACGGCGCCGAGGGTGCCGGCCTGGTCGTCGAGGAGGCGGCGGACCGCGGCCGAGCGCTGCTCCAGCGCGTCGTGCAGGGCACGGAGACGATCGTCGAAGCCGGCCTGCATCGCCGCGGACTGGCCGTCGAGGAGGCTGCGCAACGCTGCGGCCTGCTCGTCGAGCCGGGTGGCGAGGGCCGTGCTCCGGTCGCCCATGGCCGCGCCAAGACGGTTCGAGCCCTCGGCCAGCACCCGGTCGGCCTCCTCGATCGTCTCGCGGAGGGCGCCGAGCACGCTCTCGCCGCGCTTGCCGACGAGATCGGACAGGGCGGTGCCGCCGCGGTCGAACAGCCGCGCCAGCTCGGTCATGCGGCCGGCGAGGGCGCCGACCACCGCCTGGCCACGCGCGTCGATCTCCCGCGCCATGGCGGCGGTGCGCTCGTCGACGAGGCGCGCCAGGTCGTCGCTGCGGCCCTCGAAGGCGGTGCGGATCGCCTCGGCCCGCTGCGCGAGGTCGCGGCTCGCCTCGCCGCTGTGGGTCTCCACGAAGGTGACCAGCTCGCGGGTGCGGGCGCCCAGCTCCTCGTCGAGGCGACGGGTGCGGCTCTCGATCACGCGCAGGGCCTCCTCGGCCTTGAGGCCGAAGGTCTCGTCGACGATGCGGCCGCGCTCGTCGATGGCCTGGGCCAGGGCTTCGAGGCGGGCGATGACCCGCTCGTCGAAGCGCGCGGCGCCGGTGTCGAGGGAGCGGGTCAGCTCCTCGGTGCGGCGGCCGAGCTCGTCGCCGATCTCGCTCACGCGGGCGGTCAGGGTGTCGCTCATCGCCTGGCTGCGGGCGGTGATGGCGCGGGCCAGCTCGTCGGCGCGGCCGTCGAGGGCCTGGGCGACCTCGCGGCCGCCCTCGGCCATCACCCGGGCCATCTCGCCGGCCCGCACGATCAGCGCCTCGTTCAGCGCCGTGGCGCGGGCGCCGATATGCTGGTCGACATGGGCCACCATGGTGCTGAAGGTGGCGCCGATCTCGGCGGTGCGCTTGGCCGAGCGGTCCTCCAGCGCGCCGAGCTGCGCCTCGACCGCCTCCCGGGCCTCGCGGGTGCGCTCGGCGATGGTCTCGGCCACGGCGCGGCCCTGGACCGTGATGAGGCGGTCCATCTCCTCCAGGCGGCCCGAGACGCTGTCGGCGAGCTGGTGGGTGTCGCGGGAGATGCGGTCGGCCAGGATGTCGCCGCGGGCGATGGCCTCCTGGAGCGCCGTCAGGCGGTTCGTCAGCACCTCGTCGATCGCGCGGCCGCCAGTCTCGGCGGCGCTGGCGAGGGCCGCACCGGTCTTGTCGAGGGCGTCGTTGACCCGGGCGCCCTGGCTCGCCACCGCCACGACGATGTCGCGGCCAGTCGCGGCGAGACGCTCATGGGTCTCCTCGGCATGCCGGCCGATCAGGTTGGCCAGCGCGCGGCCCTTGCCGTCGAAGGTGGAACCCACCTCGGCGAGGCGGCTGTCGAGGGCGCCGGTGGCGGATTCCGCCGCCAGCGCCAGGGCCGCCGAGACGTCCTCGGCCTGGCGCGTCAGGTGCTCGACCGCGCCGCGCAGGGTCGCGTCGGTGGCCTGCGTCCGCTCGGCCACGAGACGGCTGGCCGCGTCCGCCGCCTGGGCGAAGGCGGCCGCCGCCGCCAGCGTCCGCTCGTCGAGGGCGCCGGTCGCGGTGTCGGCGGCGCGGCCGATCGCCTGCGCGGCCTCCTCGGCCCGGCCCGCCAGGCTCATCATGAGGCCGTGCAAAGCCGTGTCGGCCTCGCCGGCCCGTGCGCCGATCCCGTGCGCGGCCTCATCGGCCACCCGGGCAAAGGACGCCGCCGCCTCGGCGAGGCGCGCCTGCAAGGCGCCGGCAGCCGCCTCGGCCTCCTGGCGGAACGCCTCCACGGTCTCCGTCGTCCGGGTCCCGACCGCACCGGTCGCCGTCTCGGCGGCACGGCGCAGCACGTCGGCGGCCTCCTCGGCCCGGGCGCCCAGCTCGGCGCCGGTGGTCTCCAGGGTGCGCCGGAAGATGTGCGCCACCTCGACCGTGCGGGTGCCGAGCGCGCCCGTCGCCTGCTCGGCGGCCCGGCGCATGATCTCGGCGGCTTCCACCGACCGGGTCTCGAGCGCATCCCCGACGGTGTCGGCCGACGCTGTCAGCGCCGCCGCCGCCGTCTCGGCCCGCGTGGCGAGGCCAGCCAAGGCCGTGCGCAGGGAGGCGTCCGCGGTCTCGGTCCGCTCGCCGATCAGGCGGCTCGCCTCCTCGGCCGCGGTCACGAAGGCCGCGGCCGCCGTGGCCGTGCGCCCGTCGAGGGCGCCGGTGGCGCTCTCGGCCGCCTGCGCGATGGCGGCCGTCACCTCCTCGGCCTGACGTGTCAGGCGCTCGACCGTCCCGCGCAGGGTCGCGTCGGTCGCCTCGCCGCGCTCGGCCACCAGGCGGCCAGCCTCCTCGGCGGCACGGGCGAAGGCCGAGGCCGCCGCCAGGGTGCGCGTATCGACATCCCCGGTCGCCTGCTCGGCCGCCGCGGCGATCGCCGCGGCCACCGCCGCGCCGCGCTGCGACAGGCCGTCGACGGCGCCCCGCAGGGTCGCATCGGCCACGCTCGCGCGCTCGGCCACCAGGCGGCTCGCCGCCTCCGCCGCCTGCGCGAAGGCCGTCGCCGCCGCCAGCGTCCGCTCGTCGAGGGCGCCGGTCGCGGTGTCGGCGGCGCGGCCGATCGCCAGAGCGGCCTCCTCGGCCCGGCCCGCCAGGCCGACCACGGCGCCGTGCAGCGCCGCATCGGCCTCGCCGGCCCGGACCCCGATCACCTGCGCCGCCTCCTCGGCCACCCGGGCGAAGGACGCCGCCGCCTCGGCGAGGCGCGCCTGCAAGGCACCGCTCGCCTCCTCGGCGCCCTGACGGAACGCCTCCACGGTCTCCGCGGTCCGGGTCCCGACCGCACCGGTCGCCGTCTCGGCGGCACGGCGCAGCACCTCGGCGGCCTCCTCGGCCCGGGCGCCCAGCTCGGCGCCGGTGGTCTCCAGGGTGCGCCGGAAGATGTGCGCCACCTCGACCGTGCGGGTGCCGAGCGCGCCCGTCGCCTGCTCGGCGGCCCGGCGCATGATCTCGGCAGCTTCCACCGACCGGGTCTCGAGCACATCCCCGACGGTGTCGGCCGACGCCGTCAGCGCCGCCGCCGCCGTCTCGGCCCGCGTGGCGAGGCCAGCCAAAGCCGTGCGCAGGGAGGCGTCCGCGGTCTCGGTCCGCTCGCCGATCAGGCGGCTCGCCTCCTCGGCCGCGGTCACGAAGGCCGCGGCCGCCGTGGCCGTGCGCCCGTCGAGAGCGCCGGTGGCGCTCTCGGCCGCCTGCGCGATGGCGGCCGTCACCTCCTCGGCCTGACGTGTCAGGCGCTCGACCGTCCCGCGCATGGTCGCGTCGGTCGCCTCGCCGCGCTCGGCCACCAGGCGGCTCGCCGCCTCCGCCGCTTGCGCGAAGGCCGTCGCCGCCGCCAGCGTCCGCTCGTCGAGGGCGCCGGTCGCCGTCTCGGCGGCGCGGCCGATCGCCAGAGCGGCCTCCTCGGCCCGGCCCGCCAGGCCGACCACGGCGCCGTGCAGCGCGGCATCGGCCTCGCCGGCCCGGACCCCGATCACCTGCGCCGCCTCCTCGGCCACCCGGGCGAAGGACGAAGCGGCCTCGGCGAGGCGCGCCTGCAAGGCACCGCTCGCCTCCTCGGCGCCCTGACGGAACGCCTCCACGGTCTCCGCGGTCCGGGTCCCGACCGCACCGGTCGCCGTCTCGGCGGCACGGCGCAGCACCTCGGCGGCCTCCTCGGCCCGGGCGCCCAGCTCGGCGCCGGTGGTCTCCAGGGTGCGCCGGAAGATGTGCGCCACCTCGACCGTGCGGGTGCCGAGCGCGCCCGTCGCCTGCTCGGCAGCGCGGCGCATGATCCCGGCGGCTTCCACCGAACGGGCCTCCAGCGCGTCCCCGACGGTGTCGGCCGACGCCGTCAGCGCCGCCGCCGCCGCCTCGGCCCGCTCGGCGAGGCCGGCGAGCGCCGCGCGCAGGGAGGCGTCGGCGATGTCGGTGCGCTCGCCGATCAGGCGACCGGCCTCCTCGGCCGCGGCCACGAACGCCGCCGCGGCGGTGGCGGTGCGGCCATCGAGGGCACCGGTGGCGGTTTCCGCCGCGAGCGCCAGGGAGGCGGACAGGTCCTCGGCCCGGCGCGTCAGGTGCTCGATCGTGCCGCGCAGGGTCTCGTCGAGGGTCTGGGCGCGGGCCGCGACGGCGTGGCTGGCCTCGTCGGCCGCGCGGGCGAAGGCGGCGGCGGCAGTCTCGGCCTGCTCGCCGACATGGCCGGTCGCGGATTCCGCGGCCTGCCGGAAGCGGTCGGCCAGGGCGGCGGCGCGGGCGTCGAGATCGGCGCCGATCACGTCCGCGGTGCGGCGCAGGGCCTCGCCGGCATCGGCCGTGCGGGCCGCGAAGCCGCCTTGCAGGGTGTCGGCGGCCAGGGCCAGCGCCGCCTGCGTCTCCTGGGTGCGCCGGTCGAGGCCCTCGGCCAGGTCGCGGCTGCGCGCCTCGAAAGCCGCGGCGAGGCCGGCCAGGGCCTGGCCGATCCGGCCCTCGGCCTCGCCGGTCCGCTCCGCGACCAGGGTGGCGACGCGCTCGCCGGTCTGGTCGAGGCTGCGCTCCAGGTTGCCGCCATGGCCGACCAGCACCTCCTCGACGCGTCCAATCGTCTCCTCGAGGCGAGCCGAGAGGTCGGCGCCGCGCACGCCGAGGGCCTGGGCGGCGTCCTCGACCAGGGTCGAGAGATCGTCGCGCACCCGGGCGGCGCGGTCGCCGAAGGCCGTGATGACGCCGTCACTGGCCTGGGCGAGCCCGGCCTCGGCGGCGGCCGCCCGGGCCTCGATGGCGGCGGCGACGCCGTTGCCGGCCTGCTCGATCTCCTCGCGCAAGGCGACGCCGCGGTCCGCAATATGGGCCGCGATGGCGCTGCCGGAGGCGGCGAAGCGCTCGGTGATCGTGCTGCCCGTCTCGGCGAAGCGCTCGGTGAGGTCGGTGCCGCGGGCGAGGAAGCGCTCCTCCAGCCCCTGCGCCGAGCGCTCGAAGGCGTCGCGGACCTGGGCGCCCTCGCGGTTGAGGGCCTCGATGACCTCGGCTCCGGTCTCCGCGAGGGTGCGGGCGACGGAGCCGGCATTCTCGGCCAGCGTCCGGGTGAGGAGGCCGCCGGTGCGCTCGAAGGCGTCGGTCACCGCGACGGCGCGGGTCTCCAGCGCCCGGCTCAGGGAATCGCCGACGGTGCCGAGATCGGCCTTCACGCCCTCGCTCGTGGCGACGAGGCGCTGGACCAGGTCGTCGCCGCGCCCGGCCACCGCCTCGACCACCCGGTCGCCCGTGGCCGCCAGGGCGGCCGTGACCCTCTCGCCGCGATCGCCGATCGCCGCCGTGATCGCGTCGCCGCGGGCACCGAGCGCCGCGGTGACCCGCTCGCCGGCACCGTCCACCGCCGTCACGATGCGCTCGGCCGCGGTGTCGAGCTCCTGGGTCAGGTTCTGGTGCGAGCCCTGGATCGCGCCGCGCACCCGCTCGGCATTGGCGACGATCGACTCGCGCTGGGCCACCAGCTCCTCGACCAAGGAGCGGATGCGGATCTCGTTGTCGGAATAGGCGCGCTCCAGGGTCGAGATCTCGCCGCGCACCAGGGTCTCGAGTTCGCCGGCCCGGGCGAGCGCCCGCTCGACGCCGTCGCCGACCGCCGCGACCTCGCGGCGGACCGCCTGCGACATGGTCAGAACGGCGTCGGTGGAGAAGCCCTCGGGCTCGGCGAGCCGGATCGCCACCTCGCCGACCGCGCGGGCGACGTGGCGCATCTCCTGGGCGCGCACCGCCAGCATCGCGGCGATGTAGAACAGCATCACCGGAGCGAGCACGGCGGCGGCGCCGACCGCGCCTTGAAGGCCGCTGAGGCCGGAGGCGAAGCCGCGCAGGTCACCGCCGGACTGGCTCCAGGCGAGGATCGCGAACACGGCGAGCCAGAGCAGGGCGGCGAGGCTGGCGACGGCGTAGGGGGTCCGCGACGGCGCGATGCGGAGGGTCTGCTGGAGGGCCCCGACGCTGCGGCGGTCGTCGTTGGCGACGAGGGACCGGTCGGGCGGCAGGAGCCCGCCCTCGCGCAGGAGCCCGCCCTCGCGGCGGCCGTCGCGGGAGCCGGGCAGGGGGCTGCCGTCGAAGCCGGGCTCGCGGACAGTGCCGGAATTCGCCAGGGTGTCGGCCAACGGATCGGCGTCGTGCACGTCGGGCAGCCGGGGCTCGACCCGGCCGCCCTCCGGAGACTCCGTCGATCGGGCATCGGGCGCCCGGCCGTCCGGACCGGCCGGATGGTCCAGGTTCAAGGCCTGCTCAATCGCCGACAGCGCCGCTTCCGCCGGATCCTTGAGCTTCTTTTCCGTCGCCATCGAACGCCTCGTTACGCCATGAACGCCGCCGGGCAGCCCGCGAGGGCCGCCGCGCCGCATCATCCCCGAGATCCCGCGAAACCCGCGCCCTGCCGCCAGCCGTCGCGATCTCAGCGGTTTACCACGAGAACCTTAGACGCAAGGAGTACCAGCCGGATACCCAGGCGGCGCCAACCTTCCCAAAAAGCTTAACGGAATGGTTACTATGTGCCCGGCGCCCGGCGCCCGATGCTGCTATCCTCCGGCAGAGTCTCGACTTTGCCCACCAGCCGGCGGGACCGGGCGGGCCCTGAGCACGCTGTGGACAGCCTTCCACCGGATCCGCCGGAACCCGTCGCCCACAGCCGCCCGGGCCCGTGATCTCGCGTCGGGATCTTGCCTCGGGATCTTGCATCCGGCCTGGGCCTGCGGGATCTGGGGCATCCGCCCTGACGTAAAGATAGATCACCGCGAGAGACCCCGATGGAGACGCTCTTCGACCGCGCGCACCTCGACCGGCAGACCTTCGGCGACGCGGATCTCGCCCGCGAGGTGCTGGCCCTGTTCGCGGAGCAATGCGCGCGGCTGATGCCCGATCTGGTGCCCCCTCGCATCGCCGGCGCAGATCCGGCGCCCGAGGCCCGGGCGGACCTCGCTCATACCCTGAAGGGCTCGGCCCTCGGCGTCGGCGCCGACCGCGTGGCGGCCCTGGCCGGGCGGCTGGAGGCGGCCCTGCGGGCCGGAGACGGCGAGGCGGCGCGCGGCCTGGCGCCGGCGCTGTCCCTCGCCGTCGACGAGACCCTGGCGCTCCTCTCCGGCCCGGCCGGCCGGCCGCAGACCTGAGACGCAACCCGTGCTGCGGCGCCCGTGCCGCGCGACGCACGGCGCGCTTGCATTCCGGGGCGGCAGCCGCCAATCAGACCGCGCCGCGTCCTCCGCCCGATCCGCGGCCGCGCTCGAGGCTTCCGGAGTCCCAGATGGTCCAGATCACCTATGTCGATGCCGCCGGCACACCCCGCACCGTGAAGGGCGAGGTCGGCTCGACCGTGATGGAGACCGCGATCCGCAACAACGTGCCGGGCATCGACGCGGAATGCGGCGGCGCCTGCGCCTGCGCGACCTGCCACGTCTATGTCGGAGACGACTGGGCGGAGGCTGTCGGCCCGGCCGAGCCGATGGAGCAGGACATGCTGGACTTCGCCTCGGACGTGCGGCCGAGTTCGCGTCTGTCGTGCCAGATCCGGCTCAAGCCCGAACTGGACGGCCTCACCGTGACCACCCCGGCCCGCCAGGGCTGAGGCGCCAGCCGGACGGCGTCGCTCGTTCCGCAAAGGAATGGCGACGCCTCATCCAGGGTCGCGCCGCGTGCAAGACCCCGCATCCCCGCTTGCACCATCGACGACCGTGGTCCCGTTGGACCGACGAGCGTCCTCGACATCGCAGCGGACGCACTTTCTTAAACATAGCCGTCCGACACTCACGGCCGCATCCGGGCAACAACCCGGACGGAGGAGACGCGCCGTGACGAACCAGGTCCAGAAGGCGGGCGCCCCTCCGGCAGGGGGCGGTGGCGCCCTGTCGGACATCGCCGCCGCGGCGGCGACCCTGCGCCAGGCCGCACACGACAAGACCGAGCGCATCCGCCGGATCACCAGCCAGGTGAAGATGCTGGCGCTCAACGCCCGCATCGAGAGCAGCCGGGTCGGCGAGCATGGCCGCGGCTTCACGGTGGTGGCGAACGAGGTCGGCGCCGTCGGCGAGGCGATCGCCCGGCTCGCCCGGGAGCTGGACGCCGATGTCGACGGTCGCATCGTCGGATTGCAGGAGCAGGTCTCCCGGCTGGTGTCCCGGGCGCAGGGCGAGCGCCTAGTCGACCTCGCCCTCAACGCGGTGGAACTGATCGACCGCAACCTCTACGAGCGGACCTGCGACGTGCGCTGGTGGGCGACCGACGCCGCGGTGGTGGCCTGCGCGGCGGCGCCGGCCGCTGCGGCCGCGGCCTTCGCCGAGCGGCGGCTCGGCGTCATCCTGTCCGCCTACACGGTCTATCTCGACCTCTGGCTGTGCGACCGCGACGGCCGCATCCTCGCCACCGGCCGGCCCGACCGCTTCCCCGGCCTGCGCGGCCAGAGCGTCGCGCAGGAGCCGTGGTTCCGGGAGGCCGCCGCCCTGGCCTCGGGCGATGCGTATAGCGCGGCCGACATCCGGACCGAATCCCGGCTCGGCGGCGCGCAGGTGGCGACCTACTGCGCCAGCGTGCGCCAGGACGGCGAGGCCGCGGGAGCCCCCCTCGGCGTGCTGGCGATCCATTTCGACTGGGAGCCGCAGGCCCGGGCGATCGTGCAGGGCGTGCGGGTGGCCCCCGAGGACCGGGCCCGGACGCGGGTGCTCCTCGTCGATGGCACCCAGCGGGTGATCGCGGCGAGCGACGGCGTCGGCCTCCTGAGCGAGCGGCTGCGCTTCGACCGCGACGATCCGGTGAGCGGCGTGGTGCCGAGGGAAGGCGGCAAGGTCCCCGCTGGCGACAAGCTCCTGGCCGGCAACAAGGGCGTCGTCGCCTATCACCGCACGCCCGGCTACGAGACCTATCGCGGCCTCGGCTGGTATGGGGTGATCGTCCAGGGCGCCGGCTGAGGACGGGCCGGACCCGGATGGCGCGGCTCACTCCCGCCGCAGCAGCCGGTCCACCAGCAGGTCCGACCACAGGCCGGTGCGGAAGTCGCGCTTGAGCGCCTCCGGGTCGTAGACGTGCTCGACCCAGTCGAGGAAGCTGAGGCCTTTCGGCTCGCCCTCGGTCAGGTAGCGCTCGAAGAACGCATCGAGGATGCCGGTCTTGGCGAAGCGGAAATGGCCGAACCGGGCCGAGAGCTGGCGCGCCGCCTCGCGCACCGGCCGCCCCTCGTGCAGGATCAGGTAGAGGGCCGCGGCAAGCCCGGCCCGGTCGGCACCGGACTTGCAGTGCAGCACGGCCGGGTAGGTGAGGCCGGCGAAGAAGTCCTTGGCGGCGAGCAGCGTCGCCCGGTCGGGCGCCTCGCGCGATCGCATCACGAACTCGACGAGCTGCAATCCTTCGCGCTCGCACGCCTCGCGCTGCAATTGCCAGGACCCGTGCTCGCGCCCGCCGCGCAGCGAGATGATCGTGCGGACGCCCTGGCGCCGGAACCAGGCGAGATCGTGCGGCGCCGGCTGGGCCGAGCGCCAGACCATCCCGCGCCCGATCCGATGCCGGTTGAGATAGGCCAGGCGGATCACCCCGTGATCGATCAGCAGCATGTTGGCCCAGGCGCGCAGGCGCCCGCCCGGACCGACGATCGGCTGCTCCCAGCGGGCGATGCGGGCCATGCGGCGGGCGTAGCGGGTCTCGGGCGGGAGAAAGCGGTTGAGCACGAAGGGGAAGGCGCCTGGCTTTAAGGGACGATACACGCTTCGCCGGGACGGGCAGCATGCCGCTCTAGCAGCCGCGTGACCCGGCCGCAACGACGACGCCGCGGATGAGCCGGCGCACAAGCCTGGCATTGCGCTTGCGACGCCTCCCCCGCATCGTGGGGACGCGATCCGTCGGCTAACAATCGAGGGGGAAGGCCGTGAGCACTCAGGTCGTCAGCATTCGCCGGGCCCGGGACCAGGATGCCGGGATGCTGTCGGAGATCTTCGACGCCGCCTGGCGCGAAGCCTATCAGGGCATCATCCCGGGCGTCGCCCTCGACCGAATGCTGGCCCGGCGCGGGCCGCGCTGGTGGCGCTCCACCATCGGTCGCAGCCGGCCCCTTGTGGTGCTGGAGCTGGGCGAGAGCGTCATCGGCTACGTCTCCTACGGCCGCTGCCGCGACCGGGCGCTGAAGGCCGAGGGCGAGATCGACGAGATCTACCTCTCGCCGACCTATCAGGGCCTCGGCTACGGCACCCGCCTCTTCCGGGCGGTGCGCAACGACCTGGCCGACCGGGACGTGCGCCGGATCGCGGTGTGGTCGCTGACGGAGAACGACCGGGCGCGGGACTTCTACGAGCGGATGGGCGGGCGCGTGGTGGCCGAATCCTGCGACCGCATCGCCGGGGCCGAGCTGCACAAGGTGGCCTACCTCTTCGGCTGACCGGCTGGCGGGGGAGGGGCGGCGACCGCCGCCCTGCCTCGCGGGTGATCGCCCGTGGGCATGACCTGCACAATCGATACTCATCCGCAGCAACGGGCCCGGCATGGCCGGTTTTCACGATCGCCGCGGCCACACCGGACCGTCTCCTCGACTGTCACGGCGGCCGTTGCGTTCGGGTGCTTGTGCAGGCGCCCGCGGCCCTCTAAGGACCGCGCCAATCAAGGGCATTCGACGCCCTTGCAGGGAGTTTGCTCATGCGCCTCGATGCCATCTCCATCGGCAAGAATCCGCCCGAAGATGTCAACGTCGTCATCGAGGTGCCGGTCGGCGGCGAGCCGATCAAGTACGAGATGGACAAGGAAGCCGGGACGCTGATCGTCGACCGCTTCCTCTACACCGCGATGCATTATCCGGGGAATTACGGCTTCATTCCGCACACCCTGTCGGGCGACGGCGACCCGTGCGACGTGCTGATCGCCAACACCCGGGCGATCGTGCCCGGCGCCGTGATGAGCGTGCGCCCGGTCGGCGTGCTGGTGATGGAGGACAATGCCGGCGAGGACGAGAAGATCATCGCCGTCCCGTCGCGCAACCTGACCAAGCGCTACGACCGCATCGAGAACTACACCGACCTGCCCGACATCACGATCCACCAGATCCAGCACTTCTTCGAGCACTACAAGGATCTCGAGCCCGGCAAGTGGGTGAAGATCGTGCGTTGGGGCGACAAGGCCGAGGCACAGCGCCTGATCCTTGAGGGCATCGAGCGGGCCAAGAAGGCCAAGTGAGTCGGTGGGGCCAAGTGAGTCGGTGGGGCCAAGTGAGTCGGCGGGGCCAAATGAGCCGGAAGGCCGAGAGCCGGCCGGAACCATGAGGACGGCGGGCGCCCATCGCGCCTGAACCAAACCCTCCTCCCACGGAACTCGGGCTTGCCCGAGTTCCGTGGTCTCGTGCCCGATGCGGTCCCGTGCCCAAGTTGGGCAAGCCCGACTGGGATGGGAGAGGGTTGCACCACGGTGAGTGCGAAGCCTTCGGGCGTGGGGCGGGAGACGGGACGACGTATCTGGATACGGCGGAACCGTTCCGACGCGGGCGGGCTGGATCAGCGTCGCGCGCTGCCGCTCTCCCGGCTGCTGTCGATCAGGGCCCATCCTTCGGGCGTCCCGGCATGGGCCGACGGACGCGGACCTCGGGCAAGCCCGAGGTTCCATTGTGGGTGCCGACCTCGGCCAAGCCCGAGGTCCGGTGCGGGGGAGCGTTTGACAGGCGACCGGCGCGGGCGATGCCCCCGGTCGAAACATTGCGTCACACAGCCCGCGCCTGCGCCACCATGCCCGCCCGCGGCTTCTTCACTGCATCATTGTAAGGCGCGTTGTAGGCGCGGCGCACAGAGGCCCAGTAGGCTTCGCGCTCATGGGCCGGCAGCCGGCCGAGTGCGGCATTGAGGGCGGCCTCGCCGGCGGCTTCCAGCCCGCGCAACTGGTCCGGGGTGACGTCGTGAACGGTGGTCATCGTGAAGGGGTCCCGAGCCCGATTGGGTTCGGCCTGCATCATGCCACAGACGCGACGGTTCCGCACGCACAGGCTTGCCGCAAAGGTGCCCCGCTCCACGCATCCCGGCGGCGGTGAGGCTCCGTCAGCGACCCCCGCCCCGGCCGGACAGGGCCGGGTTGCGGTCGGCGGCCCGGGCGGCGCTCGGCGGCAAGCCGTCGGCCTCCGGGGTGTTCCAAGTGGGCAAGGATCGGCCGGGACGGGGCGCGCCGACCGTTCCGTTGTCAGGGCGCTCCTTGACCCAGCCGTAGCCGGCATTGATTCCGGCATAGAAGCCGGTGAAGTCCTCCGCGGCCGCCGGGCCGGAGAGGGCGCTGGCCAGCGCGAACCCGGCGAGCATGAAACGGGCCGAGACAAGCCGGGTCAAGACGAGGCAAGCCCGCATGCCGGCCGAGGCGAAACCTACCACGATGGCCCTCATAGGGAGATGGCCCTCATAGGAAAAGGAGCGGCGGCCAACGGCCACCGCTCCATCCATGTCAATCGATCATCCGGCGTGCACGCACCGAGGATCAGTCCACGCTGATGCTCTGCGCCTCGCGGCCCTTCATGCCCTCGACCACGCCCATGGTGACCGACTGGCCCTCGGCGAGCGACTCGAGGCCGGCGCGGGCGAGCGCCGAGCGGTGGATGAACACGTCCTTGCCGCCATCCTTGACCGAGACGAAGCCGAAGCCCTTGGCGGGATCGTACCACTTCACGGTGCCGCTCATCTCGGTCGACGGACCCGAGGCGAAGCGGCCACCACCGCCGCCGCCGCCACCGCCACCGGCGCGATCACCGAAGCCGCCACCGCCGAAGCCACCGGCCCGCGGGGGACGCGGATCGCGACGGACCGGAGCCTCGGCCGTGCTGGTGTCGACGCTGGTGATGTTGGTCACCTGCGGGCCCTTCTGGCCTTGCGCGGTCTGGACGGTCAGGCGGGTGCCCGGCATCAGATCGGCGTGACCGGCCGCCTCGACGGCGCGGATGTGGAGGAAGGCGTCGCCCGAGCCGTCGCCCAGCTCGACGAAGCCGAAGCCCTTCTCCTTGTTGAACCACTTGACCGTCGCGTCGCGCTCCGGCCCCGAGGGGGCAGCGCTGCGCGAGGGACCACGGTCGAAGCCACCGCCGCCGCCGCCGAAGCCGCCGCCGCCGTAACCACCACCGCCACCACCGCCGTAGCCACCGCCACCGCCACCATAGCCACCGCCGTAGCTGCCCTGCGGCGCCTGGTCAGGCCACCGCGGCTCGCCACCACCCTCGTCGAAGCCGCGACGGCGCGGCTCCCTGAAATCACGACCACGTCCCATTAGAAGCTCGCCAAAACGAAAAAACCGCCGACCACCCTTGTACCCCGATGCGCCCTGTGCCTTACAGCCGACACCTCGGGATCGTTCCATTCCCGGTTGCGGTGACCAAGATGACCGCCACACTCCTGACGCAACTCAGACCGTACCGCAAGGCGGATCTGCCCCGCGTGGCGATGACGGGGGTTACTTTCTCACGTCGCAGCGCCGATTGACAGCCCGATTCGCGATCTTTTCCTGTGTCCGTCATGCACCAGTGTGGCGTATGAGCACGGGTTAGTCGCCCTGTGGCCCCGCTCGGCCGGCCACGAGCCGGGGTGCGAGGCCACCGGGCCCGTCCTCGGCTGCGTCCGGTCGGACCCCGTCCGCACCGCGAGGCGTTGCCTGCCCGCACCGGCCGTCCCACCGTGTCACGCCAGGTCCCGTCACACCGCCATTCCGTCGAGGTCCCGATGCCGGCCCATTCCCTCCGCCCGTCGCGCCGCCACGCCGATCTCGGCCCCGATTTCTACGACGTCGTCGCCCCGGCACGCTTTCCGGCCCATATCCTGCGCCACCGCAACCAGAACTGGGCCGAGCGGGTCGGCCTCGGCGGGCTGACCGACGAGGAATGGATCGCACATTTCGGCCGGTTCGAACCGCTGCCCGGCAGCTTTCCGGAGCCGCTGGCCCTGCGCTACCACGGCCACCAGTTCCGCAGCTACAACCCGGACCTGGGCGACGGGCGCGGCTTCCTGTTCGCGCAAGCGCACGACCTTGCCGACGGGCGCCTGCTCGATCTCGGCACCAAGGGCAGCGGTCGGACGCCGTGGTCGCGCACGGCCGATGGTCGCCTGACCCTGAAGGGCGGGGTGCGCGAGGTGCTGGCGACCACGATGCTCGAGGCCCTCGGCGTCGAGACCTCGAAGTCGTTCAGCCTGATCGAGACCGGGGAGGCGCTGACCCGCGGCGACGAGCCGTCGCCGACCCGGTCCTCGGTGCTGGTGCGGCTGAGCCACTCGCATCTCCGCATCGGCACCTTCCAGCGCTTCCGCGCCTATGACGACACCGCCAACCTGCTCCGTCTCCTCGACCACACGATCCGGACCTATCTCCCCGACGTCTGGCGCGACGACCCGGCCGACCGGGCCGCCGCCTTCCTCACCGAGGTCTGCCGCCGCGTCGCCCGGATGGGCGCGCAGTGGATGGCGGCCGGGTTCGTCCATGGCGTGCTCAACACCGACAACATCAACGTGACCGGGGAGAGCTTCGATTACGGCCCGTGGCGCTTCGCGCCGGTCAACGACCCGGCCTTCACCGCCGCCTATTTCGACGAATTCGGCCTCTACGCCTTCGGACGCCAGCCGGAGGCGTTAGGCTGGAACCTCGCGCGGCTGGCCGAGTGCCTGCTGCCGCTCTCCGACGAGATGCGGCTGGGCACCGCCATGGACGCTTACGGCCCGGCCCTCCAGGAGGCGTTCGCCGAGGCGATCCTGCGCCGCCTCGGCCTCGCGCGGCCGGCGGACGAGGCGCGGATGCACACCCTCGTGGGGGCGTTCTGGGCCTTCCTGCAAACCAGCCGGGCACCGTTCGAGCAAGCCTTCTTCGACTGGTACGGGGGTCTGGCGAGCGAGGCGCGGGCCGCCCGCAGCCCGGCCGCCGCCCATTATGCCGCAGAGGGCTTCGCGCGGGTGCGCCAGGCCCTCGACGCTCTGGCGCCCGCACCGGACGCGCGGCTCGACCATCCGTATTTCGCCCGGCGCGAGCCCTGCACGATGCTGGTCGACGAGGTCGAGGCCCTGTGGGCCCCGATCGCTGCGGCCGACGACTGGTCGGCCTACCACGCCAAGCTCGCGGCGATCGGCGAGATGGCCCGGGCCTACGGCACGGAACCGGCGGCCCCTTGAGGCCGCGGGCGGGGCACCGGGGCCCCGCGCGGATCGGTGCTGCGTGACTCGGGACCGCTCAGGCCGACGCCGCGGAACAGGTGCCGGCCGAGGGGATCCATGCGGTAGCCGGTCACCTCGCGCCGCGCGACCACGAACACCGCCGAATGGGCGATCGGCACCCAGGGCACCTCCCGGGCGAAGATCGCTTGGGCCTGCCGGTAGAGCGCGGCGCGGGCGTCCTGGTCGGGCAGGCGCCGGGCCCGGGTCACCAGGGCGTCGAAGGCGGGGTCGCACCAGCGGGCGATGTTGCTGCCACCGGGCCGGGCCGGCACGCAGCCGAGCAGCATGCCGAGGAAGTTGTCCGGGTCGCCGTTGTCGGCGGTCCAGCCGAACAGGGCCAGGGCCGGCACGCCGGCCAGCATCTTGGCCCGGTAGGCGCTCCACTCGTCGGTGAGGAGCCGCAGCCGCACGCCGATGCGGGCGAGATCGGCCTGGATCATGTCGGCGACGCGCCGGCCGTTGGGGTTATAGGCCCGGCTCACCGGCGGGTACCAGAGATCGGCCTCGAAGCCGGAGGGGAAGCCCGCCTCGGCGAGCAGCCTCTGTGCCGCCGGCCGGTCGAGGGGCGGATCCCGGAGGTCGGAATCGTGGCCCCAGAGGTTCGGCGGCAGGGGCGAGCGGGCCGCCGTGCCGCCCGGGCCGTAGATCCCCGCCACGATCGCCGCCTTGTCGATCGCCATCGCGACGGCGCGGCGCACCCGCAGGTCGTCGAAGGGCGGCTTCGTCACGTTGAGGGCGAGATAGCCGATATTCAGCTCCTCCTCGCGCATCAGGGTCAGCGCCGGATCGGCCCGGATGGAGTCGAGATCGGCCGGGTTGGGGAAGGGCATCAGGTGGCACTCGCCGGCCCGGACCTTGGCGAGCCGCACCGCCGCGTTCGGCGTGATCGAGAAGACCAGGCTGTCGACCGGCTGGCGCCCGGCCCAATGGTCCGGGACGGCGCGGAAGCGCAGGGCGACGTCGGGCTGGAACGCCACGACGCTGAACGGCCCGGTGCCGATCGGCTCGCGGTCGAAGCGCTCCGGCTCGCCGGCCGCCAGGAGGAACGCGGCGTATTCCGCCGACTGGATCGCCCCGAGCGCCATGGCGAGGTTCGACAGGAAGGTCGCATCCGCCTCGCGCAGGCGGACGCGCACCGTGCGGGCATCCAGCGTCTCGATCGCCTCGATCAGGTCGGGCAGGCCGAGATCGCGAAAATAGGCGTATTGGCCGCCCGAGACCCGGTGGTAGGGGTGATCCGCCTTCCACTGCCGGGTGATCGAGAACACCACGTCCTCGGCGGAGAGCGGCCGCGTCGGCCGGAACCGGGCATTCCGGTGGAAGGCGACGCCGGAGCGGAGCGTGAAGGTGTAGTCGCGCCCGTCGGGCGAGATCGTCCAGGATTCGGCGAGGCTCGGGCGGATCGTCGTGGTGCCTGGCTCGAACGCCACCAGGGTGTCGAAGACCGGCCAGGCAGCATCCATCCCGGTCGTCGTGGTGACGAGCTGCGGGTTGAGCGATTCGGGATTGCCCTCGGAACAGAAGACCAGGGTCCGGGCGGCGGCGGGCCAGGCGGCGAGCCACAGGGCGGCGCAGAGCAACGCCGCGGCGCGGCGCCCCACCGGGACCCGCACGCCCGCATTCCGGCCCCGCGCTCGGTTTCGTCGATCCTGACCGCGCATCGCCCCTCGCCTCCGCCGTTGCGGCAGGCCCCTGCCGGGTGCCAGTACACACCGAAACCGCCGTCCCCCTCAACCGGCACACTCTTTCCTATTGTGCCGCCACACGGTTCTCCGGGGCGAGCCGCACCGGGGCCGCCGGCGCGAGGCGGGCCGGGAACTCGACCCGCACCACCGTGCCGCTGCCCTCCCGGCTCTCCACGGCGATGCGGCCCTGGAGCTGCCCGGTGACGAGATTGTAGACGATGTGCATGCCTAAGCCCGAACTGCCGCGGTGGCGGGCGGTGGTGAAGAACGGATCGAAGATGCGCTCCCGGTCCGCCGCCGCGATGCCGCGCCCGTCGTCGCGCACCTCCAGGCGCACCCAGCCGCCCTCATGCGCGCCGGCCCCGTACGAGACCGCGACGACGATGCGCCCGGGCGCCCCGTCGGCGAAGGCGTGCACCACCGCGTTCTTGACCAGGTTGGTGATGACCTGGGCGAGGGCGCCCGGATGGGTATCGACCTCGATCTCCTCCTCGGCGTCGAGGTCGAGGCGGTGCCCCCCCCGGCGCAACAGCGGCCCGAGGCTGCGCAGGAGCTCGCCCAGCCACTCGCGCAAGGCGAAGCGGCGGTGCTCGTCGCTGACCCGGTCGACCGCGACCTGCTTGAAGCTGTGGACGAGGTCCGCCGCCCGGGCGAGGTTGGCGGTGAGCAGGTGCGAGCCCTCCTGCATCCGCTCGACGAAGTGGGTGAGGCGCGAGCGCGAGAGCTGGCCGGTCTTCGCCACCTCGCCGAACTCCCGGGCCTCGTCGCGCACCAGGGTCGCGGTGGTGACCGCGATGCCGAGCGGCGTGTTGATCTCGTGCGCGACCCCGGCGACGAGCTGGCCCAGCGAGGCGAGCTTCTCGGCCTGGATCAGGTCGGACTGGGTCTGGCGCAGCTCGGCGAGGGTCCGGTCGGCCTCCTCCTTGGCGCAGCGGAGGGCCTGCTCGCGCCGGCCGATCTCGTCCACGAACATCGCGGTGGCCCGGGCCATGTCGCCGAGTTCGTCGCGCCGCCGCCCGACCTCGGCCCCGACATCGCGCCGGGCCGGGTCGGCCGCGAGGGCCAGCATGCTGCGCTGGAGCTGGCGCAGGGGTGCGGTGATCGAGCGCGCCGCCGCGAGGCCCACCGAAGAGCCGAGCACCAGCCCGGCCCCGGCGCCGACGAGCAGCAGGCGCAACAGGAAGGTGCCGAACCGGTCGGCATCGTCGATGAAGATCTCGTTGAGGCTGCGGGCGGTCTCGCCGATCACCGCGGCCAGCCCGTCCATCGCGGCGATGCCCTCGTTCTGCCGGCGCAGGCCCTCGACCGTGGTGCCCAGGCGCTCGCGCCAGCCATCGATCGCCTCGATCATCTCGCCCTGGATCAGCGGCGAGATCGGCAGGGCGGCGGCGGTCTCGGACAGGCGCCGCCCGTCCTCCAGCATCGCGGCCGCCGCCGGAACGTCGCGCCGGCGCAGGGCCTCGGCCGTGCGCTGGCCGAGCTTGAGGGTCTCGAGCGCGATGTTCTGGGTCGCCTGCTCGGTCTCGTTGGCCTGGACCGCGTAGGCGAGGAGCTGCGTGACCTCCTCGTGCAGGGCGCGCTGGGCCGATCCGTCGATCTTGAGGATGCGCTCGCACCACTCGTCGAGGACGTTGACCGGGGAGGGGAGCGGCAGGTCATCCGCCGCCGTGCCGCCCGCCACGAGGGGGCGCGGTTCCTCGGCACCGCGCCACGCCTCGTAGGCGGCGGTCAGGATCAGCAGCTCCTCGGCCTCGCGCTCGCGCCCGTCGCCCTTCAGCGCCGCGGCGAGGTCGCGGGCGGCGTTGCGGACCTGGACCATCGAGGCCGACGCGCCGGTCCCGGCACCGGCAGGGCGCGCAGCACCGCTCCCCCCGCCGCGCAACGCCGCGATCTCGGTCTCGGCCACCAGGGCGCGCAGCTCGTTGACCGCGCCGACCACGTCGCGGACCTGCCGCAGGGTCCTGGCCTTGTCGGTGAGGGAGGCGACGAGGTCGGCATTGGCGGCGCGCTGGCGGTCCCGGGCCTGGTCGGCGAGGCTCACCAGGGCGTCGGCGCGGGCCGCCATCTCGGCGATCAGCCCGTCATTCTCCCGGGTGATCCGCACCAGGGCCTGCATCTGCTCGATCGAATCCTTGAGCGCCGCGCGGGCCTCCTCGATGCGGGCCGCCTGGTCCGGGGTGCGGGCGAAGCGGCGCAGGTCGTCGAGGGATCCGGTGGATTCCGCCGTCAGGCGGGCGAAGCGCTCGGCGTGGTCGGTGCGCTCGGCCGGGCGCGCCGCCAGGAACTCGTCGCGCACCGTGGTCGAGAGGGTGAGCGTGCGGTAGATCGCCCCGGCCAGGACCGCGCCGTCGCGGGCCTTCTCGGCCTGGGCGAGCAGGAGCCAGCCCGCGAGCGCGATCAGCGCCGCGATGGCGATCGGCAGACCGCCGACCAGGAAGATCTTGTGACCGACCCGCATCGTGGTCCCGTTCCGCCGCGGGGGCCGACTATGCATCAAATCTCAAGGTCTGCCAGCGACCGGGACATCCGGCCCCTCACCGCGGCATCGGCCGCCGCAGGGCCGTCGGGCCACGGTCCCGGGAGGCCGGGCCCGGACGGCGCGTCGTCGCCCGTGCCACGGAGGCCGGATGCGGCCGGGCCTGACCGGACGGGGCCGGATGCGGCAGGGCTCGGCTCGTCACGACTTGGCTCGTCACGACTTGGCTCGTCGAAGCCGTCGGACGGAGGAGGGACGGGGGTCCCGGCCGGCGGCCGGCGCACCGGTCCGGGCCGGTCCCCAGCAGGGCGCGCAAAGCCTCCCGCTCCACGGGATCGCCATCCAGGAGCGCGTCCAGGATGTCGGCGCTGAAATGCGGCATGATCGTCTCGCGAAGGACAGCCTCGTGGCATCGTCCGGCCGGTCAGCCGACCGAGACCCGGCCGGGCATCCGGACCGGAGCGGCCGGGCGCCGCTCCTCGATCATCCGCACCGGCCGGCGCGGCGCCGCCCCCGACGAGCCGCCCTCCGGCCGCAGGCAGAAATCGGGGCGATAGGGCCAGGCGGCCTGCGTGCAGGCGGGATCGACGGGCGCCGCCGAGACCGGGGCTGCCGAAACCGGGACCACGAGGGGCGCGTCCACGACAGGAGCGTCGACCGGAGCCGCCTTGAGGGCCTCCTCGGCCAGATGAGGGACCGTCATCCTGGTCACCTCGACGATGCCGGCGGTCAGCATCGCACTCATCAGGATCACTCGCGCCACGACCATCTTCGCCTCCTCGCAGCCCGTTGTCTCCAGGCTCTTGTGAGGGCGGTATAGGCGGGACGCATGTCCACGATTTTGCGTCGGCATGCCAATTTGGGGGCAGGTGGAACGCATCGTGTTTCGTCATCTGTCCTGGTGTTTCGTCATCTGTCCTGGACGAAACATTTGACCGTGCGGCCTGCGCCAGCCCCCTCGCGCGGCGGGCCGCGGACCCGCTAGGGAGCCACCCGGCTCAGAGGGGCGACATCGCCGGCGCGACCGCGACGTCTGGGGCAAGCCGTCCGACATCGGCAGGACCCGACGACGACGCGGGCCAGGGCCCCAGCGTTCGGCAGGGGACCAGGGCCGCGGTCGCCAGCGGGATCTGCCGCCGCTCGACCGATCCCCGATCCCACCCCTGCCGGGACGGAGGATGCGCAGCGAAGGGCCGCCGCCCGGAGTCAGCCGGGAACGATCCACGCGTGAATAGGGATAGAATATTTATCTAATAAATACTTTCAGTGTCTATATATTACATGTTAATACTACATATCTCCTTGCTACAAGAAAATTTAAATTTGATTAACATGAACTTTTTTGGGATTAAATCGTGATTATATATCATATGTAATATTTTGTTAGCACAAACGAATGACCTAGATGGACATTTCGGTGACGTTTGTAAGAGCTTGTTGATTTTGTTAGTCCTAAAGCATCGTGGTTGCGCAGCCAAAGTCACAATGTGCTGATTCTGCCACATTCTCCCGTCAAGGCGCCCCGGGCGCCCTGTTAGTTCTTGGACGAGATTGATCAACTCGGCGTCATGAAAGATTGTCCCCTCGCACCACATGAAGTCAGGTGCGGTCCGGCCGAGCCAGTGCGGCGGCCGGATCTTCGGGGGCATAAGAGGGACATGGTCTCGAGGCCGAAGAGGTCTTCGGAACAGAGTCGTTCACCCCTTTCGGGTCCGAAATCTTGGAGGTCTCCATGAAGCTCGTTAAGAGCCTTCTGCTCGGGTCGGCCGCTGGCCTGACCGTCATTGCCGGTGCGCAAGCTGCCGATCTGCCGATCAAGAAGGCTGCGCCGGTCGAATACGTCCGCATCTGCTCGGCCTACGGCGCCGGCTTCTTCTTCATTCCCGGCACCGACACCTGCCTGCGCGTCTCCGGTCGCGCCCGCTTCGAGGCCGGCTACTCGCAGGGCTACACCCGCAGCGGCAACAACGGCGACCTGATGGGCTACCGCGGCCTCGGCCGCCTCAACCTCGACGCCCGCACCCAGACCGCCTACGGCACGCTCCGCGCCTTCGTGCGCTTCGAGCTGGCCTCGCGGACCGGCGCCTACCTCACCTCGGGCACCCAGAACCGCGCCGCCAACGGCTTCTTCGGCCTCGGCGTCGACACGTTCGGTCGCTCGCAGCAATACGTGAACGTCGACAAGGCGTTCATCCAGTTCGCCGGCCTCACCGCCGGTCGCGCGGCGTCGTTCTACGACTTCTACGCCCACGACTTCGAGATCATCGGCACCTCGCTGGGCTCGGACGTCTCCTCGACCAACCTGCTCGCCTACACCGCCACCTTCGGGAACGGCTTCTCGGCGACGCTGTCGGTCGAAGACCCGATCTTCCGCAAGACCCCGCTGTTCGGCACCGCCACCGCCGGCAACGCGGCGAGCTCCTTCGCGGTCTTCACCGCCGCGACCGCCAACGTGAGCCCGGTCATCGCCACCAACGCGGCCGGCGTGCCGATCGGCGAGGCGTTCTACGACCTGCGCCAGACCTCGCGCATGCCCGACTTCGTCGGCGCGCTGCGCTACGACGCCGCCTGGGGCTCCGCCCAGCTCTCGGCCGCCGTGCACGAGCTGAACGCCGGGAACGCCTCCACCGTCCTGACCTTCGGCGGCGCCGGCATTGCCGCTGGCTCGGTCCTGACGCCCCGCGTCAACACCGAGTACGGCTGGGCCGTGCAGGGTGGTCTGAAGATCAACACGCCGTTCATCGCCGCTGGCGACGCCCTGTACCTCCAGGGTTCGTATGGCGAGGGCGCCCAGCTCTACACGGGCTACTCCTCGTACATCGGCTCCTACACCGCCAGCGCTGGCAACACCCAGGGCTCGCAGTTCGCCACCTTCTTCACCGACGCCGCGGTGAACCCGGTGACGGGCAAGATGGAACTGTCGACCAGCTGGACGGTGGTCGGTTCGTTCCTGCACTACTGGACCCCCGAGTGGCGTTCGGCCGTGATCGGCAGCTACGGCGAGATGACGTTCGGCAAGACCAGCCGCAACCTGCTCGGCGCGCTGAACTTCAACGGCCTCGGCAACCCGGTCAACAGCCCGGCCACCTCCGTGTTCAGCGCTGCCCTGCGTGACACGAGCCAGATCGTCGTCGGCGCGAACATCATCTGGTCGCCGGTCAAGGATCTCGATATCGGTGTCGAGGGTCTCTACAACCGCGTCGACCTGAAGGGCGGCGCCGTGATCGACCAGAACAAGGCTCCGGGCGTCGCGGCTGTCGGCCTGAACGCCGCTGGCCTGCCGGTCGCTGCCAACGGCGCGGTGCTGCCGACTGCCAAGTCGGCCGACACCTTCAACATCCGCATGCGCGTCCAGCGCGACTTCTAAGATTACGGAAGTCGAATAATCGGGGTCCCGGCGCGAGCCGGGGCCCTTTTTTTGATTACAGGTCAGAGACAAGAAAAAAGGCGCACTCGAAGAGTGCGCCTTGCAGGTGCCCTGGGTCTCGAAACTCAGGATGTGTCTTTATATCAGCATCCGAATGTCGATTCAACTGTCAGACCTGGATTGACGTCAGGTCTGACAATAAAATCCCGACGATGACAGTCTCACGCGATCCGGCCTCGTGAAGCTGCGCCATCGATGAGCCGGATGGCGGAGGGGGATCTCGCCACCCGTCGATGACCTCACGGACCGAGCGTCAGGCCCGCTGCTCCTTCAGCCGGCGGACGCACTTGCTGTAATATTGCGGCCAGCGCGGCCCTTGTTCCACTTTGTCCGGCGGCGCCAGGGCACGCCATGCCGCACCGCATTGGCGCTGGCGCTCGCGGGCCGCGAGGCTGCGGGGGCTGGGCTGCCGACGGGGCGCGAGTTCGGGATCCTGCACGGTGCCCTGCCCGAACGAAGCGGCGGGCGCGGCGACCAGCAGGACCGTCAGGGCGGCACGGAGGAGCGGAAACGGCATCGGCGGGCTCGCGGCACAGCGCGGCCGGATCGGCCGGCGCAACACCAAGACTGCCACAGCCTGCCGCTAGGACAAGAGGGGCGGCAAGAGAGGCGAGCAAAGAGGGGCGGGCAAAGAAGGGAGGGCAGGCGACGAGCGAGGGACGGCGGCCCGGCGCCGACCACGCCACCGGTGCACGACCAGCCCGGGATCGTCGATTGAGACAACCTTCACCCTGTACAGGGTGGGCCCGGGCCTGTTTACCTCTCCGTGAAGACCGATGCGCGACGGACGCGATCCGTCCCCGCCGTGCGAGAAGGACCCGCCGCATGTCGGCCGTGACGACGCCGCCGATCGACCTGTATTACTGGACGACGCCGAACGGCTGGAAAGCCTCGATCATGCTCGAGGAATGCGGCCTGCCGTACCGCATGGTGCCGATCAACATCGGCAAGGGCGCGCAGAACGCCCCCGACTTCCTGGCCGTGGCGCCGCACGGCAAGATCCCGGTCATCGTCGATCCGGACGGGCCCGGGGGGCAGCCGATCACGGTGTTCGAATCGAACGCGATCCTGCAGTACCTCGCCCGCAAGACCGGGCTGTTCTACCCGTCGGAGGAGCGGGCCCGGATCGCGGTCGACATCTGGCTGTTCTGGCAGGCGGCGAATTTCGGGCCGACCCTCGGCCAAACCCACCATTTCCGCATCTACGCCTCGGAAAAAATTCCCTACGCGGTCGAGCGCTTCACCGCCGCGACGACCAAGCTCTACGCAACGCTCGACGCGCAGCTCGGCCGGGTTCCCCATGTCGCGGGCGACACCTACACCATCGCCGACATCGCGATCCTGCCCTGGGCGAAGCTGTGGGAGCGCCAGGGCCAGGACATCGCGGCGTTCCCGCATGTCGCCGCCTGGATCGAGCGGATGAAGGCCCGGCCGGGGGTCCAGCGCGGCTTCCGGCTCAAGCCGGACCCCGAGGAGGCTGCGGGCCCGCGGGGCTGAGGATCAGTTCGCGGCGGGCTTGACCGTGGCGGCCTTCGCCTTCACGGGCGTGGCCTGCGCGAACTCGTCCGGGGCCTTGGTCCAGGTCTGCGAGCCGCACAGGATCTTCATCATGCAGCCCGAGATCGCGAGTTCGCCGGCGCTCTCGCGGCTGACCGAGACGTCGTAGATCTTGCCCTCCTCGGCATTGTAGATCTGGCCCTTGTAGGCGCCGTCCTCGGGCTTCAGCCCGTCCATCAGCGTGAGGCCGATCACCGGGCGGGTGCGCTTCGTCGGGTCGGGATTCTTGATGTCGGTGCGCGGCTGGCCCTGGTCGTTGAGCGGCGTCTTCAGCCACACCACCTTGCCGCAGGCATGGGCGGCATTGGGACCGCACTTCTCGATCTTGATCTTGGCCCGGCCGTCCTCGGTGAGCCAGGTGCCCGAGGGATCGCCGGCGGGAGCCGCCGCGGCGGCGCCGCCCGAGAGCAGGGAGGCGGCGACGGTCGGGATCAGGATCGAGCGCATGCAGGAAGCTCCTGTCTGTCCGCGGCCGGTGCGGGCCCCGATGAGGCCGCCGGCTGCGGGGGAGGCAAGCGACGCCGCCGCGGTCGGACCGGGCAGCGTGGCCGAAAGGTCACGTTGAAGCCAGGAAGCCCGAGCTTTGGGGCGATTTTTCGACCGTGTTGCGGCATGGCCGCAGCGCCCGCCCGCAGGTCGGTGAGTCGGGGGTTCTTCGTCGCTTGAGAGGCGTCGGGCCCGCGGCTATAAGCCCGGCGCCGGACGTCCGCATGGACCCGGCGCGCGGGCGTTCGCGCCCGGCTTTCGCCGGACCGTCAGGTCCGGTGCCGCGCGGCCTCCCACCGCCCCCGCCACCGCTATTCCTCGAACGGACGTCCCATGGCCACCGAGCGCACCTTCTCCATCCTGAAGCCCGACGCCACCGAGCGGAACCTCACCGGCGCGGTCAACGCCGTGATCGAGGAGGCGGGCCTGCGCATCGTCGCCCAGCGCCGCATCCGCATGTCCGACGCCCAGGCCAAGAAGTTCTACGAGATCCATGCCGAGCGCCCGTTCTACGGCGAGCTGGTCGCGTTCATGACCTCGGGCCCGGTCGTGGTCCAGGTGCTCGAGGGCGAGAACGCCGTCGCCAAGTACCGTGAGGTGATGGGCGCCACCAACCCGGCCCAGGCCGCCGAGGGCACCATCCGCCAGAAGTTCGCCAAGTCGGTCGGCGAGAACACCGTCCACGGCTCCGACAGCCTCGACAACGCCGCCCTCGAGATCAAGCAGTTCTTCGACGAGAGCGACATCGTCGGCTGACGGTTTCCCCGACCGGGAAACGCCGATAGGTTGAGAGCCCTCGCCGCCCTGCGGCGGGGGTTTTTCGATGAGGGAGCGAGCGGTGACGGCGCAGCCACGGATCGAGCGGACGACCTCCACCTGCCCGCACGACTGCCCGTCGGTCTGCGCCCTCGAGGTCGAGGTGATCGACGGCGCCACGATCGGGCGCGTGCGCGGCAACCCGCGCCACAGCTACACGGCGGGCGTCGTCTGCGCCAAGGTCGCCCGCTACGCCGAGCGCATCCACCATCCCGACCGGCTGACCCAGCCCCTGATCCGCACCGGCCCGAAGGGCTCGGGTGACTTCGCACCGATCGGCTGGGACGAGGCGCTCGACCGCGTCGCGCAAGCCTTCAAGGCGGCGGAGGCCGCGCACGGGCCGGAAGCGGTCTGGCCGTATTATTACGCCGGCACGATGGGGCTGGTGATGCGCGACGGCATCAACCGCCTGCGCCACGCCAAGGGCTATTCGGGCCAGTTCTCGACCATCTGCACCACGCTCGCCTGGTCGGGCTACGTCGCCGGCACCGGCCGCCTCGCCGGGGTCGATCCGCGCGAGATCGCCGAGAGCGACTGCGTGGTGATCTGGGGCACCAACCCGGTGCACACCCAGGTCAACCTGATGACCCACGTCCAGGCCGCCCGCAAGGCCCGGGGCGCCACGGTCGTGGTCGTCGACATCTACGACAACCCGACCATGCGCCAAGCCGACCTCGCCCTGCTGCTGCGGCCAGGCACCGACGGGGCGCTCGCCTGCGCGGTGATGCACGTGCTGTTCCGCGACGGGCTGGCCGACCGCGACTACATGGCCCGCTACACCGACTGCCCGGAGGAGCTGGAAGCGCATCTGAAGACCCGCGATCCCGCCTGGGCCGCCGCCATCACGGGCCTCACGATCGCGGAGATCGAGCGTTTCGCCCATCTCGTCGGGCAGACGAAGAACACCTTCTTCCGCCTCGGCTACGGCTTCGCCCGCAGCCGCAACGGCGCCGCCGCCATGCATGCGGCGCTCTGCATCCCGGCGGTGACGGGCGCCTGGCAGCATCGCGGCGGCGGCGCCTTCCACTCGAATAGCGGCGTCTTCGGCCTCAACAAGCGGCTGATCGAGGGGCTCGACGTGGTCCGGCCCGGCACCCGCATGCTCGACCAGTCGCAGATCGGCCGGGTGCTCACCGGCGACCCGGAGGCGTTGCGCCACGGCCCGCCGGTGACCGCGATGCTGATCCAGAACACCAACCCGGTCTCGGTCGCGCCCGAGCAGGAGCTGGTGAAGCGGGGCTTCGCCCGCGACGACCTGTTCGTCTGCGTCCACGAGCAGTTCATGACCGAGACCGCCCGCATGGCCGATCTCGTCCTGCCGGCCACGATGTTCCTGGAGCACGACGACCTCTATACCGGCGGCGGCCAGCAGCACATCCAGCTGGGCCTGAAGCGCATCGATCCGCCCGCCCTCTGCCGCTCGAACCACGAGGTCATCGTGGCCCTCGCCGAGCGGCTCGGCGCCGAGCATCCGGGCTTCGCGATGAGCCCACGCGCGCTGATCGACGCCACGCTCACCGCCTCGCGCCGCGGCAGCCTGGCGGAGATGGAGGGCGACGGCTTCCTCGACGTGCAGCCGCCCTACGAGCGCGCCCATTTCCTCGACGGCTTCGCCTATCCCGACCGGCGCTTCCGCTTCCGGCCCGACTGGAGCAAAGTGCCGGTGGCGCAGGACGGGCCGCGCGGGCCGGCAATGCCGCCACTCCCCGACCATTGGGAGGCGCCCTTGATGAGCGCGACGGACGATCATCCGTTCCGCCTCGCCACCAGCCCGGCGCGCAACTTCCTCAATTCGAGCTTCACCGAGACCCCGACCTCGCTGGCCAAGGAACGCCACCCGACCGTGATGATCCACCCGGAGGATGCCGCACCGCTGGGGATCGGGGAGGGGGCCTGGGTGCGCCTGTCGAACGAGCGCGGCGCCGTGACCTTGCGGGCGACGCTGTTTGCCGGCCTGCGCCGTGGCGTGCTGATCGCCGAATCGATCTGGCCCAACGACGCCTATCCGGATGGTCGCGGCATCAACACCCTGACGGGGGCCGACGCGCCGGCCCCGTTCGGCGGCGCCGCCTTCCACGACAACCACGTCGCCATCGCGGCCCTGCCGTCAGGGCAAGAGGCTGGCTTTTCGTCCCATGGTGTGGCCCGCCCGCCCTTGTGCGGGCGGGGAGTTTCGGCGTCCAACGGTCGAGCTTGACGACAAGCAGCCCAACGGACCTCACTTCCATGCGTCTCCGCACCTTCCTCGCCGCCGGCCTCCTCGCGCTCGGCGCCGGCGCGGCTTTTGCCGGCGCCTCCTCGTCGCAGCTCGAAGCCTACCAGCCCGATCCGGCCCTGCGCACCGCGCCCACGTCGGAGCTCGAGACCCGCGTGCGCCGCTCCTGCGCCGTGGTCCAGGCCCGGATGCAGAACGCCGCTGAGACCAGCTTCGAGCGCCCCTGCGGCTGCTACGCGAAGACGACCCTGCGCGCCCTCGACGCCTCCGAGATCGAGGCTTACCGCACCACCGGCTACTTCAACGATTCGGCCCGCACCAAGGCGCTCAACGCCATCGACAGCTGCAAGCTCCGGCGGCCGGTCTGAGCCGTGTGACGCGGCCGAAGGCGCTGGCGGCGTTTCGAACGGTGTCGAGACCGGGCGACGGGTCTCTTATCCTCTCACCATTCCGGGGCCGCCCAGCGGAACCCGGGATCCGCAACGGTCGGCGGGTCAGATCGACGGGTTTAATGTCGATCCTGTCGGGCCAGGGCGGCCAGGACGGCAGCACTCCCGGCCGGCGCACTCGCGGCATCGACGGCAGCAGATGCGTTTCCGATGTCGTTTGCGACCGTCCTGGCGATCAGAGTGATCGCAGGCGATCAGAATGATCCCTGGCGATCAGGCCAATGCCAGGCGATCGTCAGCCGGGAGCGGGTCCGTGGTCAACAGACATCCTGAACGATGCGTCCTGGTCGGGGCGCCGGTGCAGTCGGGCACGAACCGACTCGGCTGCGACATGGGGCCGAGCGCCTACCGGGCCGCCGGCCTTGTCGACGCGATCCGCGCCCTCGGCCTCCCGGTCGAGGATGCGGGCACCGTCGCGCCCGCTCCCTTCGCGGTGCCGCCGCACCCGAACCCGGCGATCCACCACCTCGCCGAAACGGCGGGCTGGACGCTGGCCCTCACCGAGGCCGCGTTCCGGCACAGCGCCGAGGCCCGGCCGATCTTCCTCGGCGGCGACCACAGCCTCTCGGCCGGCACCGTGGCGGGGATGGGCTTGCGGGCGCGGGCGGAGGGGCGGCCGCTGTTTCTGCTCTGGCTCGATGCCCATGCCGATCTCCACACGCTCGACACGACGACGAGCGGCAACCTGCACGGCGTGCCGCTGGCCTACCTCACCGGGCGGCCGGGCTTCTCCGGCTACTTCCCGCCCCTCGACGTGGTGCTGGATCCGGGGCGGATCTGCATGATCGGCCTGCGCAGCGTCGATCCGGCGGAGCGCGCGGTCCTGCGGGACAACGGCACGCGGGTGCACGACATGCGCGACATCGACGAGACCGGGATCGTCGCCCCCTTGCGCGCCTTCCTAAGCGAGGTATCCGCCGCCGATGGCCTGCTCCATGTCAGCCTGGACGTCGATTTCCTCGATCCCGGCATCGCGCCGGGCGTCGGCACCACGGTGCCGGGCGGGGCCACCTTCCGGGAGGCCCACCTCATCATGGAGCTGCTGCACGATTCCGGGCGGGTACGCAGCCTCGACCTCGTGGAACTCAACCCCTTCCTCGACGAGCGCGGCCGGACCGCCCTCCTGATGGCGGACCTCGCCGCCAGCCTGCTCGGCCGCCGCATCCTCGACCGGCCGACGCAGAGCTTCTAACACCGACGGTCGCAAAAAAAACGACCCTTGGTTGGGTTCTCGAATTTTCGCTAAACCGATGGCTTGGCATCGAAAATTCGAGTCACCGATGCAAGGCACGTCCTCGCCGGCCTGAACACCGGCCGATCGGCGACCGGGGCAGGTCACCGGTCTTCGCCTCGGTCGTCCTCGCGCGAGGACGTCCCCGCCTTGCGGACCGTGCGTCGCGCCATGGCCACGCACCGCTGTGGCGAAAATCTCGACCTCGTGGCCGACCCGGACAGGCCGCACGACTCGTTGGCATGCCGCGCCTCCTCACCCGAGCCGATCGCGCGCCGCGCCGTCATGTTGCGATCCCGAGATTTGTCATGGCTTGGCGCCGCTGTTCCCTGGACTTGCCTTGTCTTGCAAAACATTCGACCGGCGAACCGTCGACCGCATGCCTTTACAGGACCGGTCAATCGTTTTTTGCGAGCTTGGTTGGCCGACCCGTGTACGGAAACGGCCAAGAAGAGAACATGATTGTTCATGAACTCACCTGCGCGAGATAGAAACTCTCTGGATACACAACCTGGCAGGTGCAATCTTCTCGTGGCACGACTCAAGGGTGGTGGCCGGCCGCTATGCACAGGGCTTCCCCAGCGAAATTACCTACGCATTTTCCGCAGTTGCTGCGTAAGGCTTTGTGGTCGATCCGCTTTCCGAAAGCGCTTTGGTTAACAAGCCACCAAGTGTTTAATCGCATCTCTCGACACCTTTCGCCATATCTGGCATCAAGACCTGGCCAACGGGACGCAACGCCGATCCCGGACTTGAGGATAGCCCCGATGAAGACGCTGGATCTGAAGACCCTGAGCACCGTCGCTGGCGGCACGATCTGCGCCCCCGTGTGCTGCCCGCCGGCTCCGGTCTGCCCGCCGGCCCCGACTTGCGGAAGCTCCAAGTCCAAGAAGTGCTGATCGCCGCCGCGACAGCCTGACCTCAGACATCAGATCACAGACAGGAGAGACATCATGAAGAAGCTCGACGCCAAGACCCTCGCCACCGTCGCTGGCGGCACCCTCTGCGCCGGCATCTCCGTCGGTATCTCGGTCGGCGCCTGCGCCCCGGCCCCGACCTGCGGCAGCTCCAAGTCCAAGAAGTGCTGATCGCCCCCGCGGCAGCCTGACCTCAGACATCAGACCACAGACAGGAGAGACATCATGAAGAAGCTCGACGCCAAGACCCTCGCCACCGTCGCTGGCGGCACCCTCTGCGCCGGCATCTCCGTCGGTATCTCGGTCGGCGCCTGCGCCCCGGCCCCGACCTGCGGCAGCTCCAAGTCCAAGAAGTGCTGATCGCCCTCGCGGCAGCCTGACGTCAGACATCGGACCACAAACAGGAGAGACAT
>NZ_LABX01000229.1 GCF_001043915.1 Methylobacterium aquaticum | reverse complement strand
GGGGGGCGCCCCCCGCCCGGCGGTGGCCGGCCTTCCTGCCGAGCGAGGAATGCCCGCCCGGGAAGCCGTTGCGGAGCGCGTGGCCGAGACGCAGCCCCCCCGCCGCGCCCGCCGCCATCGGCAGGGCCGTGGCGAGGAAGCCGCCGCCGCGCGCCTGCGGCGCCTGCGGCTGCTGGCCGCCCCAGGGAGCGCCCTGCTGCGGGGCGTAGCCGGGCTGCTGCGGCGGATAGCCCTGCGGAGGCGCGCCATAGCCGGGCTGCTGGCCGTAACCGCCGCCCTGGTTGCCCCAGGCGCCGGCGCGTTGCGGCTCGGGCCGCGCGCCGCCACCGCCGCCGAAGATGCTCGAGAAGAAGCCGCCGCCGCCGGAGCCCTGGGGAGCGCCCTGGCCGCCGCGCTGCGCCTCCGCCCGGGCCTGTTCGAGCTGCTGGTTGAGGCTCTTGATCGCCTCCTCCTGCACGTAGACGAGCTGCGCCAGGGCGTAGGGGGCGTAAGGCTGGGCGCGGATCTTGTCGGCGATGAAGCGCTCTGCGTCGGCATCGCGGGGCTGCTGCGCGGCCTGCTCCAGTCGCCTGAATATGCCGTTGATGACGTCGCGTTCTTCGCTGTTCATGGAGCCGTACTCCTTCGGTTGCCGGTGGGCGGGCCCGGCCCGGCGCCCACGAGATGGGAGGGGGGCCGGCATTTGTCACGGGGCTGGAACGCTCGGCGGGAGCATTTTCGCCCCTCTCCTGCATTACGTTTTCGACACGTTGCATCATCCCGGCTCCCCGCCGCGCGCCGCCGCGGAGATCGTGTCCCTTGGAGTGGTGTCGCTGACGGAAAGCGGGAGAGCCCGCCTGCGCGCCCTCACGGCGCTGGAGCAGGCGGTCTCTCTCGCCCGATCCGGCGCTTGGCCGCCCCGCATGTCCGGCCGGGCTGGACAGGAGGCGGTTCCCGTCGTTTCCTGCCGCCCGATCATCGGGGGGCGACAGGATGTGCAGGGCGGCCATTCACGGTCTGGCTTTTCTCGGCCTGATGCTGCCAGTCGGGGCGCTCGCGCAGACCGCGACGAACCTCGTCGCCCTCCAGGAGTTCGCCACGGTCAGCGCCCTCCCGGCGACGGCGGAGGGATGGGCGGCGCTCGCCGCCTCGCGCCGGCCGCCGCAGCCGACGACCCGCTGACGCCCCGGCCCATCTTCCCACGCGCAGCGGAGTTCCCGATGCCCAGCCTTCTCGATCCGATCCGGCTCGGCGCGCTCGATGCGCCGAACCGGGTGTTCATGGCGCCGCTCACCCGGGCGCGGGCGACCCGCGACCACGTGCCGACCGACCTGATGGTGGCGTATTACGCCCAGCGCGCCTCTTCCGGCCTCATCATCTCGGAGGCGACCGGGATCAGCCCGCAGGGGCTCGGCTGGCCCTACGCGCCGGGACTGTGGAACCCCGAGCAGGTGGATGCCTGGCGCCCGGTCACCGCCGCCGTGCACGCGGCGGGCGGCAGGATCGTGTCGCAGCTCTGGCATATGGGGCGGGTGGTCCATCCGAGCCTGCCCGGGCGCGGCCAGCCGGTCTCGTCCTCGGCGACCACGATGCCGGGCCTGGCGCGGACCTACGAGGGCAAGGCGCCCCATGTCGAGGCCCGCGCCATGACCGAGGACGACATCCGTGCCGTCCTCGACGATTACCGGCAGGCGGCCCGCAACGCGCGCGAGGCCGGCTTCGACGGCGTGCAGATCCACGCCGCGAACGGCTACCTCATCGACCAGTTCCTGCGCGACAACGCCAATTTCCGCACCGACCGCTATGGCGGTTCGATCGAGAACCGGATCCGGTTCCTGCGCGAGGTCGTGGCGGCGGTGGCCGAGATCGTCGGGCCGGAGCGCACCGGCGTGCGGCTGTCGCCGAACGAGGAGCGCCAGGGGGTGAACGACAGCAACCCCGAGCCGCTGTTCGAGGCCGCCTCCGCGGCGCTCTCCGCGCTCGGCCTCGCCGTTGGGGCCCTCATAGCCGGGCTCGCGCACCTCGAGGCAGTCGATGCCGAGCGCGGAGAGCGCCGC
>NZ_LABX01000228.1 GCF_001043915.1 Methylobacterium aquaticum | reverse complement strand
CTTGGTCGGAAAATGCTCTAGAGGCGCGCCTGTCCGCCTCAATACTCCCATTCCGCCCCCACCCCGACAGCCGTCCGCCCATCCGCCCCGGCCTCGCCCTGGACCTTGATCCGTCCGGTCACGTCGTAGGTGATGGTGGCGGCACTGTCCTCCGGCCGGGCGCCGGCGCGCACGCCGACATTGACCCGCTCGCCGAGCGCCCGCGACAGGCCGATCGCCGGGCCGCCCTTCGATCCCGCCTGGATGTCGAGGCTGTCGAGGCCGAGGCGCTTGCGGGCGCTCTCGAACAGGTCGGGCCCGTCGGCACCGCCGGAGAGCTGGGCCACGGCCTGCGCGAGCTGCAACGCCTGGAACGGCGACAGGCCGCCCGAGGCTTTCTTGAACAGGAGGCGCGACAACACCTCGTCCTGCGGCAGCGGCGGCTCGGAGGAGAGGGCGAAGTCGGGCTGGTTGGCGGGTCCGGTGACGGCGATCTTGGCGGTGACGTCACCGGCCTGGGACTGGGCCAGGAAGTCGAGTTCCGGCGCCGTCAGGTCGCCCGCGAAGGTCAGGCGGCCGCGCATGAAATCGAGGTTCTGGCCGATGATCTGGATCCGGCCGCGGCGCATCGCGAAGGCGCCGTTCGCCACCGGGGCCGCCGAGGTGCCGGTGAGGCGGAGCGACCCGCCGAGTTCCGCATCGATGCCGCGGCCCCGCACGGTGATCCGGCCCGGGGCGTTCACCGTGAGGTCGAGGGTGGCGAGGAAGGGCGGGGCCTTGCGCCCGCGCCGCGACGCCGCCTCCCGCTTCGCCCGCGCGGCGAGGCGGGCCCGCATCTGCGGCGGCGTGTTGACGTGGCGGATGCCGGGCAGCGGCTGCACCGTGGCGGGCAGACGGTCCGGAACCGAGACGGCCAGGGAGGCGACGTCGACCTGGCCGGCGACCCGCGGGGTGCGGGCGAGCGGGCCGGTGAGCGAGAGGTTGAGGCCGGTGATGAGCGTCATCAGCGGGCTCGAGACCAGTTCGGCCCGGTCGGCCCGGATCGTCAGGGTGCCGGGGAAGCCCGCCGCCGGGTCGACGGCGACGCGGCCCTGGACCTGGAGGGTGCCGCCGTTGCGGGTGGCGGCGGTCAGGCGCTCGATCACGAGCGTGTCGCCGCGGCCGGCGACCCGGCCCTGGATGTCGGTGAGGCTCACGCCGTTCAGCGGGTCGGTGAAGCTGCCGCCGGTGAGGACCGCCGCGCCGTCGATCCTCGGGGCCTGGAGCGTCCCGCCGATCCCGGCATCGACGGCGACGCGGCCGGTCAGGCGCTGGCCGCCCGCCGCCAGCAGGGTGTTGGCGAGCGCTGCATCGAGGGTGCCGCGGGTGCGCAAGGCGAGGGCGCCGCCGGCCTCGACCGGGAGCGAGCCGGACAGGGTGACCTGCAAGCCGCGCCCCGCCGTGATGGTGCCGTCGAGGCCGGCGCGGCCATCCTCGATCCGGCCCGCGGCCTTGGCGTCGATCGGCGGCAGGCCGGCGGAGCGGGTCTCGGGCGTCACCAGCCGGGTGACGCTCAACGCATAGCGCCCCTCCGGGCTCGCGGCCGGGCCGGTCAGCGCCGCCTCGCCGTCGAGGGTGCCCGAAAGGGTCAGGCTCGGCGAGGCGATGCGGGCCATCGCCAGGGGCAGGCTCTTCAGGCCGAGCCGCAGGTCGAGCGTCTGGCCGATCGTGCCGTCGAGGCTGGCCCGGCCGGAGCCGGCCGCGATGGCGAGGCCCCGGATCGCCACGCCGTCGTTCTGGATCGTGAGCGTCGCCGGCCCGGCGAGGGCCAGCCGGTCGCCGCCGCGCACCGCGCTGAAGCGCGCGAGGTCGAGGCGCGGCTGCGCCGCCGGCACCAGCCGGGCGGCGCCGTCGAGGGCAAAGCCCCGGGCCCGGGCCTGGAGCACGAGGTCGCTGCCGTCGGGCGTGGGCTTGGCGTCGAGGCGGATCGCCTCGATCGTCTCCGAGCCGGCGACGAGACGGTCGGCCGCGAGCCGGCCGGTGACCCGGGGGCTGTTCCAGAGGTCGGTCCCGGCGAGATCCGCGTCGAGGCGCGAGAGCGCCACACCGGCCCCGCGCACGCCCTCGCCGGTCGCCCGCACGGTGGCGTCCTGCCGGCCGCCGGCGCGGGACAGGGCGATCGCGGCGTCGAGCCGCCCGGCGAGGCGGGTCAGCGCCAGGGCCGAGAGGTCGTCGAGGTTGCCGGCCTTCAGCGACACCGCGCCCTCGGCGAGGCGCGAGGCCGGATCGAATGCGGCGCGGCCGGTCAGCGCCACCGAGCCGAGGGTGACGCCGAGCCGGTCGAGCACCCAATCGGCGCCGCTCCGGGCGAGGTGGAGGTCGCCGGACAGCGGCTTGCCGTCGACCCGGCCGGACAGGGCCACCGTGCCGTCGAGGGCGCCGGTGGCGTCCGTCACGGTCGCCGTCGCGGCGAGGTCGCGGATCGGACGGCCCAGCGCCCGGGCCTCGGGGGCCGAGACGGTCAGGGCGACGTCCGGGTGCTCCAGCGAGCCGGTCAGGCGCGCGTCCAGCCCGGCCCGGCCGGCGAGGTCGGGGTCGAGGGTGGCGAGATCGGTCAGCTCGACCCGGCCGGTCATGTCGGCCTTGGCCTCGGTGGCACGGCCATCGACCGTCGCGGTCACGGCGGCCCCGCTCAGGCGCGCCGCCTGGACCGCGTAGCCGTCGGGCAGGCGGGTGAGGCGGCCGGTGAAGCGCGGCTCGCGGCCCAGCGGCGGGCGCGGGGGGGGGGGGGCAGAGGCGGGGGCGGGGGGGGCCCCGGGGCGGCGTACGGTACTCATGCCCGGCGTGGTGGTTGCGGGGGGGCGCGGGCCCCCCCCCCCCGCCCCCCCCCCCCCGCCGGTGAACCTCGCAA
>NZ_LABX01000227.1 GCF_001043915.1 Methylobacterium aquaticum | reverse complement strand
CGGCCCGGGGCGGGGCCGCCCGGGCCGGTCCGTGACCGCCCGGAACCGCCGCGAGAAGGAGGCTTCGTCATGTGGCGGCTCGTATCATCCGCAAGGCCGTCCGTCACGTCCGGCGGATCACCGCCGCCGCGCGATCGCCGGACCATTCCCCGTCATCGCCAAGGGTTCAGACATCGCCAAGGGTTCAGACACCGCAAAGGATTTCCGTCATCGCCAGGAGACGCCGCGCTCGAAACCTTCCGGGCGGCCATAGGCCGGTTCCGCGAAGGCGGCGGAGCAATCGATGCCGAAGCGCTGCACCAGGTCGTCGGCGAGGTTGGAAAAGTCCTCGGCGGCGCGGCTGCGGGGACGAGTGCGCCGCACCGGCTGGCGCCGGGCGAACGCCTCGCTCACCGCCACGTCGGTCCGCACGCCCCGCACCATCTGGCCCGGCCCGAAGGCGGTGCGGAGCTGGCCCAGCGTCTCGCGCTCGACATTGGTGCGCAGGTCGATCCGCATCGGCGTGATCGCGAGCCCGAGGGGCGCGGCGCGGTACCGTAGCATCGTGTCGTGATACGAGCGGGCGAACTGCCGCACGCCCTCGAGGCCGAGGGGATCGAGGGTGGTGGGGATGACGACGCCATCGCTCGCCATCAGGGCGCAGACCGTGAGGGCCGCCGCCGCAGGCGGCACGTCGATCAGCACCAGGTCGTGGATGCGGCGCAAGGGGGCGAGGGCATCGGCGAAGCACCGGATGTCACTGGTGCCGAGCTGCCCGTCGAAGGCCCGGTCGGCCGGCACCACCGCGACATTGTCCTCGTCGGTAGCCTGCACGGCGCCGTCGAGGCCGGCCTGACGGCGCAGCAGCGGCGTATGGGCATTGGGCGAGCCGAGCCGGGCCGCCACCCCCAGCCCCAATCCCGCATGGCCCTGCGGATCGAGATCGACCACCAGGACCCGGTAGCCCCGGGCGCCCAGCTCGGCCGCGAGGTTGACCGTGGAGGTCGTCTTGCCGGTGCCGCCCTTGCAGTTGGCGATGGAGAGAACCCGCGCCGTCATCCAGCGGGACCGTGTGGGAGGGACAGGTGTCTTGTCATTCCCGCAGGCTGACCGAGGGGAGCGCACACCGTCAACGCCTATCGTCCAGGTTGTTCACATAACCGTCACGAATCTTCTCCGGCGCGCTCCCGGCGCCGCACGTCCCACCAGTCCAGGCGCTCGGCGATCCGGCGCTCGAAGCCCCGGTCGGTCGGTGCGTAGAAGCGCTGCCGGCCGAGACGCTCCGGCCAGTAATCCTGGCCCGAGAACGCGTCGGGCTCGTCGTGGTCGTAGCGGTAGCCCTCGCCGTAGCCGAGCTTGCGCATCATCGTGGTCGGCGCGTTGAGGATGGTGCGGGGGGGCGGCAGCGAGCCGTGCTCCTTGGCGGTGCGGGTCGCGGCCTTGTAGGCGGTGTAGACCGCGTTCGATTTCGGCGCCGTCGCGAGGTAGACCGTCGCCTGCGCCAGCGCCAGTTCGCCCTCCGGCGAGCCCAGGAAGTCGAAGGCATCCTTGGCGGCATTCGCCACCGCCAGGGCCTGCGGGTCCGCGAGCCCGATATCCTCCACCGCCATCCGCACCAGGCGACGGGCGATGAACAGCCGGTCCTCGCCGGCATCCAGCATGCGGCAGAGATAGTAGAGGGCGGCGTCGGGATCGGAGCCGCGGACCGTCTTGTGCAGCGCGGAGATCAGGTTGTAGTGCCCCTCCTGCGCCTTGTCGTAGATGGGCGCCCGGCGCTGGATCAGCTCCTGCAGCAGGGCCGCATCCAGGGTCTCGCCCGGCCCGACGGAGCGCCAGACCTCCTCGGCCAGCGTCAGCGCCGCGCGCCCGTCGCCGTCGGCCATCCGCACCAGCACCGCGCGGGCCTCGGGCTCGAGGGGCAATGTCCGGCCGGTCACGGCCTCGGCCCGGTCGAGGAGCTTGGCGATCGCCGCCGCGTCGAGGGCGCGGAACACCAGGACCCGGGCGCGGGAGAGGAGTGCGGCGTTCAGCTCGAAGGACGGGTTCTCGGTCGTGGCACCCACGAGGGTGACGGTGCCGTCCTCGACCACCGGCAGGAAGGCGTCGAGCTGGGCGCGGTTGAAGCGATGGATCTCGTCGACGAAGAGCAGCGTGCCCCGTCCCGCCGCCCGCCGGGCGCGGGCCGCCTCGAACACCTTCCGCAGCTCGGCGATGCCGGAGAAGATCGCCGAGATCTGCTCGAAATGCAGATCGGTCTCGCCCGCGAGCAGTCGCGCCACCGTGGTCTTGCCGGTGCCGGGCGGCCCCCACAGGATCAGCGAGCCGAGGTTGCGCCCGCGCAGGAGCCGGGTCAGCGCGCCCCCCTCCCCGGTCAGGTGCTCCTGCCCGACCACCTCGGACAGCCTCGTCGGCCGCAAGATGTCGGCGAGGGGACGGGGCGCGTCGCGGTCGAGGCCGGCGGTGGCGAACAGGTCGGACATGGCCGCATCAACACCCGCCGGGCGCGTGGCCGCAAGGGGCCCCGGGGCGACCGCCCACCGCAACGCCGATCCCGTCGGGTGCCCCTTGTGGGCGATCCCTCGTGAATGTTCCTCTTGGGTGATCCCGCCTGCCGAAGCTGCTAGGCTCCCCCCGCGATCCCCGGTCGCGTCGGCGCGCTCGCCGCGGCCTTGCCGCGACGCCGTCTTCAGCCTAGCAAGCAGCATGCGATTCAACTTCAACGTGGTCGGCCCGGCGAGCTTCGAGCTCTGGATCGCCCCCGACGACATGCGCCGCACGCCGCGCGTCCGCGTGGTCATCGACCGCATGCAGGAGGCCGTGATCGAGGCCTGGGTCCATTATCCACAGCTGAAGGAGTTCGGCTGGCATGCCCACGGCATCTGCGGCTTCAAGCTCAATGGCGAGAGCTGCCCCGGCCTGGATCAGGCTGGGCGCTACGACATCTTCGATGCCGACACCAACATCCTGCTCTACCGGCACACCGGCGATGCCGCCCACCGCCAGGCCCGCGTCCTCGCCCTCGACTACACGGTCCAGCAGGACAATGCGGCCCGCGACATGCTCTTCCCGGAATTCGCGATGGCGTATTTCGGGATTCACGACATCCATTTCGATCTTTTGCGCTGCATCATCGACATCAAGTACAGCAATTCGCTGTTCCTTCAAGGCAGCCTGCTGCTGAAGCGCTACGAAGACGTGATCCAGTCCGGCGAATACGTCAAGACGATCCTGATCATCGATCCCTACGTGGAGCTGGCCAAGCGCATCCTGTGGCTGCGCCGGATGGCGGAGATCGGCAAGGACCCGGCCCAGAGCTGGCGCATCGACCACCTCCGGGGCCCCTGCGCCTTTGCGGCCGGGCTCGACCTCGGCAGCGTCTCGGCCCTGCGCAAGGGCTTCGACCGCATCGATCTGGAGACCTATGGCTGGCTGGAGAACCCGCTGACCCGCGACCTCTCATGCGGCTTCCCGGGCGAGCCGATGAAGCCGGGGCACTGGACCCTGGCGATCGACGCGCTGTCGCGGTTCCACGTCATCGGCCACCAGCATTTCTGGGGTGCCTACACGGCGATGCTCGCCGACGTGCTGAAGCTCGAAGGACCGGCCGTACCCGAGCGCCGGGTGCCGGAGCCGGTGCTGCAACTCGCCGAGACCCTGAGCCGGGTGAAGAACACGATCGGGCTGGTCGAGATGGACATCAACCTCAGCGACAAGGTCTACACCATCATCGAGAGCCAGTGGGAGAAGGCGTAATCGCCCTCCCCCAGGCATCCAGGGCTGTCCGGGGACCCCACGCCTTTTCCTGTTTCCGAACTGCCCAGCACGGGGATCAGCCGAAGGAGACCGTGCCCGGCGTCAGGGTGTTCCAGGTCGCGTGCTCGATCAGCACGTCGCCCGGTCCCAGATGCAGCAGCAGCCCGTCGGCCGTCTGCTCACCGTGATTGCGCAGCTCCGCCTCGCTGCGGATCGTGCTGCCGACGATCCGGATCCGGTCCTGCTCGACGTCCCCCAGACGGAAATCCTCGATCGTCACGCGTCCGGATTGTCGCGCATCGACCACGAACAGGTCGTCGCCGAGTCCGCCATTGAGCAGGTCGCGACCGCCCCCGCCAGTGAGCCAGTCGTTGCCCTCGCCGCCATAGACGGCGTCATTGCCGCCGCGCCCGTCGAGCCGGTCGTCACCCGCGCCGCCATAGAGCAGGTCGCTCGCGCTCGTCCCGGTGAGGACATCGTTCCCTGCGAGACCGAAAACCCGCGATCCGGTCAGCGTGTCGTCTCCGGCCTTGCCCTGCTGGGCGCCCGTATAGGCGACGTCCTGATCGAGGAACTCGAAGACGCCGTTCCCGGTCAGGTCTTCCAGCCGATTGGATTCGACCGCGTAGCTGCGCCCCAGGCCAGGAATCCCCCCATCGAGGAACGTCACGTTCTCGACACCCGAAACGATGTCGAGGCCGTAGGACTTGGAGAAGAAGGCGGTGGTGCCATCCGCCAAGCGCGACACGCTCCAGTCGTGCATCGTGCCCGACAATTCGAGCGTGTCGGTCCCGCTTCCGCCCTCGATCCGGTTTTGCCCGTCGCCCGGGCGGATCGTGTCGTCGCCGGCCATGGCGTCGATGTAGTCGTTGCCGACATTGCCACGCAGCCGGTCGTCGTATTGCGATCCGATCAGGAAGGCGGAATCCCCGACATGGTCGTGCCGGTCCGACGGGCGGTGCAGGTCCTCGACCCAGGTGACGCCGCGCGTCGCGCCGGTGAGGTTGGAGACGATCACCAGGCTGTCGCGCGCGGTCTCGCCGTAGAAGGCCGATTGCGTGATCCGCACCACGGCATCCGAAGTGAGGCCCGCGACATGGGCCGCCCAGCCGCCGGGAATGTTGTAGAGCGCGAAGGGACCGTAGGGCCAGGCGGGATTGGCATAGTCGTCGCCGAACAGGATCAGGTTGTCGGTGGAGGATCCGAGGGCGTAATCCTGGCCCATCAGCCCGGGAGCCGCCGTCACCGCGCCGCCGAGCGAATCGAAGTTGCCGGCCGCGCGATGGACGACGTCATTCTCGTAGCCGATGTTGAGGACGCGGTCGTTGCCCTCGTAGGTGTAGGGGACGGCATGGGCGATGTAGTTGCTGTTGGCGAAGAAGCCGCCGGCGAGCGTGTCGGCGTATTTCGCCATGATATTGGTATAGGCGGCGCCGAGCGAGTAGCCGGTGACGATGACGTCATCGGCGGTCAGCCCCTTGCCGATCGCATAGTTGCGCACCGCCGTGAGCAGCGGGTTCATCTTGGGCGCGATCTCGCCGCTGTTGAGCTGGAGGTAGTCGGCCAGGTCGACGGGCGAGTTGGTGCCGGCGAACATGACGGACAGGCGGGTGACCTGCCCGCGGACGTCGCGCTCCTCGTAGATCTTCGCCTGCGGCCCTGAATAGGTGCGGCCGGTCAGAGGGCTCTCGATGACGTAGTAGCCGTCGTAATCCACCGCGTCGGGACCGAGGCCGAGCGACGAGGGTCCGACCTCCGACCAGCCGGCCGGCAGCGCGACGTTGGTCTTGTTGGCGGTCGCTCCTGGCGGCAGGGCCTGTCCGAACCCGTTGGCCAGCGACGCGACCTGGATCCCGTAGATCCGATCGAGCTGGCCGAACGTCGCCAGCCCCAACGAGGTGTTCGCCAGCTCGGCTGATTCCGCAACGGAATATCGGCGATAGTCGAACATGCCCATGACCACAGCTCCGCTCGCGATGTGTTAAATTCACATAAGTTCGCAAAAAATAGCAAATCAATACCACAAATTACGTAAAGATTGTAAGTTGATAGGAAAATTTACTTGCAATTATAAATTGCGAAGACATTTCATTAACGATTGCACCGACGAGAATCCGACAGTGCACAATGGCGCGTTTCAGCCTGGGAGTGGCCCATGCCCACTCTCAAAACCTGTTCGAGTGATACGGCCGACCTGATACCCTTGACGTGATCCCTAGGCCGCGCAGCGCACCCGGGGATCCATAAACTTGGACTATGAAGGACGAAGCGTGCCACGCTGTCCGTCATCCTTGACAGTCGTCAGTGATGGATCCCGGGGTCTCGGCATCGTCGAGACTTGGAATGCCTGGAGCAATGTCGGCCTGTGCGCCAGATCGATCGCGAAACCGCTCAAACAAGCTCCCAGGTGAGGAGCGAAGCAACGGGGAGCTTCTCAAGAAGCCGCTAGAAACAAAAAACTGCCCATTTATATGATTTTGGCCTATCTTAAGTTGTTTTTCTAAACATCATATTAAATTCAGATCAGGGAAGATATGTTATTTGCCTACAATCGATCTGCACCGGAAGCAAGGCCGCAGATACGAGGGCATCGCTTACGCGCTCACCGTCACGAGCGGCGGGCCTCCTCTGGCACGACGCCCGACCTCCGTCGCTCGAAGCCACTCCGTCACGCGGAAGCAGCGGATCGACTTCCCGGCACGTCCCCCGCCGGTCTTGTGTCACCCAGACGCCACCCGGGACGGCGTCCCCGGTCAGGGTCGGCGATATACCCATACCCGGGCAGGCGGCAGGTTCAGCCACACCTTGTTCGAGCGGCTGGCGGTGTAGGTCGTGGACTTGGCCGGGATCGGCGGCACCACCGCGTAGGTGAACTGCACGAAGGGCGCGTCCGGATGCATCAGGTTGTGGGCCGCCGTCAGCAGGTCGAGACGCTGCTCCAGGGGCTTGGTGAAGAGCGGCAGGCTCGAGATGGTGGCACAGGCCGGCTCGGCGAGCACGCCCGCGAGGGTGGCCCGGATGTCGTAGGCGTCGCCCTGGATCACCGTGGCTTTCGGAAAGCGCCGGCGCAGCAGCGTGCAGAAATCCGGGTTGTACTCGACGAGGACCAGGCGCTCCGGGGCGATGCCGCGGCGCACCAGCGCATCGGTCACCGGGCCGGTGCCGGGCCCAAGCTCGATCACCGGCCCGGGCAGGCGGGGATCGACGTAGGAGGCCATGGTGCGGGCGAGCATCCGGCCCGAGGGCGTGACGGCACCGGTCACCAGGGGCCGTTCGAACCAGGAGCGCAGGAACCGCGCCTCGTCCTCCAGGATGTCGCGCTTCTTCGACGGCTGCGGATGGGGCAGCGGGCTCGAGACCGCGACGGCTTTGGCCCTGGATCGGAGAGGCAAAGGCAAGACCGAGAACCCTTGAACTCGCAAAAGACGATGGGATGACGAACGGCTGTCGTTCAAAGGCGCGCTGCCGTCAAGCCTGACGCGCCCGCCCGAGACCTGCGAGCCCTGCAATCCCACTCGCGCGGGAGAACGCGCAACGGGAGGCTCGGTTCATCGGCCTAATCCGTCACGGTAGGTCCCGGATTGCGGCGACGACAATCAGGCGCGGCCCGAGCCGCTCAGGCCGTCGAAGAACTCCTTCACCCGGGAGAAGAAGCCGGCGCTCTCCGGGTGGTTGTCGGCCTGGCTGCCATGCGTGTCGAATTCCTGGAGGAGTTCGCGCTGGCGCTTGGTCAGGTTCTGCGGCGTCTCGACGAAGACCTGGATGTAGAGGTCGCCGATATCGCGCGAGCGCAGCACCGGCATGCCCTTGCCCTTGAGGCGGAACTGCTTGTTGGTCTGGGTGCCGGCCGGAACACGGACCGAGGTATGCGAGCCGTCGATCACCGGCACGGTGATCTCGCCCGAGAGCGCCGCCGTCACCATCGAGATCGGCACGCGGCAGAACAGGTCGGCGCCGTCACGCTGGAAGAACGGGTGCGGCTTGATCGACAGGAAGATGTAGAGGTCCCCCGCCGGCCCGCCGCGCAGGCCCGATTCGCCCTCGCCAGCGAGGCGAATGCGCAGGCCGTCATCGACGCCCGCCGGCACGTTGATCGAGAGGGTGCGCTCCCGGGTGACCCGGCCGGCGCCCGCGCAGGCCGGGCACGGATCCTCGATGATCTCGCCGCGGCCCTGGCAGGCCGGGCAGGTGCGCTCGATGGCGAAGAAGCCTTGCGCAGCCCGCCCCCGGCCGTAACCGCCGCAGGTCGGGCAGGTCTTGGGCTTCGAGCCGGCCTTGGCGCCTGAACCGGCGCAGACCTCGCAGGTGACCGAGGTCGGCATCCGGATCGTCTCGGTCTTGCCGGTGAACGCCTCCTCGAGGGTGATCTCGAGGTTGTAGCGCAGGTCGGCGCCGCGCTCGCGCCCGCCGCCCGGGCGTCCCCCCGCCGCTCCGCCCGGACGCCCGCCGCCGCCGCGGGCGTCGCCGAAGAACGTGTCGAAGATGTCCGACATGAAGTCGCCGAACTCGTTGCCGAATCCGGGGCCGCCCTGGCCGCCCTGCGAGAAGGCGGCGTGACCGAAGCGGTCGTAGGCGGCACGCTTCTGGCTGTCGGAGAGGCATTGGTAGGCCTCGTTCAGCTCCTTGAACTTGAGTTCGGCTTCCTTGTCGCCGGGGTTGCGGTCGGGGTGGTAGACCATCGCCAGCTTGCGGAAAGCCGACTTCATCTCACCGTCTGTCGCCGTCCGGGCGACGCCCAGAACCTCGTAATAGTCGCGCTTCGACATTCCTGTCCCCAGACCCGCCAATCCCCAGACCCGCCAAGATCCCTGTCCCCGGCTCCGCCCGCCGGGCACCGTCCAGACACGTCCGGTCCCCGGCGCCGTTTTTCCGCGCGCCGGGGACCGGACCGATCCGCCATCCTCTCCACGGCACGGATCTCAGACCCGTGCTGCAACCTCAAGGCGTTTCATGCCACCGATCCAAGATGCTGGCGCACCGTACCATTGATCGATCTCGCACGTTCGATGCCAGGTCCAGACATCCGGGACCTTGGGCCGGATTCTGAACCCTTGGCGAAAATGCGAGACCGGAACCACAGGTCGTTGTCGACGACCGTTGGTCTTACGCCCGCTTCTTCTGGTCCTTGTCGTTGACTTCCTGGAAGTCGGCGTCGATGACGTCGTCCTTCTTCGCCTCGCCCGGCTTGGCGCCGGCCGCGGCCGCGTCCGGAGCGGCCTGACTCGCCGCATACATCGCCTCGCCGAGCTTCATCGACGCCTGCATCAGGTCGGTGGTGCGGGCCTTGATCTGCTCGACGTCCTCGCCGGCCAGCGACTGGCGCAGGGCATCGATGGCGGTGGTGATCGCGGCCTTGTCGGAGGCCGGAACCTTGTCGCCGTGCTCGGTCACCGACTTCTCGGTGGCGTGGATCAGGCTCTCGCCCTGGTTCTTCACCTCGACCAGCTCGCGGCGCTTCTTGTCCTCGGCCGCATTGGCCTCGGCCTCCTGCACCATGCGCTGGATGTCGGCGTCGGACAGGCCACCCGACGCCTGGATGCGGATCTGGTGCTCCTTGCCCGTCGCCTTGTCCTTGGCCGTCACGTTGACGATGCCGTTGGCATCGATGTCGAAGGTCACCTCGATCTGCGGCAGGCCGCGCGGGGCCGGCGGGATGCCGACGAGATCGAACTGGCCGAGCAGCTTGTTGTCGGCCGCCATCTCGCGCTCACCCTGGAACACCCGGATGGTGACCGCGTTCTGGTTGTCCTCGGCGGTCGAGAACACCTGCGACTTCTTGGTCGGGATGGTGGTGTTGCGGTCGATGAGCCGGGTGAACACGCCGCCCAGGGTCTCGATGCCGAGCGAGAGCGGAGTCACGTCGAGGAGCAGCACGTCCTTGACGTCGCCCTGGAGCACGCCGGCCTGCACCGCCGCGCCGATCGCCACGACCTCGTCCGGGTTGACGCCCTTGTGGGGCTCCTTGCCGAAGAAGGTCTTCACCTGCTCCTGGACCTTCGGCATGCGGGTCATGCCGCCGACCAGCACCACCTCGTCGATCTCGGCTGCCGAGACGCCGGCATCCTTGAGCGCCTTGCGGCAGGGCTCGATCGTGCGCTGCACCAGGTCGTCCACGAGGGACTCGTACTTGGCGCGGCTGAGCTTCAGCGCCAGGTGCTTCGGGCCGCTCGCATCCGCCGTGATGTATGGCAGGTTGATCTCGGTCTGGGTCGCCGAGGACAGCTCGATCTTCGCCTTCTCGGCCGCCTCCTTGAGGCGCTGGAGGGCGAGCTTGTCCCGGGTCAGGTCGATGCCCTGCTCGCGCTTGAACTCGGCCGCGAGGTACTCGACGATGCGGTTGTCGAAGTCCTCGCCGCCCAGGAAGGTGTCGCCGTTGGTCGACTTCACCTCGAACACGCCGTCGCCGATCTCCAGGATCGAGACGTCGAAGGTGCCGCCGCCGAGGTCGTAGACCGCGATCAGGCCAGACTTCTTCTTGTCGAGGCCGTAGGCGAGGGCCGCCGCGGTCGGCTCGTTGATGATGCGCAGCACCTCGAGCCCGGCGATCTTGCCGGCATCCTTGGTCGCCTGGCGCTGGGCATCGTTGAAATAGGCCGGGACGGTGATGACCGCCTGGGTGACCGGCTGGCCGAGATACGACTCGGCGGTCTCCTTCATCTTCTGAAGCGTGAAGGCGGAGATCTGCGACGGCGAATAGGTCTTGCCATCCGCCTCGACCCAGGCGTCGCCGCCGTTCGAGCGGGCGATCTTGTAGGGCACGAGGCCCTTGTCCTTCTGCGTCATCGGGTCGTCGTAGGTGCGGCCGATGAGACGCTTGATGGCGAAGAAGGTGCGCTCGGGGTTCGTCACCGCCTGGCGCTTGGCCGGCTGGCCGACGAGCCGCTCGCCGTCATCCGTGAAGGCGACGATCGACGGGGTGGTGCGCGCGCCTTCCGCGTTCTCGATGACCTTGGGCTGCGTGCCTTCCATCACGGCCACGCAGCTATTCGTGGTGCCAAGGTCGATGCCGATCACTTTACCCATGGTGGGATCCCTCGTTGGTGTTTTTTAAGCAGACCGCCGAGCCCCGAAGCAGCTCGGCCCATGGCGGTACTTGTGGAGTGGTTTGAGCCTGGGCGGGCCGGACCGCGCCTCGCCGGAAGCCCGGCAAGCAGGGGAGTTGACCGCGCCGAGCCGGATATAAGAAGGCCGTTTCGGGGCCGCAAGGCGAGGCGGGCCGGCCTGCGCATCGTGATTCGCGCCGGCTCGGAGGCGTCTGTGCGCCGGCGGCCGGGCCTCCCGGCCCATGGTCAAGGCGCCACGACAATGTTGCGGCCGTGCCACGCCCGTGCCACGGAGCCCGTGCTAGGATTTCGCCCCAGGGCCGTGCGGGACGTCGGTCCCGTCGCCCTTCGCCCCGTGCCGTCCGCCTGGAGCCTGATGCAGCCCGTTCGCCCCCTCCCC